>JBARIF010000589.1:0-2463 GCA_049799615.1 Terriglobales bacterium
GTTCGTCGCCGGCGGCGCGGATCAGCAGCACCAGGCTGCTGCCGGCGGACCACGGACCCAGGAATGTTCCGAAGATTCCGCGTGCCGCGATGGTGGCGCGCAGCAGTTCCGTCTCGAAATATTCCGCTACCAGATCGGCCACCGCCATCGGTCCCCAGCGCAGCAGGCGGTACATGTCGCGCCGGCCCAGTTTGCGGAGTGCGCGTCCGGTATTGAGCATTCCCCACAGATCGCCTGAGCTGGGATTGTCGATGTCAGGTGGGACCAGGGTAAGCGCCTTGCCAATGACGCGGCCCATCTTCGCGAGCGAAGACTGGAACTGGGGATACCTGGTCGCATCCTTCTGGGAGAACTCCGCGATACCCTGGGCGGCTTTTTCGGCGTCGTTGTAAAGAATGAGAGCCCGGCCGTCGGGTGACAGAGAGGTCACCGCGACGTCCGTCTTGATCATGTTCAGGCCGTGCTTCTCCAACTGCATGGCTCGCACGATGTCGCGCCGCAGCGGCCCTGCCGAGTGTGCGAGCGTGGAGCAGCGAAAGCCGGGATGGAATTCTTCGGTGATGGCTGCGCCGCCAGGCTGAGCGCGGCGCTCCAGCACCAGCGGCTTGTAGCCGGACTTGGCCAGGTAGAAGGCGGTGACCAGCCCGTTGTGGCCGCCGCCAATGATGACGACGTCGCGTTGCCCAGGCAGGTTCGCTTTTCGAGACATGCTTAGGCCGCCCCCTTGAAGTCTTTCAGGATTTCAAGGGCCGCCAGCCTGCCCGGGCCGCCCATGATGCCGCCTCCGGGATGAGTGGCGGATCCGCACATGTACAGGTTCTTGATCGGAGTGCGAAATTGCGCCCAGCCCGGCACCGGCCGCAGGAAGAAAAGCTGTTCCAGGGAAAGTTCGCCCTGGAAGATGTTGCCTTCGCTCAAGCCGAACTCGCGTTCGAGGTCGAGGGGCGTGACCACCTGGCGATGCAGGATGATGTCTTTGATATTGGGCGCGTACTCGGCGATGGTGTTGATCACGTTATCGCCGAACGCTTCTTTCTGATCGTCCCAGTTGAGCCCCGGACGCAGTTTATAGGGCGCATACTGCACGAAGCAGGACATGATGTGTTTGCCGGGGGGCGCGACCGATGGGTCGGTCAGCGTGGGAATCACCATGTCAATGTAAGGACGGCGGGAGAAGTTGCCGTACTTGGCATCGTCGTAAGCGCGCTCCATGTATTCAACGCTGGGGGATATAGAAATCGCGCCGCGCAGGTGAGCGCCCGGGCCGGGTATGGCCTTGAAGTTCGGCAGCGCATCGAGCGCCAGGTTCACCTTGCCCGAAGAGCCGCGATACTTGTAGCGGTTCACGTCTTCCAGAAATTCCGCGGGCAGCGTGCCCGCTTCGAGAAACTTCGTGAAGGTCAGCCGGGGATCGACGCTCGACGAGATGATGTCGGCATAGATTTCATCGCCGTCGGAGAGTACTACTCCCTTGGCTTTGCCGTGCTTCACGATGATCTGCGCGATTGCGGCCTTGGTGCGGATTTCAGCCCCAGCTTCGCGGGCGGCATCGGCAATCGCGTTCGAAATAGCACCCGTGCCGCCCCGGGCAAATCCCCAGGACCGGAAGGCGCCGTCAATTTCTCCCATGTAGTGATGCAGCAGAACGTAAGCGGTTCCCGGCGAGCGCACGCCGAGGAACGTCCCGATGATGCCCGAGGCTGACATCGTGGCCTTGAGCACATCGGTTTCAAACCACTGGTCCAGGAAGTCGATGGCGCTCATAGTCATCAACTGCACCTGGTTGTATTTGTCCTCGTTGGTCATGCCCTGAAAGCGGCGGCCGATGAACAGCAGCTTCATCAGTTCCTTGGGATTGAGCGTTGCCGGATCGGGCGGAACCATGCTCAGGATCGGCTTTACGAAGCGGCACATGGCCTGCATCGCCTTGCCGAATTCGTCGTAAGCTTCGGCGTCGAGCTTGGAGTGACGGGCGATCTCGCGGTGGGTTTTGCCGTGGTCGTTTACGCGCCACAGGTAATCGCCGCTGGGCATGGGCGTAAACGTGCCGTCGAGCGGAAGGATTTCCAGGCCGTGCCGGGGGAGATCGAGGTCACGAATAATTTCCGGTCTGAGGAGCGATACCACGTAGGAGCAGACGGAAAACTTGAAGCCAGGGAAAACTTCCTCGGTGACGGCCGCGCCTCCGAGCACATAGCGGCGCTCGAGCACTAAGACTTTCTTCCCGGCGCGGGCCAGGTAGGCGGCGTTGACCAAGCCGTTATGGCCTCCGCCGATTACGATTACGTCGTACTTCGTGGAATCAGCCACTAGCTCTTAGCTCCTAGCTCTTAGCGATGCAGGTTAGTCCAAAACCGCAAGGATTGTAGCAGGTGTGGCGCCGCACCGATGTGATCGGTGCGAGGCCTTAGCAGACTAGAGACCGCTGGTCAGGACGGTCCAGGGTCGGATGGTGCTCCAGGG
>JBARIF010000590.1:0-2420 GCA_049799615.1 Terriglobales bacterium
GTCTTGCTGCCGCTCATTTGCGTTTTCTTGCTGTCCATCCTGACTCAATCTCGACCCGTCTCTCCCTCTCGTCCAAAACGTGTCAGTCCCCATCACTAAGGCTGTGACCTGTAAACATCCCCACTCAAGCCAAAACCGGGCTTGAGTAGGCCACCCACGCGGTTTGTGGTTTTGCGTTACTTTTGTACTCTTTCCCTGCTGCCCCTGTTATAGACACTATGAACGGGTAGTGTGCGCACCCAGGGCAATCCCCGGCCCGGCTGGAATCTCGTTTAGCTGACTCTTGCGCGCAACCGATTGCGACTCCTTGCCATGAGCCAGGATCCATACACGACCTACCGGACCATCGCCCGCCTCGGCGCTATTCTGTTAATGCTCCTGGGAAGCCTGGTGCTGCTCGGCTGGCTTTGGAATGCGGGATTCCTCACTACCGTTCTGCCCTGGCGGATTCCCATGAAGCCGAACACGGCCATCGGCTTCCTGTTTCTCGGCCTGGCCCTTTTCCCGCTGACCCCGTCCAAAAAGACTCGCGGCTCGCAAGTGTGGTGTGCGGCTTCTGCCGCACTGGTGAGCCTGGTTGGACTGCTCACCTTGGCCGAATATGTGTTCCACGCCAATCTCGGGATCGACCAGTTACTGTTCAAGGATGTCGTGCAACTGTCCTATCCCGGCAGGATGGCCCACATTACCGCCTTCAACCTTTTTATTGCCGGCTTGAGCGTCCTGCTGTTGGCCTTCTCCGAGAAGCAAGCCAAACTGTCCCAGAGTCTGGCTGCGGTTACCGGACTGAGCGCCCTTTTCGCCATTGTCGGATACCTGTACGGTGTGCCCCCGCTTTACGGCTCAATCGAGTACACCTCGATGGCGCTTCACACCGGCGCCGGATTTCTGATCGGTTCTCTTTCCCTCTTGTTTTGTCGGGCGGACCTGGGCCTGATGGGGGTGCTTACCAGCTCCTACCCGGGCGGCTGGCTGGCACGCAGAGTGTTGCCGGTGACGGCGATCGTTCCCGCGCTGCTTGGCGCCACGTGCATCCACAGTCGATTATTTTCGAGCGACGTGCGGCTGAACATCGCATGCCTGGTGGTTGTCCAGATCGTTTTGTTCATGACCCTGGTGTGGATTCTGGCCTTTGTGCTCAACCGCGCCGAGTCCGAAAAGGGGCTTGCCCAGGATGCTCTGGCCCGGTCGGAAAAACTTCTGCAGCAATCGCAACGAATGGAAGCCATCGGTCTGCTTGCGGGCGGCGTAGCTCACGACTTCAACAACCTGCTCGCCGTGATCAACGGCTACAGCGATCTGCTGCTCGAGCGCGCCGACGTGCCCGAGGCGGATCGCCGGAGCCTGGAGCAGATCAAGCAGGCCGGCAACAGCGCCGCCTCGCTCACTCGCCAGCTTCTGATGTTGAGCCGGCAGCAGGTGGTCGAGCCCGTAGTCCTGAATATCAATCAGACGGTCGGCGCTCTCGACAAGATGCTGCGGCGGCTGATCAAGGAGAACATCGAATTTTCGTTCGTGCTGGATCCGCAGCTGGACCGGGTGAAAGCCGACCCCGGGCAGATCGAACAGATTGTCCTGAATCTCGTAGTCAACGCGCGCGACGCCATGCCCCACGGCGGCAGCCTGCGCATTCAGACCAAAAATGTCGAGAGGGTGGACGCTCAAGCGGGCCCCGGCGCGTCACCCAGCCGCTTTGTGCTACTGGAAGTGACCGACACCGGCACCGGCATGGACCCCGAAACCCAGGCGCGTATATTCGAACCTTTCTTCACCACGAAAGCTGTAGGCAAGGGAACGGGGCTGGGCCTGGCCACGGTTTACGGAATCGTGAAGCAGAGCAACGGCTGCATTGAAGTCCAGAGCACGCTGGGGCGCGGATCATCCTTCCAGATATTCCTTCCCGCTGAAATCCAGGCGGGAGCCGCGGTCGAGCCTGGTAAAGACAACCCCGCCGAACCTGTGTTCTCGGGAGAGACTGTGCTCGTGGTGGAAGACGCGGAACCGTTGCGCGAGCTAATCTGCGGGGCCTTGAGCGCCTCCGGCTGCAACGTGTTGTCGGCGCCCCAGGGCCAGGAAGCGTTACGCATCGTCAATCAGCAAAAAGGCGTGATCGATCTGCTGGTCACGGACGTCATCATGCCCGGAATGAACGGCCCCGCTCTGGCCAAACAGGTCCGCGAACTTCGCCCAGGAATAAAAATCCTTTACATGACCGGATACAGCGGCGAGTTCGTCCGCTCAGACATGCTGATTCCGGGTGTGTCCTTCATCCAGAAGCCCTTCACGCCGGCCGATCTGCGGCGCAAAATCCGCAAGATGCTGGCTGACAAACCGGCGCAAGCCAAGACGGCCACCGCCGGCAGCGCCGGCTAACCAAGAACCACGTATGGGCGGACGCCCGGGTCCGCCCAGTCGAGCGC
>JBARIF010000591.1:0-19028 GCA_049799615.1 Terriglobales bacterium
GCGGATTTGCGGAGGAAGATTCCGCAGAAGCCGCGGGCGAGTCGCCCGCGACGACACCAGCCCAGCCACCACAGCATGGCTGGTGCGAGGAGTATTCTGGAGCCGCGATGGTTACCGAACTCAAGCCGGATCGCTTCGCGGTCGAACGCCAGCACATGGTGGAGACCCAGCTGCGTGCTCGCGGCATCCGCGACCAGCGGGTGCTGCAATCGATGGCGCGCATCCCGCGGCACGAATTCGTGGAGGCGCGCTACCGCGATCAGGCCTACGAAGACCATCCCCTTCCCATCGCAGCAGGGCAGACGATTTCGCAGCCCTACATCGTTGCTCTTATGCTGGACCTGCTGCAGCTGGATCCCTCCTCGAAAGTGCTCGAGATCGGAACCGGCTCCGGCTATCAGACGGCCGTGCTGACCCAGCTTGCAAAGCACGTTTACTCGGTGGAACGTCATCCCGAGCTGGCGCAGCAGGCGGCAGGCACTCTTTCTCGCCTCGGATTGGACAATGTCATCGTGGTGACCGGCGACGGCAGCCAGGGCCTGGCAGAATACGCTCCGTTCGACGCCATCGTTGTCTCGGCAGCGGCGGCACAGGTTCCGCCTGCACTGTTTGAGCAGTTACGCGAGGGCGGGCGCATGATCATTCCGGTAGGACCGCCCGAGGCGCAGGAGTTGCAACTGGTCCGCAAGCAGGACGGGAAGGCGATGGTTGTCCTGCGGGAAGGCTGCCGGTTTGTGCCGTTGATCAGCGGTGGGAGCCCGGTTTGAGACTCCGCAGGTGTATCGGAGAGGAGTGTCCGACCTACACAGATGCTTTACAATTCTGGCGTGGCTCTGCTGCGCAATCTGCGGGTTACGCTCGAAATGATCAAGTGGGAGCATTCGGTTTTTGCGCTCCCTTTTGCCTTGTGCGGCGCCATGCTGGCGGCGAATGGCTTGCCCCAGGGACAGCAGTTGCTATGGATCATCGTGGCCATGATCGCGGCGCGCTCCGCCGCCATGGCGTTTAACCGACTGGCCGACGCTTCCATTGATGCGGCCAATCCGCGTACCCAAACCCGGGCCTTGCCGGTCGGGACTCTGACCCCTGCATTTGTCGCGACCTTCGTGGCCTGCTCCTGCGCGGTGTTTGTGCTGGCCGCTTCCCGCCTGACCCACCTGGCGCTGCTGCTCTCTCCCGTCGCGCTGGCTGTAGTGTTGCTTTACTCCTACACCAAACGCTTTACCCGCTGGTCGCACCTGGTCCTGGGCTTGGCGCTGGGCATTGCTCCATCCGCCGCCTGGATCGCGGTACGCGGATCATTTGATCCACGCATTCTCCTGCTTACCGCCGCGGTCACGTTTTGGGTGGCTGGTTTTGACGTGCTGTATGCCTGTCAGGATTACGAATTCGATCGCGAGGCGGGCCTGCACTCCATTCCGCGCTACTTTGGAATCGGGCGCGCGCTCTGGATTGCGCGCTTCTTCCACCTGCTGATGCTGGTCCTGCTGATGGGATTGGTAGTGGCCTTCGGACTGGGCAAACTGGCCGTGATCGGTGTGATCGTGGTAGCGCTGCTTCTGGCGTATGAACACTCCCTGGTGTCGTCTGACAATCTGTCCAGGCTGAATGCGGCGTTTTTCACCATGAATGGAGTGATCTCAATTGTGTTCTTCCTTTTCATCGCCGGAGATCTGCTGCTGAAGAAGTAGCCGGATGCTATCATTAAGGCGATGCTTACCATGCATTCCTTCCAGACTGACGATGCCCGGCTGGAGCCAGTCCACGACCGGGTTGTGGCGGGGGAGCGACTCAGTGCGGATGACGGCCTCGCCCTCTACCGTACCAACGATATTCTGGCGGTGGGCTGGATGGCAAACTATGTCCGCGAACGCATGCACGGCGACAAGACGTATTTCAACGTCAACCGCCATCTGAACCCGACCAACGTTTGCGTGGCCGCTTGCCGGTTGTGCGCTTTCGGCCGCAAGAAAGACACCCCGGGCGCCTACACCATGGCGCTGGAAGAAGCTTTCGAGACGGCCGCTTCGGGTTACAGCGAGGCAGTCACGGAGTTTCACATCGTCGGCGGCTTGCATCCTGATCTGCCATTCCAGTATTTTCTCGACCTGATTTCAGGGCTCAAGCAGCGTTTTCCGCAAGTGCACCTCAAGGCCTTCACCATGGTCGAGGTGGCGTATCTGTCGAAGCGGGCTAAGCTCTCGATTCGGGAGACCCTGGAGCAATTGAAAGCCGCGGGAGTGGATTCACTGCCCGGCGGCGGCGCCGAGATTTTTGCCGACCGGGTGCGCCACATTATTTGTGACCACAAGATCGACGGCGATCAGTGGCTGGATACGGCCAAGCTGGCGCATCAGATCGGATTGAAGTCGAACGCCACCATGCTTTACGGTCACGTGGAAAACGACGAAGACCGGGTTGACCACCTGCTCAAACTTCGGGCGCTGCAGGACGAGACTCACGGCTTCCAGACCTTCATTCCCCTGGCCTTCCATCCCGATAACACGCCGCTGCAACATCTGCCCAAGACCAGCGGCATGCTCGACATCAAGCAGATCGCCATCAGCCGTCTGGTGCTGGATAATTTCCCGCACATCAAAGCCTACTGGCAGATGATGACCCCGAAGATCGCGCAGATCGCGCTGCGCTTTGGCGCCGACGACATAGATGGGACCGTGATCGAAGAAAAAATCTACCACGATGCCGGCGCCACTACTCCGCAAGGCATGCGCCGCCAGGACCTGGTTCGCCTGATCCGGGAAGCGGGCCGGGAACCGGTGGAGCGCGACACCTTGTACCGGCCGGTTACGCGCACCGAAACGTCAGTCACCGTCGCGGTGTAGCGCGGTGGAAGGTTCAACAGAGTCTCTGGAAATTGTCGAAGGACATTTCAACTCACGCAGAATGGCTCGAAGGGGGCCCGGGCCAATGGTCACAAAGAGAGCTGGCCATACCTACTGGTTACGAGAAAGCCGCGTCCCGCGTTTCACCATTTTGGCTATTCATTAATCTTAACACTCGGCCCTCCGACGCGGAATGGCTCTTTAGTTCCAATCTTGATCAATTCATGGCGGACAAATCGTCGTAATTGATCCGACTTTTCGTCTTTCCCTTTCCCCTGGAGGTGTAGAATCGGCTTGTAAGGACGAATAGAGCTTCACGGGACCCGCTACCCGTGTTCTGAGGCTTGGCATGAATGTCCATATCAGCTATAAGCTGCGTAAAACCCCTGACCTCGAAAAGGAAATCAATCACCTGGTGGAAAAGCTGCGCAAGCGGCTACAGGTTTTTCGACCCGAACTGCTCCATCTGAAGGGCGTTTTGGAGCAACCCTCTCCGCGCAAGGGGGTAACTGTGTCCTTGAACCTGCGCCTGCCCTCGGGCCAATTGGCGGCACAGCGCTCAGCCCCAACGGCGGTGGCGGCGATCAAGATTACCTTCGACGATCTGCTGCAACAGACCACCCGACACAAAGCGTTGCTGAGGAGTTCGCACAAGTGGACGCGGCGCCGGTCGGAAAGGTCCCGGTCCGAAGCGCAGGTCCCGTTCGAGCAAACCCTGGCGTCGGTTCGTCCATCGACCGTGTCCGCCGAAGATATACGCTGTTACGTGAATGCGAATCTCTCGCGCCTGGAGCTTTTTGTCGAGCGTGAGTTGTATTTTCGCGAGGCCGCCGAGCAGATGGTCCCCGGTTCCGTCACCAAGGACGAAGTGATTGACGAGGTCATCGCCGGCGCTTTGGGCGATGGCGGAGATAAGCCCGAGAAGCTGGCCCTGGAGCCGTGGTTGTACCGGCTGGCGATCCATGCCATCGGCGACCTGCAGGCGCGGAGCTGCGACAACGTGGTCTCGGTCCACCTGGAAGATTCGGCGCGCATGCCTAACGTGCGAGCCAGCGACGAGCCCGAACTTCAGTTTCATCAGCCGGATGAAACCCTGACCCGGGAGAGCATGATCGCTGACCGCCGCGCCTCCACACCGGAGGACATCGCCTCGTCGGACGAGATAAACCGGCTAGTGGAGGGTGCCCTGGCGGCCACCCGGCCGCGCGACCGCGAGGCGTTCATTCTGCATACGGTCGAAGGATTTTCAGTGGCAGAGATCTCTGCCATCACCGATCGCAAGCCGGAGTCGATCCACGCCTCCATCATCGCCGCCCGGGAACACTTGCGGCGCTCACCACCGATCGCCAATCGATTCCAGAAAAGAACGCTCCAGAGCACGGGTACCGACTGATTTCTGCGGCAGCGTGTTCGTTCTGTCGCATTCAGGAGAGATTGAAATGATCACCCGCGAAGACATCCGTGAGCTGGCGGAATTTCAGGGCAGTGGAGCGGATTGCGCGATCAGCTTCTATTTTCAGCCCGCCCGGCCCAGCGACAAATCGCACCGCGAGCAGGCCATCCTGGCCAAGGACCTGGTTCGCCAGGCTCTGCGCGAGGCCGAGAAAAACGGCCGCAATGGCTGTGCCCGGAGTGATCTACAACGAATCCTCGACCTCACCGCGGACTGGCAAGGCAATCACGCCCGGGCCAAGGCGGTGTTTGCCTGTGGCGGCCAGAGCATCTGGCGCGAATTCGACTTGCCGCCCCAATTTGCGAAGACTCAACTGTTCGTCAACCGTCGCTTCCACCTCAACGAACTGGCCGTGGTTCTGGGCCGGCAGCCGCGCTTGCGAGTGGCCATTCTGGATCGTCACCGGGCGCGATTTTTTGATCTGCATCTCGATGAAGTCAGGGAGCAGGAGGCCCTTTTCCATACTCTGTCCCGGCGCGGCCGCGGCGACGGCTTTCTGGGTTACGATGCCGGCCATGCCGAACGCAGTGTGAACGACGAGGTCCTGCACCATTTCAAGAACGTGGCGGAGGTCCTGAAACAGGGACTGGAAAAGGGAGCTTTTGACCAGTTCATCATCGGATGTCCGGACATCCATTGGCATGACTTCGAGGCCCACCTTCACCCTTACGTCAGGCGGCGGTTGCTGGGGCGCTTCGCAGCTGACGTAGGTAAAGTCAGCGAAGAGCAGGTGCGCGAGCAGGGCGAACGCATGTTGCGAGATTCGCTCACTCAACACCGGCATGAACTGGTGCGTGAAGCCCTGGGCCAGGCCCGGAGCAACGGGCGCGGCGTGACCGGCCTGCGCCGGGTGCTGCGTTCGCTCGAAATGGGGGAAGTGCAGACCTTGCTGATGGTTGAAAAGTACACGGCGCACGCGGTCGAATGCCCGAGCTGCGGCCATCTTGATGCGCACATGGTGCGCTATTGCCCGGTGTGTGGACGGGGCACACAGAAATTGGAAGATGTGTGTGAGGCCCTAGTCCCCGCGGCCATCCGTCGCGACGTTGAGCTGGTGTACGTAAAGGATGAGCCCGAGTTCGAGAATGTGGGCGGCATCGCCGCGCTGTTGCGTTTCCGTTCCAGCCGGAAAAAGCGAGAAATAGCCGCGGCCTCGTAAGGAATTCTTCCAGCCGCGGCTTCACGGGGATTTGCGCGATGGTTCTCTTGGATCTGATCCGAGAAATCCGTGGCCGGTTCCTGCTCAGCAGGACATGTTATCCTCTCCAGTTCTAACAACTTCCGTCACATTATGGAGGACCGCAAATGGCCTTTTCGCGCCGGGATTTTCTCTCTACCGCCGTGGTGGGAGCTGTGTCGTTGGGGCTGGAGGGAGAAGAGCGGAAGAAGCCAGACAAAGCCGAGGCGGCCGCTGCGGCCGGCAAGCGTCCGATTATCATCAGCGCGGCCAACGGATTCGATTATCTCGACGACGCCTTCGCATTTCTGAAAAACGGTGGCGATACGCTCGAGGCCGCCCTGAGAGTGGTGAAAGGCCCCGAGAGCGATCCCAACGACGACAGCGTCGGACTGGGTGGGTTGCCTAACGAAGAAGGCATGGTGGAACTCGACTCCTGCTGCATGCACGGTCCCACGCGGCGCGCCGGTTCGGTCGGCGGCGTGCGCAATATCAAGAATGTTTCACAGGTGGCCCGGGCGGTGATGGAGCACACCGGACATGTAATGCTGGTGGGAGAGGGCGCCGAGCGCTTTGCCGTGGCCCAGGGTTTTCCCCGCGAGAACCTGCTGACCGAACACTCCCGCAAGATCTGGTTGCTGTGGAAGGAGACCCATTCCGACTGGTGGGGGCCGGGATTGTCCAGTCCTGACTGGCACAAGCGACTGCCGGCGGCGCCTCACGCCGATGATTTCGAGCGCCGCATCGAGCGTATGAAGCAAGTGGCTGCAGACATCGGAATTGAGCCGGAGCAGCGCATGGTGGCGATCCACAAAGTCTTGTTTCCCCCCACCGGGACCATCCATTGTTCCGCGCTGAATGAAAAGGGAGAGATTTCCGGCAGCACCACGACCAGCGGCCTGGCCTGGAAGCTACCAGGACGCGTTGGCGATTCTCCCATCATCGGGGCCGGCTGCTATACCGACCAGGATGTTGGTTCAGCCGGCGCAACAGGAAGTGGGGAAGAGAACATCAAGGTCGTGGGAGCGCATACAATTGTGGAGAACATGCGCCACGGCATGTCGCCCTTCGATGCCGGCATGGATGCTCTGAAGCGCATCGTGCGCAACTACAACGGCGATATGGACCGCCTCCGCTTCATGGACATGACGTTTTACGCCCTGCGCAAAGATGGTGTCTACGCCTGCGTCTCGCTGTGGGATGGCTATGAGCCCGGCAAGCCGCACAAGATCGCAGTGCACGATGGAAGCAAGCGGCTGGAGAAGACAGTCAGCCTGTTCGCGGGGGTGTCACAGGAGTGGCCACCGACGCCGCAGTAGCTTTAATAGCACACTGAAATAGTGTACACTGTATTCGTATGAAAAACATAACATTAAGCGCGGACGAAAGCCTTATCGAGCAGGCGCGGCTGGTGGCGAGGGCACAACACAAGACGCTGAACGCGGCTTTTCGAGAATGGCTGGAGCAGTACGCGGCACAAGCCGGTGGAGGGGCCGCCGTCGATGCCTTGATGCGCCGTCTTCGCCACGTGCGTTCGTCAGGGCCCTATACCCGGGACGAGATGAATGAGCGGTAGATTCTTCCTCGACACAAACATCTTTGTGTACGCTTTCGACACAAGATCGCCCGCCAAAGCGAAGCGAGCGACGCAACTGATCCGACGGGCCGTGGACACGGGCGACGGACTCGTCAGCTACCAGGTGGTGCAGGAGTTCTTCAACGTTGCGTTCAGGCGTTTCCAGCACCCGATGAACGTGGCCGAGGCCGAGCAATATTTGATCACCGTGTTTCGCCCGCTACTGGCGGTTCACTCCTCCCCTGCTCTGTACGTCGAAGCGATGCACATCGCGGGAAAATATCGCTTGTCTTGGTATGACTGTCTTATAGTCGCTGCCGCCCTGCAGAGCCAGTGCAGCGTGCTCTACAGCGAGGACCTCCAGAACGGGCAGGAGATCGAGAACCTCCGCATCGACAATCCCTTTTCTTGACCTTCTTGACGGCTATGCGAACCGCACCTTCACATCCGGTCCCTTCTCCAGATGAATACTGTCGATGAAGCGCACTTTGCCGGTGCGCAGAGTCAGGACTACGGAGGACGTCCGCGTGCCTTCGCCGAAGAAGCGGACTCCCTTCAGCAACGATCCTTCGGTGACTCCGGTGGCGGCGAAAATGAGCTGCTTGCCGGGCGCCAGGTCCTCGGCTTCGTAGATCTTGTTCTTGTCCTTGATTCCCATGCGCGCGATGCGCTCCTCCAGTTCGGGCTTGTCGATTACCAGGCGCCCCAGCATGTAGCCATTCAGGCAGCGAATGGCAGCGGCTGTGATTACCCCTTCGGGTGCACCGCCCGAGCCCATGACCGCGTGGACGCCGGTCCCGATGACGGCAGCGGCGATGCCGGCCGACAAATCGCCGTCGCCGATCAGCCGGATCCTCGCTCCGGCTTTGCGGATCTCGGCAATCAGCTTCTCGTGCCGCGGCCGGTCGAGCACAATGACCACCAGGTCCTCGACGTCACGGTGCATACGTTTGGCGATGTTTTTGAGGTTATCGACCACCGGGGCGTCGAGATCGACGGCGCCTTTGCAGGACGGGCCAACCACGATCTTTTCCATGTAGCAGTCCGGCGCGTTCAGTAGTCCACCACTTTCGGAAGCGGCCAGCACGGTGATGGCGCCGGGGGCGCCGGTGGCGCACAGGTTCGTGCCTTCCAGAGGATCGACGGCGATATCCACTTCGGGGACTTCCGTGCCATCAGGAAATTCGGCGCCGACTTTTTCGCCGATGTAGAGCATAGGCGCCTCATCCCGTTCCCCCTCGCCAATTACGATGGTGCCGCGCATGGGAATTGAATCCATGGTTTTGCGCATGGCCTCCGTTGCCACCTGGTCGGAGAGCTTGCGTTCGCCCTGGCCCATGGTGTGGGCCGAGGCGATGGCCGCGGTTTCCACCACCCGCAGGAATCGCGACGCCAGGTCACTTTCGATGTTTCGGCCAAAGGTCCTGGCCTTTGCTTCAGACTTAACCACAGCTGTCATGAGGGCCCCCCGAGATGATTAGAAGTTGTACCCAAGCGCGGTCAACGAATATAACGCCGATGGACTGTAAAGGGAAAGTTACGAGCGGGGAGCCGCTCGGGCCGGAGTTTGAGGATATCTTGTCCCGGGTGACCCCGGCATCAATTTACGGAGCGGACGGAGCCGGGGGAGAGCAGAACCAGAGTGCACCCCGACGAGGGATAGCAAGCCAGCACGCCGCGACGGAGCAGGCGGGCATTGCTCCCGGTGGGAAAAGGTACCTTGAATGTGGTTGCCGATAATGTCTTTGTCGCGCTTCGAAGCTTCTCTGACCCGCTGATGAACTTTACCTCTTCCAGTTTAGGCCCGGGAGCGAAGAGAAAAAAGAACTCGGCGCTGGCTGTGTCCGGCACAAGTCGAGCCAGCTTCGTGGTTCGCATCTGGCTGAGGTCTGCCCCTAGGGAGACGCCGGCGGCCTTCGACTTCCCCGGAGCCAGATGATCCAGCCGTTTCTGAGTTTCCGGCAGATCGGAATTTACTGCCAGCGCCAAACGATACATGTGGATGGCCTCTTGCGGCTGGTGCTCCTGTTCATACACCTGTCCCAGGTGGTCGGCGATGACTGGGTCCTGTGATAGCTCCCAGGCAGAAGACAGGTAGCTTTCCGCCTGGGGGAGATCGGACATCTTGAAGTACACCCAACCTAACGTGTCCCAGTAGGCGGCCAGACGAGGAGTGTGCGCCAGACCTGATACCTCCAGAGTGTCGAGGTGGACCGTTCTTGAAGCGTCTTCCTCCCCCTGGACCGCGTCCTTGGCGTACTGCAACGCCTCGGGCAGACTGACGCCGGCATCGGCCAGCTCATAACCGACGTCGTTCTTGAATCCTGGATCTGGTTCGCTCGCCAGTGCTGCGGTCAGTGCGGCCTTCCCCTTCTCCTGGTTGCCCAAACGCAAATAAACCGAGCCCAACAGGAGCAGCAGACGGGCATCTTTGGGATGCGCTTCGGCAGCTGACTCCAGCGTGGGCACAGCCTCGGCAAATCGTTTCTGACTTATAAGAATGTTGCCCAGCAGGATCGCTGCGCCGCGGTCGTCCGGCTTCATCTTGAGAAGGTCCTGCAGGGCCTTAATGGCGTCATTTGAGCGGCCGGAGCTGCTAAGTGCCAGCGCCAACATCTGGCGGGGAACGGGAGACTGCGGGTTGGAATCCACGGCTTTGTGAAAAGCGTCCAGAGCCAGATCATTCTTGCGGGACGCCATGTAGAACTGTCCCAGCGTGACCCAGGAGCGAGTGAATTTGGGGTCGGCTTTGACCGCATGCTTCAGTTCCTCAATGCTTCCCGGCAAGTCGTGTGCCCGCGCCTTCTCCCGGGCCTGGCTTTCAGCGCGCATGGCGTCGGCGTTGTTGCTGTCGGGCAAGTTCCATGCCGGGTTGCCCGTGGCACCGTCCCTGTCGGAGAGGGGCGAAGAATTGTCCGACAACACGATGTACTGGTTCTGATCATCCTCGATCGCCTTGCGGAAGGATTTGTAATCCTCGAATTCGGCCATGGGAACTTCGGCCAGTTTCACGACCAGGCGACGTCGCGCGGTCAGTAGACCCTGCTTGGATTCATAGGAGGCCTGATACTCCGCAAAGTCGCGTTTGACGTCCACCGGTCTGGGCAGCAGAACGGTATACCCATCCGGCAACTTGATGGTGGCCTCGAGGACGCTGTCACCGGGGGTCCCTAAGGGCAGAGGCCAGGCAAAACTGGTTTGATCATTTCTCAGGGCGGGCATCAGCATGGGAGGAAAGGGGGGCGTGATGCGATGGTTCTCCCAATCGGAATAGTCTTTGCGCGTGTAGTCATAACTGTAATGAAACGGCGTGTCGGTGGCTTCGGGAGAACTTGCCACCACCCCACTCACAGTCCCGCCGAAGCCCGAGCCAAAAGAGATCTGCTGGACCAGGTTGTTCCATTGCGATTGTGGGACCCGCCGGAATACGGTACGGAAGACGAGTTCGAGGTCGCTGCGCGAGCTTTGCTCAATATGCGCGTCTAGGACTCCGGTTTTGCTGAGTGTTCCTTCAGCCTTGAAGACGGAGGACCTTGGAAACGGAGGCTCCGCAGGAGTTGTGATGAATAACGGCGGCCGGTCGTTTGGAATCACCAGGGCCGGCTTGTCGCGCAGCTGGGGAAGAAGGTAGGCCAGAGGTGCGAGTTCCGAAGTCGTGTCGAGCCACAGATAGCTGCTCCCTCTGGGCAAGACCGTGATCACGTGATTGAACGGGGAGATCGAGGGCACGTCGGGATCTATCTTCGTTCCAGAGCTGATCAGGGCCGGATATGCGGTAATGCCAACCGACTGGAGTAATGATGCCAGCAGGGTGTGCTTGTCCTTGCAGTCTCCATATTGATTGCTCAGGACATCGGCGGCGGAGTGGGGCTGAAACCGTCCCAGGCCGAAGGCGATGGCGATGTAGCGGTATTGCGTACTTACGTAGTTATAGATGGCGCGAATCTTGGCGTCCTCGTCGGCCGCACCCTTGATGAGCTCGACGGCTTTGGCGCGCACTTCGGGGCCGGGTTGCACTCTATCTTTTTGCAGGGAGCCGTACCAGCGTCCGACTTCCTCCCAGCTCTGGAAACTGGAGAGCTGGATCTCAGGGGCGGGAGCAAGGCCGCGGGCATTCTGATACTGGATTCGTTCACCGTCCAGCTTTTCCTGTTCTGGAGTCTTGCTCTCGAGGTTCGAGCCGGACCAGGTAAAGACGCGCCGTCCCGCTTCCTCGGTGATCACGGGCTTCAACTCCGGGCTCTTCCATTTGACGGCACGATCACGGGGAACACTGATCTGGACCTTTTCCTGCAAGACGATTCCGTCATGCGAGAAGTTGTAGGCATACCAGAACTGCCCGGGCACCAGGGGTTTGCTGTCCCGGGAGTGCACCTGGAATTCGAGCAGATCTCCGGTTCCCAGACCCTTCACGGCAACGTGTTTTTCCCGCTGGTCGCTGTACATCGGGGCCTCGCGTGAGCTCTCGGTGGACATGTCCTGGATGTTGTCCGCCGGCGTTTCCACCACCGTTCCGTCCGGTTTGTGGACGCGCACATAGTCGATGTCCAGAGTCTCGCTGGAGCTTTGATAGGAGAAAACCAGCAGGCCGAAGCGCTGCACGCCGGCGTCCGATTGCAGGCGGACCCGGGTTTTGGATTCGCGGGTGCCGGTTCCATCGTTCTCAAAAGCAACTCTTGTGGAATACGACTCGACCACGACCGCTTCCTTGGAGTAGTCGGGCGTGGCGGCAGGCTTGGCCGGGGACTGACTCCGTGCGGGAACGCCAAGGGTCAAAAGTAAGGCCAGGAAACACATGGCGGGAAGGCACTTCGACATAGGATGCATGTATGTATCGTGATTCTGAACAAAAGACAAGTAACTACGGCGGGGATAGGGTTACCGTTCGTCGTAGGTCAAGCTAGCTCTGGCCGCTAAATACGGGGCGTCGCGCTAGAAGGCATCAATCCCAGTCACGCTCTGGCCGATGATCAAGGTGTGAATGTCGTGGGTGCCTTCGTAGGTTTTCACCGACTCCAGGTTGGCCATGTGGCGGAAGATGGGGTATTCGTCGGCGATCCCGTTCGCGCCCAGGATGTCCCGCGCCATGCGGGCGCATTCCAGCGCCATCCATACATTGTTGCGCTTGGCCATGGAAATATGCTGGGGAGCGGCCTTGTCTTTATCTTTGAGGCGTCCCACTTGCAGAGCCAGCAACTGGGCCTTGGTGATCTCAGAAATCATCCAGGCAAGTTTTTCCTGTACCAGCTGATGTGAGGCGATGGGTTGATCGCGAAACTGTTTGCGGAACAATGAATATTGCAAAGCACAGTCGTAACAGGCCATGGCGGCGCCCACGGCGCCCCAACCGATCCCGTAACGCGCCTGGCTCAGGCACATCAGAGGAGATTTCAAGCCGTCGGTTTTTGGCAACAGATTCGATTCCGGGATGTGAACGTCCTGCAAGGAAAGACCCGATGTAACCGAAGCCCGCAGCGACCACTTGCCATGAATGTCCTCGGCGCGGAAGCCGGGACGATCGGTTTCGACCAGAAAGCCGCGAATCTTGTTGTCCTCGTCTTCCACCTTGGCCCAGACGATTGCGACGTCAGCAATGGAGCCCGAAGTGATCCACATCTTCTCGCCGTTGAGGATGTATTCCTTGCCCGACTTGTTGGCGCGCGTGCGCATGCCTGCAGGATTGGAACCGGAATCCGGCTCGGTGAGACCGAAGCAGCCTAGTTTCTCGCCCTTCTGCATCAGCGGCAGCCAGAATTGCTTCTGCTGCTCGCTGCCAAATGTGTAGATGGGATACATCACCAGCGAGGAATGAACGCTGACGAACGAACGGACCCCGCTGTCACCCCGCTCCAGTTCCTGCATCACCAGGCCGTATTCGACGTTCGACATCCCGGCGCAGCCGTAACCGGTGAGGCTGGCGCCATAGAAGCCAAGTTCCGCCATGGGCTTGACCAGTTCACGGGGGAAGCGGCCGGCCCGGTTGCATTCCTCAATGATGGGGATGAGATTGTCTTCGATAAACTTGCGCGTGGTATCGCGGACCAGGCGTTCGTCGTCGGTGAGCAGGGAATCGAACTCGAGGAAGTCAACTCCCCGGAACATGATGGCCATCCGTATCTCGATTCTATTTCTCCGCCGCGCCGTGCGCGGCGACCATTGCCGGAAACCAGGGGCAGGCACTCAGGCAGTGGGAAACCATTGAAGGTAACAATAGGGTGGGAGGACAGTCAAACCGGCTGGCGCTGGGTAATGGTTCAATCGAAACCATCCGTTCCAGCGGCTTCATCCTGAGGGGCTTCGGTCCCGAAGGATCTGGCGTGCATCCGCAGCAACGCAGGGGCAAAGGATGTATCTGCTTCGCGCCAGATCCTTCACGGCCTGAAGGCCGTTCGGGATGACGCCTGTGGGTAAGGGGACAGTTCAAACTGAGCCCCTACCCGGTTCTTCGGTCGTGTCCTAATTGCCGCCGGCCGACGACTGATGACGCGGCCGCACCGCGTAACATCGCCCATCACACTTATTAGGGCTAGATCGCATCGTCCCTCCGAACCTCGCCCCGCGCGCAGAACTTGCCCAATTCGATTCGAGACCAATTTGGGCTGCGCTCATACCGAAAGCCCCGGCGAGCCCCTTTGACCGGAGAGAGTCTTTACAAACTTTTTGCAAGTTCCGGACGCGCCTGCGACATAGGGCATCTAAGCTTTAAGTAAGTTGCACAGGGGCCCGAAGACAGGCACAATACAGCGGTTTGTCAGATATGACCATGAAAGTGAGCCAAGCATCGGTGACGCGGGCAGTGGTGGCGGCGGCCCTGTGTCTGGCGACATTGCTTGTCCCCGCAGTCGCGGCCGATGCACCACCGATTCGCACCTCTCTGGACCAGGGGTTTCGCCTGCTCTACAACCTTGATTTTGACCAGGCGCACGAAGTGTTTCTCAGCTGGCAACACGAGCATCCCCAGGATCCGGTGGGACCCACGGCTGAGGCGGCAGGGATACTTTTCTCGGAATTCCACCGGCTGGGAGTGCTCGAGGCGCAGTTCTACGAGAATGACAAGAGCTTTTTGAACCGCGATAAGCCGATTCCGGACATTGCCGCCCGCGACCGTTTTAACGCGGCTCTGGCCCGCGCCCAGAGCGCGGCCAGCGCCCGGCTCGCTACCAGCCCCCAGGACCGCGACGCGCTATTTGCCATGACACTTTCGTCCGGCCTGCAAGCCGATTACGCTGCGCTCATTGAGAAGCGGAACATGTCCTCCCTGGGTTACACCCGCGACGCCAATAACTGGGCCGACAAGCTGCTCGCGGTGGACCCGGATTGCTACGATGCCCGGGTGGCCACCGGCTTCAGCAAATACATTATCGGGAGCATGGCGGCGCCGTTGCGTTGGGTGTTGCGGCTGGGAGGCGTGTCGGGAGACAAGAAACAGGGAATCGTGGAATTGCAGATGACGGCCGAACATGGCCGTTACCTGGGTCCGTTCGCGCGCATCCTGCTGGCCATCGCCTATGTCCGCGACAAGGACAATACCCGGGCCCGGGAAGTACTGGCTACACTGCGGGATGAGTTTCCTAGGAACCCGTTGTTCGCGCGCGAAATCGCCCGACTGGACTCAGGTCACTGACGTTGCAGTAACTGCGTAGGCCCGGACGCCCTCCTTCGACTTCGCTCGGGAACCGGGCGCGCGAGCAACGCTCGCCTGGCGTTTGCTTACCTTACAAGAAAACGTGCGGAGCTTCGCTCCGCTGGACGGCCGAGGGCATTCGTCCCTACGCGATCCCACGCCGTTCACTGGAAATTCACCACGTTGTAACAGTCCTGTAACATTCACGGCGTAAAACTGCCCCATCAAACTAATAAGGAGGAACCATCGCGTGATACGCCGCATTGCGCTTCTTTGTATTGTTCTGGGTGTTGTTCTGGCTGTGCCCGCTTTCGGGCAGACCACACTGAATGGGGCCGGCGCTACCTTCCCCAATCCGATGTACCAGAAGTGGTTCAGCGAATACCACAAGGCCCATCCGGAAATTCAGTTCAACTACCAATCGATCGGCAGCGGCGGCGGCATTCGTCAGGTTCTGGCCCAAACTGTGGACTTTGGCGCCAGCGATGGCCCCATGACCGACCAGCAACTGGCTGAGGCCAAGACCAAGATCCTGCACATTCCGACCGTTCTGGGTGCTGTGGTTCCCGCGTACAACATTCCTGGCGTTAATGCCGAACTGAACTTCACCCCAGAGGCGCTGGCTGGAATCTTCCTGGGCAAGATCACCAGCTGGAATGATCCCGCCATTGCCAAAGCGAACCCGGGGGTCAACCTTCCCAATCAGACCATCATTGTAGTTCACCGATCCGACGGCAGCGGTACCACCTATATCTTCACCGACTACCTCTCCAAGGTAAGTTCTGAGTGGGCCGACGGACCGGGGAAGGGCACTTCCGTGAAGTGGCCTGTGGGCCTGGGCGGCAAGGGCAACGAAGGTGTGGCGGGAATGATCCGACAGATGCAGGGCGGAATCGGCTATATCGAGCTGATCTACGCAGTGCAGAACAAGATTGACTACGGCCTGGTAAGAAACGCTGCGGGGACCTTCATAAAAGCTTCGCTCGAAAGCGTTACCGCCGCAGCCGCGTCGGCCAAGAGCATGCCGGCGGACTTCCGTGTATCCATCACCAATCCCCCAGGAAAAGATGCCTACCCCATCGCCAGCTTCACCTGGCTTCTGATTCCGGAGAAGTCCAAGGATGCGGCCAAAGGAAAAATCCTGGCCGATTTCCTGAACTGGATGGTTGACGATGGGCAGAAGATGACGGCTGACCTTACCTACGCGCCTCTGCCGGACAACGTTGCGGCAAAGGTGAAAGGCGCCATCAAGATGGTGCAGTAGCAATTGTCCGGAGTCCGAGAACAGAACGCCACCACCGGGGACGGGCTGTGAGGCTCGTCCCCATATTTTTAAGGATCGAATCTTACGGGTCTCAAGCGGACCGGACCCTGAGTCCCGAGCATCCAGCGGCTGTTCTATACTTGTTTTGATCAAGCGCAAGCTGGGGGCGGCGACATCGGTGAATCTCCGACCCTCTTCGGTCAAGACCTGATCCGAAATCTTCCGGCATCAGGCGGTCTCCCAAGGATTGTTGTTTCTGCGAAATCATGGCTCGCCTCGCGCTGGACAATCCGGCCTACTACATTAACCGGGAAGCTTCCTGGCTGGCATTCAACCGGCGCGTCCTCGAAGAAGCGCAGGACCAGCAAAACCCGCTGCTGGAGCGGCTGAAATTTCTCGCCATCTCGGCCAGCAACCTGGATGAATTTTTCGAAGTTCGCGTGGCCGGCCTGGTGCAGCAGATTGAAGACGGATACACCGAAGCTGGACCCGACGGCCTCACCCTGGTGGAGGAGCGCGACGTGGTTTCGCGCGACACTCACGAATTCGTGGACGATCAGTACCACTGCTGGAATGAGAAGCTGCGTCCGGCACTGGCCGATCACGGCATCCGCGTTCTCGGCCTGCACGAACTGGACTCGCGCGCCCGTGCCTTCATCGAGGAGTACTGCGAGAAGGAACTCGACCTGCTGCTCACGCCGGTCACGGTTGACCCGGCGCACCCCTTTCCGAGAGTCATCAACAAGGCGCTGTGCGTGGCTTTTCTGCTGCGCCGCCGCCGCCGTTCCGCGCTTACTTACACCGGAGTGGTCACGGTGCCCCGTGCCTTGCCGCGCCTGGTGCGGCTGCCTTCGGAGGGGACCGACGACTTCATTTTCCTCGCCGACCTGGTTGCCTTCCACGCCGCGCGGATGTATCACGGTTACGACATTGTTTCTTCGGCCGCGTTCCGCGTCACCCGCAACAGCAACCTGTACCTGGCGGAAGAGGAATCGCGCAATCTGCTCGAATCGGTCCGCACCGAACTGCATAACCGGCGCAAAGGTGATGCGGTGCGGCTGGAGATCGAGGCTGACGCCGATCCGGAAATTATCGAACGCCTGCGCGTCAACTTCGAACTGGAACCCTGGCAGGTCTTTTCCGTCCACGGTCCGGTGAATCTGTCGCGGCTTTTCAACATATACGAGCAGACGGCGCATCCTGACCTCAAGTTCAGGCCCTTTTCTCCGCGCGAGTTGCGACTGACGGCCAAATCGCAAGACCTGTTCGAGGAACTGCGCCGCCATGATGTCCTGCTGCACCATCCCTTCGACTCCTACGACGCGGTGGTGTCGTTCATTGAGGCGGCCGCCCAGGACCCGCGGGTGCTTTCCATCAAGCAGACGCTCTACCGCACGAATGAGCACTCGCTGATTGTGCCGGCCTTGATTTCGGCGGCGGAAAAGAAGGAAGTCACCGCGGTGGTGGAACTCAAAGCGCGCTTCGATGAAGATACGAATATCCGTTGGGCCCGCGATCTCGAGGATGCCGGAGTGCAGGTGTTCCATGGCCTGGTAGGACTCAAGACGCATTGCAAGCTCTCGCTCCTGGTGCGCCGCGATCTGGACGGGGTAACGCGCCGCTATGCCCATCTGGGGACGGGCAACTACAACGCCAGCACAGCACGGATCTACACCGACTTGAGCCTGCTGACCGCCGACCCGGAGATCACGGGCGCGGTGCATGACGTTTTCAGTTTTCTTACTGCGTATGCCGAGCATCCCAACTACGAGCCCTTGCTGGTGGCGCCGCTGGACCTGGCGGAACGGTGCCTGGGGCTGATCGAGCGCGAGGCTGAGCATGCGCGTCACGGACGCCCGGCGCGAATCATCGCCAAGATGAACGCCTTGCTGGACAAGAACATCATTATGGCGTTGTACCGGGCCTCGCAGGCCGGAGTAGAAATTGATCTGCTGGTGCGCGGCATTTGCGCCTTGCGCCCCGGCGTGCGCGGAGTGAGCGACCGCATCCGGGTGCGCAGTATCGTGGGGCGCTTTCTCGAACACAGCCGTATTTTCAGCTTCGCCAACGGGGGCCAGGAGGAGGTCTATCTCGCCAGCGCGGACTGGATGCCGCGCAATCTCTATGAGCGCGTGGAAGTCATGTTCCCGCTGAAAGACGCGCTGGGCCGGGAGCGCGTTCGCCATGAGATCCTGGATAGCTACCTGGTGGACAATGTGAAGGCCCGTGTGCTGCGCAAGGACGGGCTTTATGTCCGCACTTGGCAAGCGGAAGGTAAGCGCAAACCGCCAGCGGGAGCAGGAGCCTTCAGCTCGCAAGACTTTCTGCTTGGGCTGGCCGAAGGCAAACAGTCGGTAGAAGCCATGCCGGTGCCTGCACCTCCCAGGAGGCGTCGGGTCGCGGTAGGGAAGGGACGGTAGTCCGACATGATTCTCTATTTTCTGCGCCACGCCAGCGCGGGGCAGCCAGTCAGCAATCTCAAGAAGGATGAAAAACGCGCCCTGGACGAAACCGGAGTCCAGCAGTGCGGTTACGTGGGCCGCGCCCTGGCGGCTTTAGACGTGCAGGTGGAAGTTATTATTTCGAGTCCTCTGAAGCGGGCCGCGCAGACCGCCTCTCTGGTGGGCAACGAAATGGGTTACGAAGGCAAGCTGCAATTGGAAGACGCGTTGCGCCCCACCGCCTCGTTCGCAGATTTTCGCAAGATGCTCGACAAGTACGCCCGGCACGATGCCGTCATGGTGGTGGGCCACAACCCGACCCTCAGCGAGTTTCTGGGACGGGCCATCAGCACAAGCGGCTGTGAAGCGGCGATCGAGCTCAAGAAAGGCGCAGTGGCGCGAGTGGAAATGAACCGCAGCGGCGCCTCGCTGAGTTGGTGCCTCACGCCCAAGATTCTGCGTACCCTTTATGCCGCCGCGGCGGAAACGTCACGCCCGAAGACCTCACGGAAGTAGGCTTTCTCCTTTTCCACGGCCCACAACTCCAGATCCACGCTGGCGCGCGCTTTGGCACGAAGGATCAGCTTGACCTCGCCCCGGCCTGCCCGCACACTGGCCCCGCGCACCGCGCCGCTGCGCCCGAGGTTGAG
>JBARIF010000592.1:0-3813 GCA_049799615.1 Terriglobales bacterium
CGATGATATCCTCGGGCTTCTTGTAGTCTGTGAGCAGTTGATCGATCAGCTTCTTGTCGATTGCCATGGGGTCTTCCATTTTCTTCCTCCCATGGCCATTTACACAGTTCTATTTACACCCTCGGCGGCAAGCTTCTGTGGGGCTAGCGACGATGCTGGCCCCTTTTTACCCAGTCCGTACCGGCGCTTCGCTTCGTAATCTGCGGGTCGCACTCATCGTTCGGGGTTCTTGTCCTCCGAAATTGTCGGAGTGTCCTGCAATACCTGCAAGTTGAGCCGGGCCGGGACATGGTTACCCTTGCGCAGTCGCTGCAATCTCTCGAGCTGGTTCATGGCCTGATAGAGCTGACTATTGATCATCGCCTGGTACCGCAAGATTCGGACGATCGCTGTATTCGCGAAAGAGCGGGATCTCGTGAACTCCTCCCGTCCATAAAACCCAGCTACACCAAACCGGGTCAGAATAGGTTGCTGCGAGCGACTGACTTGGCTGTGTTCACGAGCACCTTGGGTTCTCCCCAGTCGGCAGCCAATCGATCGATCTGCTGAACCCCATCGAACCGGACTGGGAGTCCGGTTCTACGCTCCGTGCCTGGCTGGGTTCCCTGCAAACATCTGCCACACCACCCAGCAAGGCAAGGTCGGATCGGAATACAAATACATATGTCGCTTTACGACATATATCCGAAATGGAGCCCTGCTGAGACACGTGCCCGCCGTAGCCGGTTGGGTTCAAGGGCAGCACTTGCCAGAGCTTGTTTCTCGACTGTTTCAAAGAGTCGATGAAGCGGTACGCTTCAGTTCCGAAATCACCAATCCCGGCAGGACTTGGTAGGGAGGTCGGGTGAAGTAAGATGCCACTTACGTCTTGGAAATTTCATGAGCCGTTGCTAGTCGCCACACCAGGCTTCTAGCGCAGCGTTGTTTCGGCCTGGCGGATGGAGAACCAGTCTCCGGCGCGTGCAGACACCGGCTAAACAGCCGGGTTTGACAAGAATTCGGCAGAGACAGGCAACTCCAAAGCGACAATGTTCATCGAAAGAGCGCTCTGAAGTCTGGACCGCTTCCCGCATTTCGTTCAGACTCCTCGAGCCATTTCGCCTTTCCCCCTGGGCAGCTGGAGTTAACGCAGACCTGCGACCCGACATGAAAAACGGACTCGAGCTACTTCTCTCGGCAGCGAGTCTTCTGTTATTTCTGCCTCTCTTCGGTTGCGGAGCATCATCGGCAGGAAACCCCCGTCCGCGGCAATCGAACCAGCTGGCGCTATCGCTAGCCGGCTCTGGCAGGGGGACAGTGACCAGTATTCCTGGGGGCATCAACTGCGGCCCTACCTGCATGGCCAGTTTCACTGGTGGAACAACGGTCCAGCTGATCGCCGTGGCAGACCCCGGCTCGACGTTCACGGGCTGGACAGGCGCCTGTTCCGGCACAGGGTCCTGCCACGTTGATATGAATTCGGTCGAATCCGTCACCGCTGGCTTTGACCTCAGCAGAGCAACCCTCACGGTGGCTGAGACCGGTACGGGAATCGGCATTGTCACCAGCAGCCCCACCGGGATAAATTGCGGGACGACCTGCACAGCAGGTTTTAGCATTGGGACGGTGGTGCAGCTGACCCCAGCGGCAAATACGGGCTCCACTTTTACAGGCTGGAGCGGTGCCTGTTCCGGCAGGGGATCATGCCAACTCTCCATGAACTCCAACCAGTCGGTTGGCGCGATCTTCAACTCTGCTCAGGGAGTCCAGGCGATCAATCACATTATCTTCATGGCGCAGGAGAACCGCTCCTTTGACCACTACTTCGGAGCACTTCGCGAGTACTGGGCCCAGAATGGGTACCAAGACCAACCTTTCGATGGTCTCCCGCAGTTTGCTCCTCCTGCGGGTCTTGCACCGAGCAATCCGGGTTGCGATCCCACCCTTCCCGCGCCCAATGATTGCAAGTTCGATCCAACTCACCCACTAACGTCCTACCACCTGCAGACAATGTGCCTCGAGAACACCAGTCCCACCTGGAACGAGGCGCACGTTGACGTGGACTACGACAATCCGACCACGAGCACTCCGAATTCTCCCATGGACGGGTTCGTCTGGACCGCGGCTCACGACGGGAGGAATCTCGCATTCGTCCACGACGTAATGGGTCAACGCGCCATCGGCTATTACGACGGTAGCGATTTGAACTACTACTACTTCATGGCCTCGAATTTCGCGACCTCGGACCGTTGGTTCTCGCCGGTAATGTCGCGCACCTCGCCAAATCGCATGTATCTGATGGGTGGCACATCGCAAGGACATGCCTATCCTTTGCACATTCCCCAACCCCAGCTCAGTGGTCCCGTCGTTTTCCAGTTGCTACAGGAAAAGGGCATCAGCTGGAAGATCTACGTCCATCCGGACGCCACTGGATGTACAACTACCAGCTGCTTATACGCGATGAGCTATCTGCAGAATTTCACGTATGGGAATACGATCCTTCAGCAGTTTCCCCAGAACATTGTGCCAACTTCGCAGTTCATTACCGACGCCCAGAATGGCACCCTCCCGCAAGTCGCCATGATTGAGCCCCCTTCCAATGTGGGGCTTGACGAGCACCCCGCGGACGACGACTCAGTCCCCTGTTGCAGTGTTCAGGCAGGGGCGCTCTTTGTTTCTTCCCTGGTCAATGCACTCATGACTGGTCCCTCCTGGAAGGACTCAGCGTTTATCCTCACCTGGGATGAGTATGGTGGTTTCTACGATCATGTGCCGCCGCAGACTACCGTTAGCCCCGACGGGGTAAGACCTTTGGATCTCCTTCCGGGAGACGTCTGCACGATCGTGAGCGGGCCAACATGTGACTTCACCTACACAGGGATGCGTGTGCCGCTCATCGTCATTTCCCCATTCACGAAGAGGCACTACGTCTCGCATACCGTTAGCGACTACACAGCAATTTCGAAATTCATCGAAACCCGCTTTGGTCTTCCAAGTCTTTCAGCACGGGATGCGGCACAGATGGACATGACGGAGTTCTTCGACTTCAGCAACCCCCCTTGGATGACGCCTCCAAGCCCACCGGTCCAAGACACAAGCAAGCCTTGCTATCTTGATCACCTGCCCTAGTCCGTGAGAGAACCTAGACCGGAAGATGCTCAGGCGACGAGCGTTTTCTCGCCACATCCCGCACCCGATCGAGCCGGACTGGGACCCGCTCTACGCTCCGCGCTTGGCCGAGTTTCCAGTCAACATCTGTCACGCCTCTCCGCGCGACCTACTGCTTCGAGCGAAGAACAAGGTGATTCTGGATTTTGGGGTCGATGCCTCTCCGGCTATCAATCGCTCGTATGGCGCAGGGGCCTTGGTGGGCCTGCCTGCTACGCTAACGAAATAGTATGACGGCTACGGTAACCCAAGACTCCGAGCTTGGCTTCTGGCCGAGGCGCTGGACTCGCTGCTGCGGAAACATCCTGACTTGTGCAGGCAGTTGCTGGACATTCTTAGCGAGAGGATTTCGGAGAATCAGCAAATCGCCAAGGCATTCCTGAGCAGAGAAGCGCCACAGTCACAGCACTCGGGAGTCGTCTGACCGATTAGCAAGTGACGAAAATCGCAGACAGCCCCTTCGGGGTTTGACACTCCGATTCAGGCAGCCAAAACCCCAGATGGAGTTACCCAAACCAGTACGGCGAGACGTATGCGACCCTCTCCACCCCCCGGTCCTGGTCAGATCAAAAGACAGAGAGATTCAAACCCAATCTGAAAACATAAATCTAAAAGGGTTTTAGGTCGAGTGCGCTACTAATTCCCGGTTCCACTGTGCAGTTGAAG
>JBARIF010000593.1:0-6270 GCA_049799615.1 Terriglobales bacterium
AGTTGGCACCGACTTCCTTCTCCATCTCCAGCACCTGCCGCTGGCTGCCGCTGGAATCGATCAGAATGCCCAGGGTCAGGGGAAGGTCCGACTCGGCGGTAAAATACTTGATGGTCTGCGGGCTGCCGTCTTCGCTGACCTTGAAGTCGTTCTTGGTCAAATTTGGTATCAGCGCGCCCTTCTTATCTTTGACATTGAAAAAGAGCTGGACAACGTTGACATTAACTTTAAGTGTGCTTACCGACTGGTCCCGCTCGTCCGCCTGGCTTCCCGGAGATGGGTTGTCCGGGTCCGGAGTGCCGGCCAGGTGGGGAAGTTGCTGAGCCAGGGCGAGGGGCACGGCGACCAGGCCGGCTGCCACCATGGCGGTCGCCAGCAGTGAGGCTGCAAATGCCTGAAACCTGGGGACTCTTGGCATCCAGATATTCTCCCGCGCTTTTTGTTAGTCTATTCCATCAGGTTAGATGCACGAAACTACAGGTCCCAGCATCCCAAATATAGGCAGTCGCCATCAGGCGGAGGGGTTCCCGTGTGCTCGGTAATTGGTAGAACGTCGAAGGCCTTTGCCGCAGGTGTGGCGGCACTTTGCCTGTTTTGCGGGACGTTGGCGGCCCAGCAGCAGGAAAAGCCGAAGCAGGACATTCCAGATGCGCCCTCGGCTTCACGGCCCTTTCCCAACGCGCCCTTACAGGGCCCGGCCCCGCAAAATCAGGCCCCGCCAGAGCAGGCGACGCCGCCCGCGAACCAGGCGCCGCCGACCAGTTCCAGTCCAGCCGAAGAACCGGTCTATGCGCCCGGAGTCGCCCCTGCTCCTCCTCCCTTCAAGGTAACGACCGTACCCGAAGGCGGGGCCCCTGCCGGGCACGGTGCTGGCAGCGATGAACTGTTCAAAATCACGGTAAACACCAACCAGGTAGTGGTTCCGGTCATGGTGAAGGATGACTCCGGACGCCTGGTCAACGGGCTCTTGTCCAGAGACTTCTCGGTCTTCGAGGACGGCAAGAAGCAGAACCTGAATTTCTTTACTACCGATCCCTTCGCCCTTTCGGCGGCGGTGCTCTTCGACACGGGTATGCCGGACGTGGCGGTGCAGAAAGTCATTGAGACCTTTTCGGCGCTGGAGGGAGCCTTCAGTGAATTTGACGAGGTCTCGCTCTATACCTACAGCACCAGCGTGTCCCGGGTGACCGACTTTAGCGCGGTGGGCCGTCGTTTAACCGCGGCGCTGGACAGTCTCAAGATGGTGACCGGCAGGAATAACGGTCCTCCCGTGACCAGCGGTCCACTGGGGCCACAGGGCCCCATGGTCAACGGCCGCCCCATTGAGGGCGGCGCCCCGAGGGTCACCACTCCACCGAAAGAATCCCATGTGCTCAACGATGCCATTGTGGCCGCCGCCCTCGAACTGCGCAAACGCGACCGCACCCGGCGGAAGGTGATTTTCATCGTCAGCGACGGCCGCGAATACGGCAGCAACGCCAGCTACAGCGATACGCTGAAAGTCCTGTTATCGAGCGGAGTTCAGGTGTACGGGGTAGCCGTCGAAGGATCGGCGGTCCCCGGATACGGTTCCTTGCAGAAGCTGCATGTGCCCTTCACGGGCTCGCGACTCGGCTACAACAACATCCTGCCCAAGTATGCCAGCGCCACCGGCGGCGAGATTTTCCCCGGATTTTCCCGCGACGCCATCGAGACTACCTACGCCCGCGCCCTGGGCGATGCCCGCAACCAGTACACGCTGGGATATCTGACCCACGCCACCCCCAGCAGCACGCATCGCGAGATCGAAGTGCGGGTGGCGCGTTCCGGCCTCACCGTGACCGCAAAAGAAGGCTACTATCCGGTTGGATTGGGTCGCTGACCGGCGGGAGATTGGAGATTTCAGATTTTGGATTGCAGATCGAAGTCCTTTGCAGGACGCCAAGGAACCCTTAAGACTGGATTCTGAAGTTGGCATCCTGCCTGACAAGCTTGCCCATGGGCCAGGGCTTTTCAATCTGAGATCCAAGATCTGAAATCTGAAATCTACAATCTGAAATCGGGTTTCCTGGGATGGCCGCCTGCTCAAAGGCCCTGCTCTCCGCCAGGACAGTGTTCCACAAGTAACCTGCGTAACCTGCCGGGGACACCGGGCCATGTGGTATAAAACCAGCAGCATCAAGCCAAATTCAACCGGGAGACGTTCGCGTCGATGCGGACGCGGCCACCGGTTCCGAGGGAAGTCTTGAGTTTCATCAACTTCGCAGCCCGCGAGATCAACTGCAAGATCGTTTATTACGGCGCCGGGTTGGGCGGTAAGACCACGAATCTTCAGTTCATCTACCAGAAGACCGCCGAGCAGCAGAAGGGCAAGATGATCTCCCTCGCCACGGAGACGGAACGCACCCTGTTTTTTGATTTCCTGCCCCTGGATCTGGGTTCGGTTCGCGGCTTCAAGACGCGTATTCACCTGTACACGGTCCCCGGCCAGGTGTTCTACGACGCCAGCCGCAAACTGATTCTGCGCGGCGTCGATGGCATCGTCTTCGTGGCCGACTCCCAGGAAGAACGCATGGACGCCAACGTCGAGGCTCTCGACAACCTAATGGCCAACCTGAAGGAACACGGCTACGACTTCAACAAGATTCCCTACGTGCTGCAACTCAACAAACGCGATCTGCCGAATGTCCTTTCGGTGGACGCCCTCTCGAAACACCTTCGCCGGAAAGACGAGCCGATGATCGAAGCTATCGCCTTCCAGGGCCCGGGAGTGTTTGAAACCCTGAAGGAAATTGCGCGCCAAGTGCTTACCGACCTGAAGCAGGGCGGGTAGGGCGGGCGTCGGACCTCAACCGCTCTTCATCTGAAGTTCTTTACCAGAATCAGATTGGACTCCGCGAATTCGTTTTGCACATACACAATGGATTTGCCGTCGCGCGCGAGGCTCAGTCCCCACCCCGGCTCTTTCTCCAGAGTGCAGATGGGAATGATTTTGTTGGTCGCGAAATCCAGGAACTGAATCGTGGCGTGAGGCGACTTGTCGAACCTCAGGAAATAAATGCCGCCGGGGGTGAGCGCCCAGTTCGGCCAGCCGCCGCCCCGGACTTCCTCCAGCACTTGTGTCTCCTCTCCGCCTTCCACCGGCATCTTCCACACTCCACCGGCTTCGTACTTGGAGTAGTAGAGAGATCGTCCATCAGCAGACTCGACGGGGGAAATCCCGCTATTCCTGGTCAACTTGACCGGTGCGCCGCCGTGGACCGAGATCTTCCACAGCTGAAAGGGTTCACTGCCGCGCTTCGAAGCAAAATAGATCCACTGGCCATCGCGCGACCAGCTGGGAGAGAGGTTATCGGCGCCCGGGATGGTGGGCAGAAGCCGAGGAACGCCTCCGGGCACTTCGACCACATAAATCTCGCCGCGCTCTCCGGGATGAAATTCGAAAGCGATGTAGCGTCCATTGGGCGACCAGCGTGCCCGCCCCGCCGTTCCGTGCAAAGACGTAGCCTGGTCGCAACTGGATCCATCGGTCACGCATGTCCAGATGTCCCAGAAGCCCAGGCGATTTGACTCAAAAGCGATCTGCTTTCCGTCCGGCGACAGGTCGGGGCGCATCTTGTCTCCCTTCTCTGAGATCAGCACAGCGGGCGGCCTCCGGGAGTGTTTTTGATCCTTCAGCTCCAGGCGCCAGATGTTGAACTTGGCCACAACCTGCTCGTAAACCAGCTGGTCGCCCTTAGGTGGAATCGAGGGCCAGCCGGCCTCGCCGATGGCACCCGCCACCGGCCGGGGTTCGCCTCCGGAAGCTGGGATTCGCCACAGGCTCGCGGGGCCTCCACGTGTCGAAGAGAAGACGACCTCGCGGCCGTCAGCCGTCCAGGTGGGGGGTCCGATGATGGGACGGTGATCGAAGGTGAGGCGCTTCGCCTCGCCGCCGGTCGCGCTGGTGACATAAAGATCGTTACTCACTCCGGCGACCGTGGAGCGGATGAAGGCGAGTTGGGAGCCGTCCGGGGAGAACGCGGGCTCATGATCGAGCGAGCCTCCCGGCGGAGAGGTCACCGGGCGGATGCCGTAGTCAGCCAATGACAGCAACGAGATCCAGGAGCGAGGCTGATCGGCAGCCCGGGCTTCGGGAAACGCCAGAAACTTGCCGTCGGGCGACCAGGCCAGCCCCGATCCCATGGGATTCGGACCCCGGTAAACGTGGCGTTCGGTGCCGCCCAGCGCTGGCACGACAACGATGGAGGCTGTTTTATCGGAGTAGCGGATGAAGGCGATCTGCCGACCGTCGGGCGACCAGGCCGGGCAGCAGTCGCCGGGATCGCTGGTGAGCCGGAGGGATTTTCCACCGCCCACTAGCGTGGTGTAAATGCCGGTATTGTGCGCGCCATCGCTGTCGCGAAATGCGACCTGATTGCCGTCGGGAGAGAATGCGGGAGTCACCTGGAATCCCCGCAGTCCCACCAGCGGCACCACCTCCATCGAAGGCAGGGGCTTTTCAGCGGTCTTCCGGTAATAAGCCCAGAGGCCAATCGCACCCAGCAGAACAAGAAGTGGAACGCCTGCCATCCACAGTGATCTCCGGTGCCGCTGAACCAGGGCCACTTGAACGGGATGGAAGCCGGAATCGGAGGCTGCCGGCAGCGCAGGCGGAGCGTCATCGATTCCGGCATTCAGGCTACCTATGAATCGATACCCCCGCTTGGCCACGGTTTCGATGAGGCGCGGTTTTTCGGCCGAATCGCGGAGGGCCTGGCGCAGCCGCGCGACGGCGCTGTTCAAACCATGATCGAAGTCAACAAACGTGTCCGCCGGCCATAGGGTCTGGCGCAGTTCATCCCGCGTGACCACTTCCCCGGATCGCTCCAGCAGCAACGACAAAACGCGCAGGGGTTGTTCTTGTAGCTTGACCAGCCGGCCTTCCTTGCGCAATTCACCCGCCCGCAAGTCAACTTCAAAAATATCGAACCGCACCACCGCTGAAGACAACCCAGGATCTTGCATTCGGTCACCGTTTACTTGGACGAGTAGCCATCACCGTTGTTAGTGACCCCGCGCCGAAATTCCGTCGCGCAGTCCCGTGATCTTCGAAAAGGTCTGTTGTTTTGAGGAACTTGTCCCGTTACCCACAGGTGTGGCACGGGTGTGTGCCGTTGCATTGCCGGCCCGCCAGCTTGCGGCGACAGTCGAGGCGTCGCGGAAAACGAAATAGCGGTGAACGGTTTCTCGCCGGCAGATGGTCGTGCGGAGTAACACACCAGGGACCCAGGGGGCATAATGACGAACTCGCGAGTGCTGTCTTTCTTTACGTTGCTGGCAATGGTTTGGTTCGGCTCTTTGACACAGATCGTGCGGGGCCAGGAGAGCCCTTCCGCAGGCGTGGCCGGGGAGACCGGTCAGGCCGACGTCTCTTCTCTCCAGAAGAAGGCTGAGAGCGGCGATGCGAAGGCAGAGTACCTGCTGGGAAGGTCTTACATGGTCGGAGCTGGGGTTTCACAGGATTATCAGGAGGCGGCGCGATGGTACGGCCTGGCCGCGGCCCAGGGATCGGCTGATGCGGAGTTTGGGTTGGGGTTTCTCTACGAACACGGCAAAGGGATCGGCCAGGATTACCGGCAGGCGGTGACTCACTACACTGCCGCTGCGAAACAGGGCCAGGCCACGGCAGAAAACAACCTGGGCTCGATGTACGAGCACGGGCAGGGGGTGCGAAGGAATCTGGGGGAAGCTGCGCGTTGGTATCGTCTGGCCGCTGACCACGGCGAGGTCACGGCCCAGTGCAATCTGGCATCCCTATACTTGCGCGGCCACGGCGTCGCCAAAGACTACACCCAGGCGGCGACGTGGTTTCGGGCCGCGGCCGAACGCGGCTATGCTCCGGCGCAGGACAATCTGGCGTGGATGTATTACCGCGGAGCCGGCGTGGCCCTCGACTACTCCGAAGCAGCCAGATGGGTACATAGGTCTGCCGAGCAGGGGTATGCTCCGGCCCAGGTCGATTTTGGATTTCTCTACGAGCAGGGAAAGGGAGTTCCGCTGGACTATGTCAGAGCCTACAAGTGGTACAAACTGGCAGCGGCGGGAGGCGATGACCGGGGCCTGGCCAGAATGAAGAGTCTGGCGCGATTGATGACGCAACAACAGATCAGCGAAGCCACCGACCGCGCAGCTCACTTCCCGGGACCCAAATCGCCGGAGGAGAGTACCAGCACCGCAAACGGTATCAGAAACTCATTCAAGGAGCGATGAGCCCGAGTGGGTGTGGGTCGGACAGAGCCTGCCCTGAGC
>JBARIF010000594.1:0-18142 GCA_049799615.1 Terriglobales bacterium
ATCCATGTCCGCTCCGGCCTTGATCTCGTGAATGCCGTGATGAACCGAGATATTGCCCTTGAGGTAGAGTTCGCGGATGCTGCGCTGTTGCCCCGCGATGATGGGGGTGGAGAACGCGCTCGAAGAGAGGCCGGACGAATCATCTCTCGACATGAGCCGAAAATCGCCCAGCACGTTGGAGGAAAAAACATGCTGGTAGGAGAGAATCCCGATGGTCTCGTTGCTATTGCGGTCCTGGCGTTGACCGGCGGCCTGCTGCACCAATTCATTGGGAACCTGAAACACCGTTTGCTCGTGGCGAACAATAAATCCCAGGCGGTCGCGGTCCGTGAGGTCGCGTTCATAGTGCGCCGCAAAACTGCCGGTGGTAGCCCGATTGGTGAAGTTATCCAGCACTGGCGGATCGAGGTAGCGCTCGGTAAGGGCCCCTTCCGCGCTGATTCCGAGACTGTTCTTGCCCCAACCCTGCTGCGCCATCAGGTAGCCGTCGGCGGTGCCGAAACTGCCTCCGGAGGCGACAAACTCGCCGTGAAAGCCTGGACGGAAGTCGCGGACGGTAGAAATCTCAACCACGCCGCCAAGCTTTCTTCCATATTCAGCGGGGAAATTGGCGGTGAGGATGGTCATCGACTCGGCATCATCGGCTTCGATCTCGGGTGCAAACGACGGCGAACGATTGTCGGTGAGCGGAATTCCATCGACCACATATTGGGTCTGGTACTCCGAGCCCCGGGGATGCAACACACCATTCGACTCCAGCAACCAGCCGGGCTGCGAGTTCACCAAGTCGATGACCGAACGCCCCGGCAACGCCGTGCTGCGATGCTCGAGCGTGTCCGTTCCCACCCGGTTAATCGTGCCCGTGCGATGCGGATCGACCAGGGTGTCGGAGTCGCTGACCTCAACGGCTGTCTGCGTAGATGCCACCGCTAGCTGGATGCGCAGTTCGCTGGAAACCGCCGACCGCACTTCAACCACGCTGGAATAAAGAGCAAAGCCGGAGCGCTTCACCTCGACGTGGTACACGCCGAAGGGAAGATTCCTCGCCACCAGAATGCCTGCTTCATCGGTGACATAGCTCTGGCGAAATTGATTGGCCTCGGAGACCAGCTCCACCGTGGTTTGCAGACCCAGCCCGGTGGGGTCCACAACCCTTAGCCGCAATCCCCCCGAGTTGCTCTGTCCGAAGAGCTGCACCGCGAACAGGCAAAGAATCAGGCCCTGCCTCATTGTCTCCCGCCCTAATCGGCCACCTTAAGAATGCTTATGTATGTTACACCGGCATGGAGTTCCCCCACTTCATGGTGTGATGGGTTCGCTCTCTCAAATTGAGGCGGAAATAGCTTTTTAGATCGAATGCGAGCGTGGTGCCCAGGTGGGACTAAGGGGATCTTGATCCCTTAGAGACGTCTTCCATTTCAAGAGAATTTCAAGACTTCCTTCTTCAAACGGCGCAGTTTGTCGAGGGCCAGTTTAATTTCGTTCCGTTCGGCGAAACCATCAGAACTGTGCGTCAGGACTTCACGGCGAGCGAGGACAGCCGCTTCAGCGACCTCGATTCGCTTGAAAAGAGTACGGTGGTCAGTTTCCTGCAAGGCGGCTTCGTATTCCAGTTGCCATTGAGGTAAGGACCCCTCAGGAACCGAAGAGGAGAACTCATGGGACGCCATCAGCCATCTCCTGACCCGTGATACGACGGGTTATAAGGGCCTATCGTAGAAAAGGAAAGCACGAGGCGTCTGCCCGCTGGCGTACACGCAGTCGTACGCTGGGGCTTGAGAGTGGAGGCGAGGCTAAGGTGAAGACCTGCCAGGCCGTTGATTTGGCTGGCCCGAACCTCTAGAATGACGTGATTTCGCGCGACCGGGGCGGGCCCATGTCCGCACGGCTATCATAGATTTCTTGGGGGACCATGAAACTACCGAATAGGAAGCAGCGACTCGTCAATGCCTGCGCGCTCGTCGCCGGGCTGGTCATTGTCATTACGATGGTTTCAAGCCTGGCCGCCGGTCAGGGCAGTACGGCCGGCGCAGATGTGTACAAGGCGAAGTGTGCCACCTGCCACGGGCAGGACGGCAGTGGCAACACCCCGGTGGGAAAAAGCCTGCAGGTTGCCGATCTGCGATCGGCGGCAGTCCAGAGCAAATCGGACGCTGAACTTATCCACTCCGTCACCGAGGGAAAAGGCAACATGCCGGGCTTCAAAGGCAACATCACTGACGACGAAATTCACGCGGCGGTGACATTTGTGCGCACCTTTGCCGGCAAGGGCGATTCCGCTCCCAAGAAAAAATAGGGCGGCCCCCGAACTTCAGGCCAAATCTGATACCTGGACGGGCGCTGGCAATGCATACGTCAGCGTCAAGCCGAAGTGAGCCCATGACGAGCCCATGTGGTCGCGGCGACTCGCCCGCGAGGCCATTCGCTTTCCCTTAAGGTAAATTCCGTATGCCCAAGTCCGCTCAATACTGGATCGACCGGCTGAATCTCGTCGCTCATCCCGAGGGTGGATACTATCGCGAAACCTACCGATCGGAACTCTCCATCGCCCGGGAAGCTTTGCCGTCGCAATTCACCGGGCCGCGGCTGGTCTCGACGGCGATCTATTTCCTGCTTGAGAGCAACAACTTTTCCGCCTTCCACCGGCTGCGATCGGATGAACTCTGGCACTTCTACGCTGGCAGTCCAATCACGGTGCATGTGATCGAACTGGACGGCAGTTATTCCGGGATTCAGCTGGGCAGCAATCCCGATGCGGGCGAGGTGTTACAGGCGGTGGTCAAAGCCGGACGGTGGTTCGCTTCCCAGGTTCGAGATGCCAACTCGTTCGCATTGGCGGGCTGCACAGTGGCGCCGGGCTTTGAGTTCGCTGACTTCGAACTGGGGAAACGATCGGATCTGGTCAGGCTGTATCCGCAGCATCTTGCTCTGATCGAAGGGCTGACCCGAAGCTGACTATTGTTTCATTCGGGCCAGATTCCTGCAGCAGTGCCGGACAGAATCTGCTGCCGCACTTCTTCCCTCAGGGGCAGCGCCATAAAATCGTCCAGGTTCTTCTTGATGTCGGGAACGCCCGGGCCCGGCCAATCGGTACCGAAGAGTGTCTTGCTCGCGATTTCCTCCAGCCGCGGAAAGTACTTCAGCAAGGTCTTGGGCGGCATGCCGCTGATATCCAGATAGACATTGGGATGGCGTCGCAGAAGGAAGAACGCAGTGTTCATCCAGAGCGGTCGCCCGCCGTGCGCCAGAAGTATTTTCAGCCTGGGAAAATCCACCGCAACATCGTCAATGTATATAGGGTCTCCGTACTTGTTGCGGGCGCCGTGAAAGATTGATGTTCCGGTGTGGAACATCACGGGAACCCCGTTGGCCTCCGCCGCCCGGTAGATGATTTCCAGTTCCTTCACGCCATGTAGATAGTCGTTCGGAAACAGCAGCTGGTGCGGAGGATGGATCTTGATCATGCGAATCTTCAGGCGCAGAATCTGCTCGACGTCCGCCATGATGTTCGGCGAGTGCCGGGGATGAAGGCCGCCACATGAAATCAGACGCCTGGGCTCGGCCCGGGTGTAGTGGGCTACCCATTGGTTGACTTCGGGACCGAAGCCAATCACTTCCGGCGCGACGTAATTGATCAGCACTGCGCGCCCGATACCGGAAGCGTCCAGATACTTCAGGAAGGATTTGGGGGATTTGCAGAATTCAGCGATCTGATCGAAATTCTTCCGCTTATGTTTTAAGAGCGCCAGCGCCTCTGGCTTGAACATTTCAAGCGGCTGGATATGAATGTGGCAGTCGGTAACCATGGATGCGCCATCGCAACAGGCTGAAGGTGAGGTAGAACCTTATCCAACACAAGTTATCCATTGCAACTCAAAACTTTGCCGCCGCCAATATGGGCCCAGCGCGGTTCAGTCGGTGGGGTTGCGTGGAAACTTCTGGTAGGGCAGCCGCACTCCGTCAACTTCAACCTGGTCGGCCCGCATCGCGTCAGGTGCTTCGAAGCCTTGGGCCCCGGCGTGAGTTACGAAGTCGTCCTGGTCAACTCCGTCGCCGCTCACACCCAATCCTCCCACCAGCACACCATTCTTATACAGCGGCAAACTGCCGGGGAAGAACACGACTCCGTTCTGATTGGCATTGGCCGCCTGTGAACCCTGGGTGCAAGGATGCGCCAGATCGAACAGGAACAGGTTGAAGAAAGGGCCAGGGCCGGAGCCGTCAATGCCCGGTGTGAAAAGGGGTTGGGCGCCGAATCCAATCGTCCGGTTGGTGACCGCCGTGCCCGCTGGAACTCCAGGCAAATCCGAATTGCCCGCCGGATTACTGAAGTAAATCACGTTGCGGGCTTTTGCCACCGCCACGTCGACGCTGAACACGGTCGCATCAGGCATGCGGCGCAAGGCCAGCACGGTGCCGTCGAGATCGGCCACGGCGATCGTCATCCGGGCCCGCGAACCGGCGGGAAGACGGATCACTGCGCGCGTCATCTCCGCGGTGGCAACGGCATGATCGATGATGGTGGCCACATCGCTTTGAGTCAATCCCGATGCTCCACCCACGGGTCCCACCAGATCGCCGTCTGGCGGCAGCCCTCCCGCTGACGGTCCCACTACGAATGTCCCCGCCGCAGATCCCGGCCCCACCCCGTTGGGCGCAGTGGTCTGGTTCACGAAGGGCAAGGCAATACCGCCGATAATCACCACCCCGGGCGGCGGAAGCTGCGCCACCGTTGGCAGAAAGCCCGCTTGTGAGGCGCCGGAGAAGGCGGCAAACTCGGCGATCGCGGCCGAAGTGCTCACTACTCCAACTCCTCCCACTGCTGCCCCGTTCTTGAACAGTGGCACTCCTCCCGGATTCACTGCAGCAGGATTGCTGTCATCGGCGTCGGCCTTGCCCGTGATCACGCCCAGGCCGGGGCTCAGCCCGTCGATCGAACGCGCCGGATCAATGCTCTGTCCCGCCAGGAAGCTGGCATTGAGGGGGCAACCCCGATTGGTGTTCTCGATCCCATACAGGTCCGCGTTGGGAGCATTCGAAACTCCCGGCGGAAAGTGAATGCCGCTGATAAAGCGAACCGTCCGGCTGGAGAGCGGCGCCTGATTGTTGCTGAAGAGCGCAGCGGTGCGAGCCAGCGCTACAGCAAGTTCATTGCTATCGACGGTGGCTCCGAAATTGCCGTTTGAAGTCAGAGGCGCGGTGGCATTGCGGAACACGGCCAGTATTTTCCCCGCCCGGTCGGCCACGGCAATGACCAGGGGGGCGTCCGCCGACTGGGCCGCAGCTTGAACCACCTGCTGGACGTCAGCCGAACTGAGCGGGGCAGGCGTCACGGATGGAGAAGAAGCCGGCGTCGTGATTCCCCCGCCGCATGAGATCAGCAGCGCGCTGGACAGGACCAAAGAAGAGACACAAATCGCAACCTTGCCGGATCGCGGCGGATTAGGCTTCATTTGGTTTCGATAGGCCAGGGGAATCTCTTTCTCCATCATGAAGTCTGCCGCTGGAAGGAATTTAATACGGCGCGGCCCCGAGAACGACGGGGCCGACACCTTCGTGTAACCACAGTCGTCACTCCCAGGGCTCCGTAACGTTGACTTTCCCTTGGGCTCTGGCACAATTCGGCTAAGCCAAAAAATAGGCTGTTACTTGGGGAAAGGGAACATTGTGGACGCCTTCAGACGCCTTATCGCCGGAGTTCTCTGTCTACTATTGTCTTCGCTGCCTGCGGTGGGCGCTCCGCCGGCGGGAGGACAACGCGCGGGCGAGATCAAAGCGTTGATTCCTGCCGCCACCAGAAACGAGCAGGCCGCCAAGGCCAAAGACGAACTCGATTGGAATGACCTGCTCAAGACGGCGGCGAGCGGCCGGGTGCGGGCCGGCCTGGATGATGGTTCCATCCTCAGCGTGGGTGCTAACAGTGAATTGCGCGTGCTCCAGCACGATGCCGCGTCCCAGCAGACCTCGCTGGAAATGAACGCCGGCCGGTTGCGCAGCAAAGTCGTGAAAATCACGCAGCCCAATGGCAAATTCGAAGTGCACACGCCCAATGCGGTCATCGGCGTGATCGGCACGGATTTCTACGTCGAGTACGGCAACAACAAGACCACGGTAATCTGCTACACCGGAGTGGTGACGGTCACGCCTCTGAACGGCGCCCACGCCGAAAACAATTCTTCCAACGCCGCGAATGCCGGCAACCAGGTGACCCTGACAGCCGGTCAGATGGTTGAAATTACCACCGAAGTGCCTCCGGGCGGATTCCACTCGCAGCCGACACCCGGCGATGTACAGAACGCGAGCATGGCCTCAACCGAGGTTCCGGACATGCCCTTGCCTGCGGTCGCCGGAGTGACCAGTCCCTGGCATTGGGCGCTCATGATGGGCGCATTCGCCGGCGCAGCCGTTGGTCTTACCTTCGCTGTGGATCGGGGAACGACGACCGCTCCGGTGCGACCGCCGGGCTGTCCTGTGGGCGTGCCACCGTCGCAATGCAACAAGTGAGCCGGGTGCAAAGAGTCTTGAGAGTGGTGAACGTTCGCCCGACCAGACCGGGATGACACCGCTAGCCAATCGGGAGTGGTCGGCGTGGCTGGGTCGAGTCTCGGCTCGCCAGGTGGATCTTGCGCTGGCCCTGCTGGTAACTCTTGCCGGCCTGCTCCTGTTTGCCTATTCCGGCATTGGCGGTAACCGTCGTGCCGGCTTCCTGTTTCTCCAGAACATCGAACTGCGTACTCTGGACCTGCGTTTTGCCTTGCGCGGCGCGCGGCCCCACGACGATCGCATCGTGATCGTCGGCATCGATGAGAAAACTCTTCAGAAGCTGGGATCATTTCCGCTTCCGCGAAGATCATATGCCCAGCTGGTGCAACGCCTGTCGGGTGCAGGAGCGCGCGTCGTCGCCTTCGACGCCACCTTTCCCACTCCAGAGAGCAACTCGGCGCTGGCCGCCCTGCAAAAACTCCAGGCGGAAATTGCGCCCGGAGCGCCACCGTCCTTTCTCAAGAAAATCCAGGACCTCGAAGCCGCCAGCGACCAGGATGCCGTCTTCGCCGCGGCGCTCAAGCAATCCGGCAACGTAGTTCTCGGACACCTGTTCCTGGATGAGCAGCGGGCCCGGCTCTCCGATCCCAAAAAGGCCGAAGAATATTTCAATGTCGCCTGGGCCAAGGCATTCCCCCAGGTGCTCAAGGTCAAATCCAAAGACGGCCGCGACTTTGACATGGGCAAGTCGTGGATCGAGAACGGAGGCACGGTCGCCGCGGGGGCCGAAGCCAACATCGCCAGGCTGGCGGAAGCGGCCTCGTCTTACGGATTCATTGACATCAATCCTGACCCCGACGGCACGCTCCGCCATGCGCTTCTCATCATGCGTTACCAGGACCAGGATTTCTTTCCTTCCCTGGCGCTGCAGTCGGTGCGGGAGTACGAAAAGATCCCGGACCAGGAAATCGCTGCCTACATCGCCGAGACCGGCCTGGAGCGCATCCAGTTGGGCAAGCATCTGCTGCTGCCTTCGCGCGATGGTACCGCGCTCATCAATTACACCGGCCCTTACCGGACGTATCCCCAATATTCCATGGCGGACGTGATTGACGGTTCGGTTCCGGCCGCTGCCCTCCGGGACAAGATCGTCCTGGTGGGCGCCACCGCCATGGCCATCGGCGATCTGCGCAATACGCCCTTCCAGAGCGGAACCACCAGCTACATGGGAGTCGAGGTCCACGCCAATATCATCGACAACCTGCTGCACAGCTCCGAGTCAGGGCGCACGTTTCTCGCCCGTGGCATTCGGGAGGATCTGATCGACGCTGGCTTTATTCTGTTGTTTGGCCTCGCCTTCGGCGCCTGGTTCGCACGCATCAAGCCGCTCTATTCCACGCTCTCTCTGGTGGGCGCCCTCGCCGTATTCGGTTGGTTCGTCTATTTCAGCTTTGCCTCCCGGGGAAGGTGGCTCAGTTTTGTCATCCCCGCCGGCACGCTGGTAGCGAACTACGCTGTGATCACAAGCTTTCGCATGATTTTCGAAGAACGCGAAAAGCGGAAGATCCGCAAGACCTTCTCGCAATACCTGTCGCCCGGTGTTATTGCGCTGATCGAGAGAGATCCGCAGAAATACATTCGCCCCGGCGGCGAGACCAAGGAACTGACCGTGATGTTCAGTGACATCCGCGGCTTCACCAGCCTCTCCGAGGGCATGACCGCCGATGAACTGGTGCGCCTGCTGAACCAATATCTGGGAGCAATGACCGAGATCATCTTCAAGAACCTGGGCACACTCGACAAATACATCGGCGACGCCATCATGGCCTTTTGGGGATCGCCGTACCCTCAGAGCGATCATGCTCTGCGCGCCTGCCACTGCGCCCTCGAAATGATTCATGGCCTGCAGATGCTCAACGCAAAATGGGTAGCGGAAGGGCGGAAGGAAATCGCCATCGGAATCGGTCTCAACACTGGCCCGGTGAACGTCGGAAACATGGGATCGTCCAAGCGGCTGGCTTGGACCGTGATGGGAGACAACGTCAATCTGGCATCGCGCCTCGAAGGCATGACCAAACAATATCGCTCCCACATCGTGATCAGCGAGGGGACCTACAGGCAGGTTGCGGATCACTTTGTTTGCCGCGAACTGGACCGAATTCGGGTGAAGGGCAAACACCAGCCGGTTGTAGTTTACGAATTGATGGACATAGAATCAGCCAGACCGAAATATGAGGCGCTGATTACCCGCTTCGAGAACGCCATGAAGGCGTATCACGCGCAAAACTGGCGCGAGGCTGCCGGCACTTTCGGGGAGCTGCTCGCATCTTTTCCGGAAGACGGCCCGACGCAAATCTTCCTGCAGCGCGCCCTGGAATTCATGGAGACCGCGCCGGAACCGGATTGGGATGGCGTGTACGAGATGAAGAGCAAATAGCGGAGATCAGGGTCGAGATGTTGCGGCGAGGTGGGATGTCAGGGCACCCTTGCCGCCCTGGTTTAGGAAAGGGCACGAATTTCCGACGTTGCGAAAGATCGCAACTGTCGGCTCTTCCGTGGAAGAGCGGCCCTTCAGGGCCGCGTTAGTCGTAAGGAATTTCTGTGGGCTTTAGCCCCCGCGGCTTCGTCCGGTGATCTTTTCCGAACCTCGTGCCTCAAGACTTATTGGCCTTAGCCGCTGGGATTGCTGTGATTCTGTGCACACGATGCTCCCTGTGCGCCTGCTTCTTCATTTGGAGATTCCGAAGAATACCAACTTCAAGACCACGGCGGCTGAAGCCGCCTTCGTCCAGCGCCTTCTTTGGCACGACTGAAGTCGTGCCCTTCCACAACTCTTCCATAGTCCCTTCCCCGAGCTTTCTGGCTTACTGCTCGAGGTTTCGCCAATGCCGCCCGTCACGTTCCACCAATTCGTCGGCATCCTTCGGACCCCATGTTCCCGACGCGTAGTTGGGGAAATTACGCGGCGGCAACGCCTTCCAGAGATCCAGCATCGGACTGACCACGCTCCACCCCGCCTCCACCATGTCCGCCCGCTGGAACAGAGTGGCGTCGCCCACCATGCAATCGTGCAGCAGGCGCTCGTAACCCGTGCTGGGCTGCTTGCCGAAGTAGTCGGAATAATGAAAATCCATGTCCACGGTTCCCAGGCGCATGATCGGCCCTGGCGTTTTGGCCGCGAAGCGTAACGCAATTCCTTCCTCCGGCTGAATGTGCAGGACCAGTTGGTTGGGCATGAGCTTTTCCACTTCGGTATCGCGGAAGAGCACAAATGGCGCACGCCGGAACTGGATGACGATGTAGGTGCTTCGCGACGCCATGCGCTTTCCGGTACGCAGGTAGAAGGGGACACCAGCCCAGCGCCAGTTGTCCACCTGCAGTTTCACCGCTACAAAAGTTTCGGTGCGCGAGTCGGGCGGCACGCCGGGCTCAGAACGGTAAGCGGGAACGTGCTGGCCGGCGATCTCGCCCTCGCCGTATTGTCCGCGTACGGTGCGAGTCAACACGTCCTCGGAACTCAGCGGTTGCACCGCGTGCAATATCTTGGCCTGCTCATCGCGTACCGCGTCCGCCTGGAAGGAAATGGGAGGCTCCATCGCGGTCAGGCTGATGAGCTGCATGATGTGGTTGGGAACCATATCGCGCAGGGCCCCGGCAGTATCGTAGTAACCGCCGCGCTTTTCCCCGCCCACGGTTTCACCGACGGAAATTTGCACATGATCGATATAGCGCCGGTTCCAGATTGGTTCGAAAATCCCATTGGCAAAGCGGAAGGCCAGAATATTCTGTACGGTTTCCTTACCCAGATAGTGATCGATGCGGTAAATCTGTTTTTCGTCCACTTCCTTGAGCAGTTGCTGGTTCAGCGCTCTCGCCGAATCCAGGTCGCGTCCAAATGGCTTTTCGATGATCACTCTCCGCCACTGGTGATTTTCTTCGCTCATGAGGCCGGTGGCGGCCAGCTGCTGCACGATGGGACCAAAGAAGTCCGGGGCGGTGGCGAGATAATAGAAATAGTTGCCGTGGGTAGCGTGGTCCTGGTCCACCTTGCTGAGCATTTCCTTGAGCTGCTGATACGTGCTCTGGTCGGCAAACTCGCCGGTGATATAGAACACGTGTCGCTCGAACCACTCCTGCAGGTCGGGTTCGACCGGGCCATCCACGAACTCCTTTAGGTCCGCCACCAGCTTGGCGCGGAATTCATCGGTGGTCATCGGATTCCGCGCGATGCCAATCATCGCGAACTCGCGCGACAGCAGGTTGTACTTCGCCAGGTTATAGAGCGATGGGATCAACTTGCGTCGAGTAAGGTCGCCGGCCGCGCCGAAAATGACCATCACGCAGGGGTCACCGCACCGCCCCACCCGCTCTCCTTCGACTGCCGTTGCCGCCCGCGACATGTTCGCACTCCCCCGTCGGGCGAGTTTAACAATTATGCCGGGAGTTTTGGTTTCCTGTGTCGGTACCAGTGACAAACCAAAGTCACTGGCTGCAGTTCTGTTGCATGCGAAGAATCGCTATGGTACGAAAGGACATAACTCTCACTGGGATGGTGGCGACGGGTGCTGACAGGCCGATGCTGGCACGGGTTCCTGTGGTCCAGGTCGCCGCATGTTGCATGGACGCTGCAAGTGTCCATTTCTCTCTGCTTGCTTTCCTTGTTGCCTTTCGCCCTGGCGCAGGAAGCGGGCGCGCAGACCGGATCCGGGCGGCAGCTTCCGGAGCATCGTCCGGCAAACGTCATGTCGCTGCAGGGAATCGTGCGGGACCAGCAAGGCAGGGCAGTTCCCGGTGTTCACCTCGATCTGCACAATGCCTCGGGTGCTCACTACGAGACAAGCACTGGCGCGGAAGGAATCTTCCGGCTGCGCGATGTCGAGCTTGGGACCTACAAACTTACATTGGAAAAGCCGGGCTTCAAGACCCTGGCGATTGACCGACTGGAACTGGTGAAGCGGGAGCTCTCAACGCTTGAGCTTCAGATGCAGGCGCTCACTGCCCCTGCTCCCGAAAACAAGGGACCGTCCGGATTACCGGGAACGCCTCGCACACCCGTGGCGGCCGCTCCAACTGCGCCTTATCCGGGCATGAATCATCCGGCTCCGGAAGTCGCCGCCGCGGAACCGGGTGCTGAACCAGTCCCACCAGAGTCCGCGAACTTCTCTCCCCAGCCTGACCGCTGGGACACGGCCATGCCGGAGTGGCGGCGCTATGAACAGCAACATGACGTGCCTTACGTCAAGGGCCACTGGTACGATCCGTTCAATCGCAATCGGCTCAAAGGCGACTATCCCATTTTTGGACAACGCTGGTTTTTCAACTTTACCGGCACCAGCGAGACCGCCGTGGATGGCCGCCGGGTGCCGCTGCCCAGCGGTGTGGACACCGAGCGTCCGGACAGCGGCGATTTCTTTGGACGAGGCGAGCAGGCCTTGCTTACGCAGAATCTGCGTTTCTCTTTCGACCTCTTCCGCGGCGATACTTCATTCCGCCCGGTCGATTTTCGCGTGCGCGTCACACCCGAGATCAACCTCAACTTCCTGCAGACCCGCGAACGCGGCATCGTAAACGTGGATCCGCGGGAGGGGATCAACCGCTTCGACACTCATGTGGGATTGCAGGAAGCCTTCGTCGAAGCCAAGATCCGCGATTTAAGTCCGAACTATGATTTCGTTTCTGTTCGTGCCGGCATCCAGCAGTTCACCAGCGACTTTCGCGGCTTCCTGTTCTCCGAAGAGCAGCCCGGAGTGCGGGTGTTCGGCAATCTGCGTTCCAATCGCCTGGCCTACAATCTGGCCTGGTTCAACTTTCTCGAGAAGAATACGAACAGCGGCCTGAACACATTTCAGAATCGCGGACAACAGGTTTACGTCGCCAACATCTACATACAGGATTTTCTCGCCAGGGGATACACCACCGAGTTCAGCTTTCATTACAACCGTGACGACCCCAGCATTCACTACGACGACAATGGATTTCTGGTCCGTCCGGCGCCCGCGGGCGCGGTAGTGAATGGGAATGTGAATGCGCATGCCATTCGGGCCTACTATCTGGGCTGGGCCAGTAACGGACACATTGGCCGCATCAACCTCAGCCACGCTTTTTACCAGGTTCTGGGCCACGATAGTTTCAATCCCATCGCCGGACGCCGGGTTGACATCAACGCCAGGATGGCGGCGGTCGAAGTCTCCGCCGACAAAGACTGGGTGCGCTACCGGGCTTCGTTCTTCTACGCTTCCGGCGACTCCAGCGACCGCTCCAGCGCCTCCCGCACCGACGGCACGGCCCACGGCTTCGACACGATCGTCGATGACACTCACTTTGCCGGCAGCGCCTTCAGCTTCTGGGACCATGAAGGCCTTCGTCTCACCGGCACCGGCATCGGACTGATGAATCCCATGAGCCTGCTGCCCAGCCTGCGTTCGAATAAAGAAGAAGGCCAGGCCAACTTCGTAAATCCCGGTCTTTACCTGTTCAATCTGGGTGCTGATTTCAACGTCACGCCAAAGCTGCGTGCATTCGTAAATGGCAACTACCTGCGTTTCGACCGGACCGAACCGCTGGAGATTCTGCTGTTCCAGCACGGAATCCGCCACAGCATCGGAACAGATTTGGGCGCGGGCCTGGAATATCGTCCACCGCTCAGCGAAAACATCGTCCTCACGGGTGGCATATCGTCGCTGGTTCCGGGCCGTGGTTTCGAAGAAATTTACAACGGCAAGACCCTATTCTCAGTCTTCGCCAGAATAAAGTTTCAGTTCTGAAGGGAATCATGTGGACGCGGGCGACTCGCCCGCGAGGCGGCGGCAAGAAGTCCTCAGTCGTAGGGAACTTGGAATTAGAATGCGGCGCAAATCAAATAACACGGCATGCCTGTTGCTCATTGCGCTGAGCCTCGCATTCCTCGGCCAAAGCCCCGCCCACGCTCAGACATCATCCGATGTCCTCCTGCTGCAATCCCAGTCTGAAGCCGACCGCAAATCCGCCGGCTGCATCACCTGCCACACCGCCACCGACGCTCCTACCATGCACAGTACGGGCACGGTGCGTCTGGGATGCACGGACTGTCACGGCGGCAATGCCGAAATCCGCCTGACCGCGGACGCCCCGAAGGATTCTCCACAATACGATCAGGCCAAAGGTCAGGCCCATCCTCAACCCCGGGACCCGGCCAACGCCAGCAGTTCCGCCAACCCGACGCGAGCCTACACGCGGTGGCTTAACGAAGACTGGAACTACATTCGCTTCGTCAATCCGGGCGATCTGCGCGTTGCCGAAAAAACCTGCGGCACCAGCGGCTGTCACACGGCTGAAGTAAGAAAAGTGCAAACCAGCATGATGACCCACGGGGCCATGCTGTGGAGCGCCGCGCTCTACAACAACGGAGCCTTTCCGCTGAAGACCGCCCACTTCGGCGAGAGCTACGGTCCCGACGGCACTCCGCAACGATTGCTTACCTTCCCGCCGCCCACCCCTGAAGAGATCAGCAAGAAAGGAGTGCTGCCGTATCTCGATCCGCTGGAGCGCTGGGAGATTTCACAGCCGGGCAACGTGTTGCGCGTCTTCGAACGCGGCAGCAAGAAAAAGCCGGAGATAGGGAACCCCAGCCTCGAAGAAGAGCCGGGCAAACCCGAAATCAAGCTGAGCGAGCGCGGCTTCGGCACCGAGTTGCGCACCGATCCCGTTTTCCTCGGATTGCAGAAGACCCGCCTGTTCGATCCGCTTTTATCTTTCCCCGGCACCAATGACCAGGCCGGCGACTACCGGGCCAGCGGCTGCAGCGCCTGCCACGTGGTGTACGCCAATGATCGTTCGCCGGAACACTCCGGCGCCTACGCGACGGCCGGAAATATGGGACAGACGATCACTGCCGATCCCACCATCCCGCGAAATCAATCCGGACATCCCATCCGCCACCAGTTCACGCGCTCCATTCCGTCCAGCCAGTGCATGGTCTGTCACATGCACCCGGGGACGAACATGGTTGCGACCTATTTCGGCTATACCTGGTGGGACAATGAAATGGATGGCCAGCATATGTGGCCGGCCCAGCAACGCCATCCCAGCGCGGAAGAACAGAACCGCATTCAGACCCGGAATCCCGAACGCTCAGCTATCCGCGGCCTGTGGTCGGACGCCGAGTTCCTCGAGAAAACCGGCACGCCCGAATTCAACCGGCAACTGCAACACACGCAGTTTGCCGACTTCCACAGCCATGGCTGGATCTTTCGCGCCGTCTTCAAACACGACCGCAAAGGCAACCTGCTTGACCAGGACGACAAGAAGGTCCCGTTCGACGATCCCGATAAGTTCGGGAAAGCGGTGCACCTCAAAGACATCCATCTGGAAAAAGGGATGCACTGCATCGACTGCCACTTCGAGCAGGACAGCCATGGCAATGGCAAGCTCTACGGAGAATCCCGCAACGCGATCGAAATCGATTGCGTCGATTGTCACGGTACGATTGAACAGCGTGCGGTCCTGAGCACGTCCGGCATCGCCGCTCCGAAGGGCGGCACCAATCTCGCGGGATTGCGCACGCCATGGCAGGAGCGCCGTTTCTACTGGAAGGACGGCCGCCTGTATCAGCGCTCAATGTTAGAAAAGGATAAGGAGTGGGAAGTGGTGCAGGTGCTGGACACGATCACGCCCGGCGCGCAGCACTACAGCGAAAAGTCACGTCTGGCTAAAACCATTCAGCAGGATGGTCAGACCTGGGGATCCGTCCCCACTACAGGAGAATCAAAACTCGCTCATCCGAACAGCAAAATGACTTGCTACACCTGTCACTCCTCCTGGGCGCCGACCTGCTACGGCTGCCATCTTTCGATGACTGCGAACCAGCGCATGCCCATGCTGCACAACGAGGGCCTTACCACACGCAACTGGACCTCCTACAATTTTCAGGTCCTGCGCGACGACATTTACACTCTCGGAATCGACGGCACGGTGACCGGCAATCGCGTGGCGCCGGTCCGGTCAGCCTGCGCGGTGCTCGTGAGTTCGCAGAACAACGATCGCGACTGGCTCTACTACCAGCAGCAGACGATTTCAACCGAAGGTTTCAGCGGACAGGCCTTCAGCACTTTCGTCCCGCACACCGTGCGCGGCAAAGAGACCAAAGGCTGCACCGATTGCCACATATCACGCACCAATGACAACAATGCCTGGATGGCGCAGTTGCTGCTCCAGGGAACCAATTTCATGAACTTCATGGGCCGCTATGTCTTCGTGGCCAGTGGAAAGGCTGGCTACGAAGCCGTGGCCGTCGCCGAACATGACGAACCTCCGGCGGTGATTGGCAGCGACTTTCAGAAGATTGCCTATCCTGAAAACTACACGAAGCACGTCGCCGCTCACAGCGAACTCGAGGAGGCCTATCATCATGCCGGTTCGGAAGTTCTCGATGTGCAGGCTCGGGGAGAATACCTGTACGCGGCGATGGGCAAGGGCGGTTTCCGCATATTCGATATCGCCAACATCGACAACAAAGATATTTCTGAACGCATGGTGACTGCGCCGGTGTCTCCGTTGGGCCAGCGTTTTTTCCTGCCCACGAAGTACGCCACCGCTGTAGCCACGCCCACTACTCTCGGAGTTGACCCGCTACGCACTCATCGTGCGGAGAACGAAGAGCAGGCCATCCACCTGATGTACGGATTTCTCTACGTCGTCGACAAATACGAGGGCTTGGTGATCGTCGGCGATCCCAATCTGAAAAGTAAGAGCCCGGGCGTGGGCACGCTGCTCGACGGCAATCCTGCGAATAACTTTCTCCAGCGCGCCGCAACTTTCAATCCGGAGGGCGCGCTGAACGGCGCCCGACGCATCACCATCGCCGGAACTTACGCCTACATCCTGTGTGATCGCGGATTGGTGGTGGTTGACCTCGACCATCCGCTGCAGCCGAAGATTACCGCCGAAATTGGCGCTCCTTTTCTAATGGATCCGCGCGGTCTCGCCATACAGTTCCGCTACGCCTTCGTGGTTGACCGGCAGGGACTCAAAGTGCTGGATGTCACCAATCTGGCCCAACCCAAACCGTTACCAGGCGCGTTGGTCCCGCTGGAGGATGCGCGAAACATTTACGTAGCCCGTACCTACGCTTATGTCGCCGCCGGCAGGCAGGGAATGGCGATCGTGGATGTGGAACACCCCGAACAACCGCGTCTGGATGAAATCTTCAACGCTGGCGGCGGGCTCAACGACACCAACGACGTGAAGCTGGGCATGGTGAGTTCAAGCTTGTTTGCTTATGTCGCCGACGGAGTGAACGGATTGAAAGTCGTGCAATTGTTCTCGCCGGTCGATAACCCCGCGTTCAGTGGATTTAGCCCGCGTCCCACGCCCAAGCTCATTGCCAGCTATCGCACGCACGGCCCCGCCTTAGCTATCTCCAAGGGCATTGATCGCGACCGCGCCGTGGATGAGAGCGGCAACCAGCTTGCCGTTTTCGGACGCCGGGGGGCTCGTCCCTTCAACCGTCAGGAGATGGAGCGCATGTATCTAAGGGATGGGAAGGCGTTTGCGGTGACGGACAGTCCACCGTCACCCATCGGCCAGCAACCGTTGCAGCCGATTGGCACCAGATAACTGAACGCACGGAACCAAACCTATGACTGAGGCATCGGACGCCATCGCTCGGCAGCTAAGAAACCTGGAAGGGGAGTTGCTCCAAACCGAAATCCGGCGAAACCCCCAGGCTGTGGCATCTTTACTGGCCGACGACTTCTGCGAGTTTGGAAGCTCAGGACGTATTTTCAGCAAATCCGAAATCGTCGAGGCCCTACGGACGGAAATAGGCGGTCAGATCTCGATCACCGATTTCTGCCTCAGGAGTCTGACGGCGGAAACCGCGTTGGTCACCTACCGAGCGATTCGTCGGGCTGATGCCGATCAGGCGGGACGGACTTCTCTGCGAAGTTCGATGTGGGTGCTCCGCGACGGACGCTGGCAGATGCTCTTCCACCAGGGCACGAGTGTCGCCGGATCATGAGTCTGGCTTGCGAGGCGTGCTAATTTCGGGAAGAGCAAACGTCATCGAGTAACCAGCCGGGCCACGCCCCGTAACTCCGGAATGGTAAACCGTCCCTTCGTGCGCTTTGCCTTCGTCCAGTCGTGGTACTGGTGGCACTCGAAGCAGCGCCCCTCGGCTGCTTCTTTGGGTTTGTCCTCACGATGGCACTGCTGGCAAGTCTGAATGCCGGGCAACAGTACGTCGGAGGTTTCGCGGCTGTTGGCCGTGTTTGCGTGGCACGCACTACACGTCATCATGCGGTGGGAGTGATGATCAAACTGGGCGTGGGGCAACCAACGAGCTGTCAGATTGGATTTTGCCACCTCTGGCAGCGGACCTGCTCCGGGATTCAGGGTATGGCACTGCTTGCAGGTTTTGCTCCACAACAACCATTCTGCATCGTCGGTGCGGAACTGCACCCATTCTGACGCGTTATGCGCAACCCGCGGCACTCGAATCCGCTCCGGAATCTGGCGATCGGGCGGGTTGACCTCATGCACTGCTCCGGGATGGGCCGCGATGTACTCGCCAAATCTTTTCAACAGAAATGCATGTACTACTTCTGGCTTTTCATGGGGCACCTGCTCATCGCCAAAACGCTTGTCGAATTGCAAGGTATGGCACGCCGCACAGTGTTGAGAG
>JBARIF010000595.1:0-10344 GCA_049799615.1 Terriglobales bacterium
CCCGCGTGGGGCGGCCAAGCGCCGCCCCCGGCAGCCACGGGCGGCTGCTCCATCCCAAAGGAATCCCCTATGTCAAAACTTTCCATCCGCGATCTGTCGCTCAATAATCACCGCGTCCTCATGCGGGTAGATTTCAATGTGCCGCTCGAAGATGGCCGGGTGGTGGACGACACTCGCATTCGCGAAACGCTGCCCACGATTGAGTACGCCCTCCGTCACGGGGCGCGCCTGGTGCTGGTCTCCCACTTGGGCCGGCCCAAGGGCAAAGCCAATCCCGCGATGAGCCTCAAACCCGTAGCGGAACGCCTGCGTATGGTCCTGGACAAGGAATTGGCGCGCGGTGAAAACGTAGGCTTCTGCCCTGAATGCATCGGTCCTGAAGCTGAAGAGATGGCCGGAAAACTGGAACAAGGGCAGACTCTGCTGCTGGAGAATCTGCGCTTCCATCCCGAAGAAGAAGCCAACGATCCCAAATTCGCCAAGCAGCTTGCCGGCCTGGCTGACTATTACGTAAACGACGCCTTCGGGACGGCGCATCGCGCCCATGCCTCCACGGTCGGAGTCACCCGCTTCGTACAGAAGTCCGCGGCCGGGCTGCTCATGGAGAAAGAACTGCAGTACCTGGGCAAGGTGCTGCGCCACCCCGAGAAACCGTTCATCGCGATTCTCGGCGGCGCCAAGGTGAGCGACAAGATCGGCGTCATCCGCAATCTTCTGGATAAAGTTGACGTCCTCATCATCGGTGGCGGCATGGCCTACACCTTCCTCAAGGCCCAGGGCGAGCCGGTCGGCAAATCCCTGGTGGAGGAAGACAAGGTCGAACTGGCGCGCCAGCTTTTGAAAGAGGCGAAGAGCCACAAGCTGAAATTCCTGTTGCCGACAGACCACGTGGTGGCGCAAAAAATCGATGCTAATGCCCTCGTGCAAACGGTAAGCAGTGGCCATATTCCACCTAACATGATGGCCCTGGATATCGGACCCAAGACCATAGAGGCCTTCACCGAGGAGATCGCTCGCGCCCTGACCATCGTCTGGAACGGCCCCATGGGCGTCTTCGAGGTCGCGCCTTTCGCCAAGGGCACTTTCAAGGTTGCCCATGCCGTCGCCGAGAATGTCGGTGCTACCTCAATCGTGGGCGGAGGAGATTCAGTGTCCGCGATAAACGCCGCCGGAGTGGCTGACAAGATCACCCACATCTCCACCGGCGGCGGAGCCTCACTGGAATTTCTCGAAGGAAAAAGGCTCCCCGGCGTAGAGGCGCTTACCGACAAAAAGTGAAGCGCACTTAGAACGGGCTTCCTTCGTGGTCCTTCGTGCCCCTGGTGGTTCTCAGCCTTGGAGATTCTTGGAAAGGATTCCATGCCCCGCAAAAAATTGATGGCCGCCAACTGGAAGATGTACAAGAACCCCGATCAGACCCGGGCGTTCTTCCGCGATTTCATGCCGCTGGTGGCCGGCCATACCCGGGACGAAATCGTTGTCTGCCCCCCCTACATTGATCTCTATGTCGCGATCGAAGATACCAGGGGCTCAAACGTTGCCATCGGCGCACAAGACCTGTACTGGGAAAAAGAAGGCGCCTACACCGGCGAAATCTGTCCGGGCATGCTGCTCGATGTTGGTTGCACTCATGTGATCATCGGCCACTCCGAGCGCCGCCAGTACTTTGGAGAGACCGACGACATGGTGAATTTCAAGCTGAAGGCTGCGCTCGAAGCCGGGCTCACTCCCATCGTCTGCGTGGGAGAGGTGCTCGAAGAACGCGAGGCCAACCTTACGGAGGACGTACTGCGACGCCAGTGTCTCCGCGCCTTTCACGCTATTTCATCGAAGAAGGCCGCTAGACTGGTGGTGGCCTACGAACCGGTGTGGGCCATCGGGACGGGAAAAACCGCCACACCGCAACTCGCCTCCGCCGCTCATCTTCTGATTCGCGGCGAGGCCGCCAAGGCCTTCGGTGAAGACTTCGCCGGCAATCTTCGCATCCTTTACGGTGGTTCGGTCAAGCCGGAGAACGTAAAGGCGTTGATGTCCGAAGAAGAAATCGATGGAGCCCTGGTCGGCGGCGCCAGCCTGGATCCGAAATCCTTCGCCGCCATCGTAAAGTACTGAAAGACGCTTTGCTATAATCGACCCTGCTGCGGAAGTGGTGGAACTGGCAGACACACCATCTTGAGGGGGTGGCGCCGAAAGGCGTGGGGGTTCAAATCCCCCCTTCCGCACCATGCTTTTTTGATGGCACCTGCTACTTTTGTGCATGTGATTATTTATTGGGATAGGGGATTGTTGGGAACTGCATGATTATTCTGTTTACGACTATTCACATTATTGTCTGTTTTTTTCTGATCATCGTGGTGCTGCTGCAAAGCGGCAAGAGCGGTGATATTGCGGCTGCATTCGGCGGGATGGGGAGCCAGACGGCTTTTGGACCACGGGGCGCGGCCACAGCCCTGTCCAAGGCGACCACCTGGTCAACCATCATCTTTATGATCACCTCGATAACGCTGTCGATAATGGCATCGCGCGGAGGCAGCGGCACGAACTCCGTCCTTCAGGGGATCACGCCGTCGCAGACCAAGACGCAGCCAGCAACGCCCGCGCCGGTTCCGGCGCCACCGGCGCAGAAATAGTCGTTGGTCCTTGGCCATTAGCCGAGCGCGCTGCGACGTTCTGACGACTGAAGACCGACGACTGTCACCCTGCCATGATTCACGAAATCCTTCCCGTCGGACCGCTGCAGTGTAACTGCTCCGTGATCGGGGACGAGACTACCCGCGACGCCATGGTGATCGATCCCGGCGACGACATCGAAGATGTCCTTGCCTTGATTCAGAAGCACAATCTACAGGTGAAGCAGATCGTCATCACTCATGCTCACATCGATCACGTGGGCGGAGCGATGAAGTTGCGGGCGGCCACCGGCGCGCCTATCCTGCTCAACCAGAACGATTATGCCCTCTTGAAGATGCTGGATGTGCAAGCGGCATGGATCGGAGTGGAAAACCCGGGCAAGGTTGAAATCGATCAAAGCATCGGACAAGCCGATACCATCCAGGCGGGCCGGCTGACCGCGAACGTGATTCATACTCCAGGACACACTGAGGGCAGCGTCTGTCTGTACTTTCCTTTGGAAAAGAAACTGATTGCTGGTGACACGTTGTTCGCGGGAAGCATTGGCCGCACCGATCTGCCGGGAGGCTCGATGCAGAAAATCATCCGTTCCCTGCACGAGAAAGTGCTGGCCCTGCCCGATGAGACCGTGGTCGTTCCCGGCCATGGCCCCTTGACCACGATTGCAAAAGAGCGCGAAAGCAATCCGTTTCTGGTGAAGAGCTAGAAGAGGATCCGCCCCAGATTTTGTCCCAAAGCCACAAGCAATGGGCGGACGGTGCAGGCTACTTCTTTTCCGGATTTTTCTCCTCGCCCTTGTTCTGGATGGAGAGCAGCTCCACTTCAAAAATCAGAGTGGAATCGGGGCCAATTTCCGGAGCAGGAGAGCGTTCGCCGTAGGCCAGCTCAGAGGGCACGAAGAGTTGCCACTTCGATCCTACGGTCATAAGTTGCAGGGCCTCGGTCCACCCTTTGATAACGCCGGTTACCGGAAAAGTCGCCGGTTCGCCGCGCTTGTAGGAGCTGTCAAATTCCGTGCCATTGATGAGAGTGCCGCGGTAGTTGCAGACGACCGAATCGGTGGCCGTCGGCTTCGGTCCGGTGCCTTGGGTCAGAATCTTGTACTGCAATCCGCTGGGCAGGGTGACGACACCCTCTTTGGCCTTGTTGGCGGCCAGAAACGCATCGCCCTCTTTCTTGTTCGCCTCGCCGGCGGCCTGCATTTGCTCCTGTTGCTTCTTGCGCACTTCATTCTGCACTTCCATGAGCGCGGCCCGCGCCTGATCTTCGGTCAGGGCTGTCTTGCCGCCAGCCAGAGCATCCCTCAAACCGCGCAAGAGGAGGTTGGGATCGACGGGTACGGATTGCTTGTGCAGGCTCGTTCCCAGATTCATTCCGAGAGCATAACTGAATTTGTCTTTTTGAGTGGTGAGCGCGGGAGCAGGCTGAGTCTTTGCCGCGGGCGCTCGCCGGGCCCTGGTCGTGGGAGTTGCATGGGGTTTTGGCACCTGCGTCTGCTGGCCCATGGAATAAAGGCTCCCGGCCAACAGTATGCCAATCGCTAAAAGACTCACTGAGGAGGTGAAAGATTTGTGCATGCAGCTATTGTCACATTGCTACGAACAACTCGGCAAACCGGCGGGATGGGTCAGTTCCAAGTCCATCGCTTTCTGAAGAAGTTCTCAGTTCTCCGTTGCTGCGACGACATTCACGATTCCCGGCTCAGAAAATCAAGCATGCGCCGCGTACCTTCGCGAAACTCGGTGAGTGGGCTGAGTAAGCTGACGATCAGATACCCGTCGCGGGGGAAGTCGTAGAAGTGTCCGGGATGGACCAACACGGAAGCCTGACGGAGCAGTGCAATCGCGAGATCTTCATCGGTTCGGGTCACCGGAACACGCAGCACGGCATACCATCCTCCATCAACCTGCAAACGTTGGGTTGACCTCTGTCCTTTCAGTTGAGCGTCGAGCTCGGAGAGATTCACGCGCAATCGGTCGAGGAGCAGCGGCTGGATGTTCTTGCGCTGCTCCAGCAAGACCGTTGCGGCCAGCTGGATGGGAGCATTCATCGAGAGATAGGTGTCGGCAATCACTTCCAGTCTGTCCATGGCTGTGGCGACGACAGGGGCTGGGCCGCTGGTCGCTACCCAGGCCAGTTTCATCTGTGGCAGGCCGGAGATTTTCGAGAGGCCGCTGAGAGTGAAGGTCAGGACGTCCGGGTTGAGCACGAAGCTCGATCTCGGAGCGCCGTCGTGCGGATAGTCCAGAAATACCTCGTCCACAATCAGGGCGAGTCCATGTTCCCGGCAGAACGCATTCAACTGCGTCCGTTCGGCGGCGCCCACGTACGAGCCGGTGGGATTGTTGGGATGCACTACGACCACGGCGCGCGTGCGAGAGGTCATGGCCCGCGACAGCGATGGGAAGTCCATCTGCCAGCCGTGATCGTAGAGCAGCGGGTAGGACACCAGCTTCACATCCTGCAACTCGGCGAGAAACTCGAAGAGCGGATAACTGGGCTTGGGCACCAGGAGTTCATCGTCGGGATTGCACAGCAGGCGAAAAACATACGAGTAACCCTCGCTGGTGCTGGTGGTAAGCAGCAGCGACTCGGGATCGAACAATTCGGAGTGCTGCTCACGGTAATACGCTGCGACCGCCTCGCGCGCGCTATGCAAGCCCTTGGGCTGAGGATCGTAATCCATCGCCTGCGGATTCTTCAGGGAGTTGAGGATGGCTTCCGTGTCGTAACGCAGACCGGCGCGGATCGGGTTGGAGACGGTCAAATCGAGCACTTCCCTGCCCGCGCCTGAAACCTCTCGCTGGGCCTCGGTGAAGCGGTTGGGAGTGAGCGTCCAATCGGTGCGGCGTGAAAACATGAGCGACCATGGTACCGCGAACCAGGGAAAGTCTGTCCTGCTAGAATCGGGCCATGGCGACACAGGAGTCACGACTCAGCACACCTATGATCCGGGAAAATGGCCGGCTGCGTCCCGCCACATGGGACGAAGCGCTGGAGCGCGCCGCTCATGGCTTTCGCAACGCCCTGCAGAAAGGCGGTCCGCAGAGCTTTGGGCTTTTCAGCTGCTCAAAGACGACCAATGAGATGAACTTTCTGGCCCAGAAATTTGCTCGGGTAGTGGTGGGCAGTAACAACATCGACAGCTGCAATCGGACTTGACACGCCCCCAGCGTCGTCGGTCTGGCGACGGTATTCGGGATGGGCGGCGGCACCAGTTCGTATCGCGAGATGGCAGAGACGGACCTGATCGTTCTCTGGGGATCGAATGCCCGGGAGACGCATCCCATCTTTTTCCACCACCTGCTTAAGGGAGTGCACGGCGGAGCCAAGCTTTTTGTTGTGGACCCGCGGTGCACCACTTCCGCGCAATGGACTGAGAAGTGGCTAGGGCTGCATGTGGGAACGGACATTGCCCTGGCCAACGCGGTGGCGCGGGAAATTCTCGTGGCAGGTCTGGAAAATCGTGATTTCATCGAGAATGCCACCAGCGGTTTCGAGGAATTCCGCAAGCACGTGCAGAAGTTCACCCTCGACTATGCCGCGAACATCTGTGGCGTGCCAGCGGAGTTGATCCGGGAACTGGCGCACGCTTATGCTCGGGCGGGGCGGGCACAGATTTGCTGGACGCTGGGCATCACCGAGCACCACAACGCGGTGGACAACGTGCTGGCGCTGATCAACCTGGGCCTGTTGACCGGTCACGTGGGGCGTTACGGCTCTGGGTTGAATCCGCTGCGCGGCCAGAACAATGTTCAGGGCGGCGGCGACATGGGCGCTCTACCCGACCGTTTGCCGGGTTTCCAGCACGTCGAAAACGACGATCTTCGCGCGAAATTCGAGCAAGCCTGGGCGGTGAAAATCCCGCCCAAGCGAGGTTGGCACCTGAGCGGAATGTTTGACGCCATGGAACGCGGCGAACTGAAGGCGCTGTACGTGATCGGTGAGAACCCGGCCAACTCGGAGGCTGACGGACACCGCACCAGCCGGCTGCTGCATGGTCTCGACATCCTGGTGGTGCAGGACATGTTGATGACGAAGACGGCGGAGATGGCGGACGTGATTTTCCCGGCCGCGGCCGGGTGGTGTGAATCCGAAGGCACGGTGACCAATAGCGAACGCCGGGTGCAGCGGGTGCGTCGGGCGTTGGCACCTCCGGCCGGCGTGCGGGATGACATGGAAATCCTCTGCGATCTGGCCCGCCGCATGGGCCGTGACCTCGGGCAGCCCACTTCCGAGGAAATCTGGGATGAGCTGCGCAGTCTTAGTCCGATCCATGCCGGTATGAGTTACGCGCGTCTGGAAGCCCTGCACGGCTTGCAGTGGCCATGCTACGACGAGAACCATCCGGGCGAGCAATTTCTGCATGGGCGTTTGTGGGCGCGGCCGGTGATCGGCCCTCTGGCGCCCTTTAGTTGTGTTGAACAAGCGCCGCCGGTGGACGCGCTGGATGATGACTTCCCTATACGTTTGACGACCGGGCGGCGTCTGGATTCCTACAACACCGGAGTGCAGAGTTCGCGGTATGCCTCACCCTTGCGCCACGGCGAGACGCTCGATCTCTCTCCCCAGGACGGCCAGAAGTATCGCCTCGAGGAAGGTGAAATGGTGCGGGTGGTGTCGCGTCGCGGATCGGTTGAGGCTCCAATACGATTTGATCCAGGTCTGCGCCCGGGCCTCGGGTTTTTGACATTGCATTTCCCCGACCAGGTCGCTACCAACGAATTGACCATCGATGCGGTGGACCCGAAATCAGGGACTTCGGAGTTCAAGGCAACCGCGGTGCGCATTGAGAAACTTGGGAAGGTCGAGCCGGTCACCCCATAGTTTAGGAATTCGGTGTGAATCGCTCATCGTGAATCATGGACCTGCATTTCACTGGAGCCACGCCCACGGCGGAAGAAATAGCGGCGGTTGACGGCGTGGCAGTTGCGGCTGACGAGTCGAAACGCACTTACCTGCTGCCGGTTCTCCACGCCATTCAGGATCGCGTCGGCTGGATCAGCCCCGGCGCCTTGAATTACGCCAGCCGGACACTCGAAGTCCCGCCGGCAGAAGCCTATGGTGTCGCGGACTTCTACGCGCTCCTGTCCACTCACCCGCAACCCCCAGCCGTAGTTCACGTCTGCGATGACATTGCCTGCAAGGTCAAAGGCGCACCCCAGCTTTGTGCCGAGATGGAGAAAGCGCACGGTCCCGAGGGATCGAACCCAGACGGAAAGCTTGCGTGGCGTCGCAGCCCCTGCCTTGGAATGTGTGAACGAGCGCCCGCAGCCATTGTGATGGTCGCAGGAGAACGGCACACGGAGCAGGCGTTGGCGCCGGCGAACACCGAGGAGATTACGACCGCATTGCAAGGCACGCGGATTTCGCAGCCCGCGTTGAATGCATCCGTTCCCCAGATGGGTCAGCCCGGGCTGACATTGCTACGCCGTGTGGGACAAATCAACCCGGAAAGCCTCGACGAATATCGTTCTGCCGATGGTTTTCTGGCTCTGCCGCGAGCCATCGAAATGGGTCCGGCTGCGGTAGTTCGCGAGATGATCGAGTCGAAGCTGCTGGGGCGGGGCGGAGCCGCTTTCCCCTGCGGCCAGAAGTGGCAATCCATTCTCAGCACCGCCCGGCCTCGATATCTGATCTGCAATGCGGATGAATCAGAGCCCGGCACGTTCAAGGACCGCGTGCTGATGGAAGGCGATCCCTACGCCCTGATCGAGTCCATGATCATTGCCGGCTTCGCTACCGGATGCGAGCAGGGCTACCTGTACATTCGCGGCGAATGTCCGCTGGCCCGGCGCCGCCTCAAGCATGCGATCCGCGATTGCCGAGCGCACGCTCTCCTGGGCGCCAATATTCTGGACTCTGGAGTGAGCTTTGAGATTGAGCTGCGGGTTGGGGCCGGGGCCTACATCTGCGGCGAAGAGACGGCGCTTTTGAACTCCATCGAAGGCAAGCGTGGAGAGCCCCGGAACAAGCCTCCGTTTCCCACCCAGGTCGGGTTGTTCGGCAAGCCCACGGTTATCCAGAATGTGGAGACATTGTTGAATGTCCTGCCCATCATCATGCAGGGTGGAAAGGCCTTTGCCGCGATCGGGACTGAGCGTTCCACCGGAACTAAACTCTTCTGCCTCTCGGGCCATGTGGCGAAACCCGGTGTGTATGAAGTGCCCTTCGGAGCCACTCTGCGAGAGCTGCTCGATCTGGCCGGAGGTATCTCTGGCAGCGGAAAGTTGCAGGCCATCCTGGTTGGCGGAGCGGCGGGCTCATTTCTGGGACCGAAGGACCTCGACACTCAGATGACTTTTGAGGGCACCCGCGCTGCGGGCACGGCGCTGGGTTCGGCGGTAGTCATGCCGTTCGACGATACCGTCGATCTGCGTGACGTCCTGCTTCGCATCGCGTCGTTTTTTCGCGACGAATCGTGCGGACAATGTGTTCCCTGCCGCGTGGGCACGGTTCGGCAGGAGGAAATTCTGCAACGGCTGGCGGCTGGCAAGCCTTTGGCTTCACCCGCGACTGAACTTGTGCTGCTGAAGGAAGTCGGACAGGCGATGCGTGACGCCTCCATCTGCGGGCTGGGCCAGACGGCGTCAAGTGCGATTGAATCGGCGCTCGCCCGCTTCCCGGTTTTCCAGGGCGGAGAATTTCAGGCGAAGTCGGGAGGTCCCGAACGATGAGCACGCAAAGCGCGCCCGACCCGAAGATTCCCGTGCCCCGCGGGCCATTGCCCATCCTTCCCGTCCCGCCTCCGGCGCGCATGGTGGAGATTACGATGGACGGCAAACCCGTTTCTGTCCCACAAGGCGCAACACTCCTGGATGCGGCACGCAGCCTCGGCATCGATACACCTACACTCTGCTTCCTGGAGACTCTGACCCCGGTGAACGTTTGCCGCATCTGCGTGGTGGAGGTCGAAGGCTCGCGCGCGCTGGTTCCGGCGTGCTCGCGGCAGGTTGAGCCGGGCATGGTAGTCAAGACAGATTCTGAGCGGGTGCGTCTCAGCCGCCGCCTGGTGCTGGAGCTGTTGGCTTCCTCGGTGGACGTCTCCACTGCTCCCCAGTTTCAGCAATACATGCGGCGCTACGGCGCCATACCTGAGCGCTTCGGAGGAGCTGCGGCGCCAGCGCAGACTGGCGAGCGCGACTCGGCGCAGCCGGGCCATCATCAGCCCCCGGAAACGGGCGCGGCCACTGTCGCCCAGCCGGTCAAGATCGATAACGAGCTTTACGTACGTGACTATGGCAAGTGCATCCTGTGCTACAAGTGCGTGGAGGCCTGCGGCGTGGACGCGCAAAATACCTTTGCCATCGCGGTTGCCGGACGCGGTTTCGAGGCCCGCATCTCAACCGAGTACAACGCGCCGTTGACCGAGTCGGCGTGCGTTTACTGCGGCAACTGCATCGGAGTGTGTCCTACTGGCGCGCTCATGTTCCGCAGCGAGTACGAGATGCGCCAGGTCGGCACCTGGAACGAGTCCAGGCAAACGCGCACCGATACTGTCTGTCCCTATTGCGGTGTGGGCTGCACTCTCACAGTACATGTCCAGGAAGAGAAGATCGTTAAAGTAACTTCACCCCTCGATCAGGAAATTACCGAGGGACATCTCTGCATTAAAGGCCGCTTCGGCTGGGAGTGGGTCAACCAGAAGAAGTAATACTCGGTCGTGTGGCGCGGGCGCCCCCGCCCGTGGCTTTTGACGTTAAAGACCCAAAC
>JBARIF010000596.1:0-11022 GCA_049799615.1 Terriglobales bacterium
GGTCGAACTTCACGGTCGGGGAAGTTTCGTTCTTGAACTCAAAACCAACGTCGCCGCTCCCGCTGCCGGCGGGATCTCCACCCTGAATCATGAAATCAGGAATTACGCGGTGGAAGATGGTGCCGTCGTAAAGCGGGACGCCGTGCTTCTTGGCGTGAGAAATGGGATTGGTCCAGTCTTTGGTGCCCTGGGCCAGGCCGATGAAATTGGCGACTCCGATCGGAGCGACATCAGGAAACAGGGTGCAGGTCAGCTTGCCCGCGGTGGTCTCGATGATGGCAGTGGGGCGGGCGGGCATGGCGGCGGCCGGTTTGGCGGCGGCAGTAGCAGCAGGCTTTTTCGCGGGCGTGGTCTTGTGCGCGGGCGCGGTCTGCGACCATCCTGGCGAAACCACTGCCGCAATCAGCAAACAAATTGAGAAACAGTTTCTCATGGACGCTCCTGAGCGCCGGGCTTTGCCCGGCCGGGCAGGTGAGGACACCTGCCCCTACGTGGTTTGTGTGACTGCGAAATATGATTCTATCCTAGAGTTCCCAAAATGCTATTGACTGGTCGACGTCTGAGCCGACTCGGCCTGCAGCTCGCGGCTCACTCGTTCTACTTCTCCGAAGACTCGCAGCAGGTTTCCGCCGAGAATCTTGTGGATGTCCTTTTCGCTGTAGCCTCGATCCAGCAGGGCCTGCGTGATCTTGGGCAGGTCGGCGGCGGAGTCAATACCATCGGGCGTGGCCCCGCTTACGCCGTCGAAGTCCGAACCCAGCCCCACGTGATCGACGCCAGCGACTTTGGCGATGTGGTCGATGTGATCAATCAGGCTCTTGAGCGGGGGGCGCGGAATTTTGGCGGCCCATTCGCGCTCGACCTGGTCCTTGTCCAGATAGGTGACCGGCTTGCCTTCCGCCTTCAACTCCGCGACCCGCGCGTCCACCGCGGCGTCAGCGTCTTTCTTCTGAGCCTCGGCGGCCTTGCGGTAGTTTTCGTCGATGAAAGCGGAATAGAAGTTGGTCTGTACCACGCCGCCGTTTTTGGCCACAGCGCGCAGCATGTCATCAGTCATGTTGCGGGGATGGTCAGTCAGAGCCCGGGCTGAAGAGTGGGAAGCAATGACGGGCGCCAGGCTGGTCGCAATGGCATCAAAGAATGTCTTGTCGGCGACGTGAGAGATGTCCACCATCATGCCCATGCGGTTCATCTCGAGAACCACTTGTTTGCCGAAATCGGTCAGACCGTTGTGGTGCTGGATCTTGGGGTCGTCGATATCGCCCGAAGAGTCGGCCCACTCATTGGTGTTTGACCAGCTCAGGGTCATGTAGCGCACGCCCAGGCGGTAGTAGTCGCGCAGCAGGCGGATATCGTTTTCGATGGAGTGCCCACCTTCGATTCCCATCAGCGCGGCCAGCTTCTTCTGTTTGTGGGCGCGCTCGATATCGGCCACCGAGAAGGCCATCATCATGCGGTCAGGATGGCGCGCCGCCTGCTGGTAAACCGAATCGATCATGTCGAAGGTGGACTTGGCGAAGTGTCCGCTGGTGGTTTCCGGATCGGCCCAGATGGAAAAGAATTCCGCCCCCAGGTTGCCCGCGCGGGCTTTGTCCAGGCTGATGTGGCCAATATCTTTTGGATCGGTGGAGCCGATATCGAAGTTCTCGTAAAGAAAGCGCTGCGGCGTGTCGGCGTGCGTATCCACGACAATGGCGGAGTTGTGAATGGCGCGGGCGCGGGGAGTGACCGTTTGTGCGGCCAGGGATGCAGACAGCAGCAGGAGGAACAGGGAAGACCTGAACATATTCATGGTTTTTGAAGATGCGCGAGAAAGGATTTTATATGGTCGAGACGCTGGGCGTAAGAGCTTTGGTGCAGCGGGCTGGTTCCGCGCGCTCACTCCGCCTTTTCCGATACCCAGCGCGAGACTGCGGTCACCACTTTCCGGGGCGAAATCCGCACCGATTCGGCGACCAGCCAGTTGCGGAATCCTGGAATCACGATGGTGCTTCCCTGGAGCAATCCTTGATAGCCGGCGCGCGCTACGGTCTTCGCTTCCATGGGGCGAAGCTTCCTGAACAGGCGCGACTGGTCGTTGCCGGCGCGGCCGGCGAACCCGGTCTCGGTCGCTCCGGGACAAAGGCATGTCACCGTAATGCCCTTGCCGGCCAACTCATTGGCCAGCGCCTCGGAAAACGAAATCACGTACGCCTTGGTGGCGTAGTACACCGCCATCAGGGGGCCGGGCTGAAAGCCCGCGGTCGAAGCCACATTCATGATCTTGCCCGAGCCGCGCTCCAGCATCGGCCCGAGAAATAGCCTGGTGAGATAAGTGAGCGCGGCGATGTTGAGCTGGATCTGGCCTGCGCTCTCCTCCAACGCGACCTCGGCGAATTCTCCAAACTTGCCGTAGCCGGCGTTGTTGACGAGAATATCGACCTTTACCCCGTCGCGCCGTAGTTCCTCGAACAGGGACTGCGGGGCAGTCGGGGCCGCGAGGTCGAGGGCCATTGTCCTGACCGTGATGCCAAACTGACGTTGAAGCTCATCTCCAACCTGCTTGAGCCTGGGTCCATTGCGGGCCACCAGAACCAGATGGTGATGGTCTTTGGCGAACAGCTTGGCCAGTTCGTATCCGATGCCGCCGGAAGCGCCCGTGATCAACGCGGTGAGGGGAGCGTCATTCATTCTAAGGTTGGCAGCAGATCGCCGGATACACCGTCCTCAGAACCAGTGTTTTGTCCAATCTCTCAGCTCGGCCCAGTACACCTGCACGCGATTGGCCAGCGTTTCCGGTCTCGTCATGTCGTAGCCACCGTGCGGTGTGCTCACTGCCGGAGAGTAACCCTTGGGTACCTGGAATAGTGAGTCATCGAGGGGAGAGTCGGAAAACTCCAGCAATTCAAGCTTGCTGACGGTGCTCTTGCCTTGTTCCGTTTTAGTTGTGGTCTCTTCCAATGGAAAGCCAGCAGGGGCAGTGCCCAGTCGTTTGAAATGTATGCGATCGTGCCGTCCGCCAGTGGTCAACATCGCGTAAACGAAGCCGGTTCGCTGGCTAGAATCTTCACAACCAACGCTGGGCAAGTCGATGTACCATCCGTCGCGTTCTTCCTTACTGGATGGCATGGCAGCGCCAGGCCCAGATTCCACGGTGGTCCTGATTTTCACGTGCCGGGCCACATACGCGCCCTGCGGGCGTCGCTCACCGGTATCGATCGAGTCGATCGTGATCGTGACGTCAGCGCCGGTCATCTCAGTTGGCGGCAAGGGCGGGGCCCGTTTACGCTGTTCCGACCAATCTGTGATTGGAAGTTCCGCGTACAGCTTGGCGTCCTCATTCAGAACGATCTTCTTCCGCTCGTCGCACCGGCTGATACTGACAAATTTCATTTCGGACGGTTTGTCGCGGGAGTATTCCCGGCGCCGCTTTGAGCCCTTGAGGTACAGGGTTTCCACTGCCGAGTCGACGGAATCATTGCGCCGCATCTTGATCGTTAGATCGGAGAAATTTGGGATATTCGGATTCGCGAGGGCCGCAGACGCAAGAAGAAAGGTGAAAAGCGGCAACAACTTCAGTGTGGAGGGTCCCATATCCTTCCTCCAGGAAAGGGGCCAACGCAACCTGCCATTGGCCCCATGCTAGAAACCAGAGCCGGAACGATGTTCCGGACTACGCGCCCACTAACGCCGCCTCGACCCCGTAAATCGAATACCACGGGGTCGCGGCCTTCAACCGGTCGTTTACGTTGTTGATGTTCTTTACCCCTTCAGACTCCAGCCATTCGCGGAAGGCGCCGGCGCCCTGCTTGGCATACACCGGGATGCCCTCCTTCCAGGTGGCGCGGCCGCACAGCACGCCGTTGAACTTGACTCCCGACTGCGCCGCCAGTTCCAGCGCTTCGGTGAACTCGGCGTTGCTTACGCCCGCGGAGAGGTAAATAAACGGTTTGGTGGTGGCTGTCGCCGCTTCCAGAAACAGCCCCATGGCTTCCATCTTGCTGTAAGCTTTCTGGCCACCGTACGCCCTGGTACCATCCACATACTTCATATTGATCGGCACTTCGACCTTCAGCACATCCACGCCGTAGCGGTCCTTGCTGAACTCCTTCATGCTGGCGGCAACAATCTGGGGTTTCTTCTTGGCGTAGTCCAGACCCTTTTCATCTGCGCCTTCTTCGTAGCCGACGAATTCAAGGAAGAACGGAATATCGTTGGCGCGACACTCGTCGCCGATCCGTTCCACCCAGGCATGTTTCTTGTCGTTGACGTCCTTGGGATCGAACGGCGTGTAGTAGAGCAGGATCTTCACGCAGTCCGCGCCCGCTTCCTTCAGGCGGCGCGCTGACCACAGATCCAGCAGGTCGCCCAGACGTCCGGGGCCGGTCTTGTCATACCCCGTTTTCTCGTAAGCCAGCAGCAACCCCGCATTCTTCGCCCGCAGCTTGGAGGCCGGAAGGCCCCACTCGGGGTCCAGCAGGATAGCGCTGGCGTGCGGGGTGAGCACCTGGGTCACCAGCGATTTAAATTCTTCCATCATGGCATCGCTCACATCGCCACCTTTTTCCTTGGCCAGCGATTTCTTGAGCGAGCCGCGCTGGTCCATGGCAGCCGCGGCGATGACCCCGCGATCATTGGAAACATTTTTGAGCCCGGCCAGCTTTCCTGGTGTAAGTTTCATAAATTCCTCCGACGATTGCGTGCAATCGCTTTCAATTGTAAACCATTCAGAACGCTCCGCAATGAGCACTGCCGATTTCGGCCCTGGTGTTTGCCCCGGACATCTCCGGAGAGGTCTAATGCCATATGCGCCTGCACATCGATTGGGTCCTTCTGCCTCTACTCCTGGCGACGATGGCCGCACTGCTCTTCCTGCTTCGCCGCACTCGGCTGGGTCCTTTTTTGCGGGAGCGCATTGCCGATCGTCCACGCCGCCGCCTCTTGATCGCCTCCGTCAGTTTCTTTGTGACTTTCGCCACGGTGAGGGTCATTGTGTTTTGCATCGTGCACCACATTCCACCCTTCCACTACGTGATCATGGAAGGACGCCACATCCATCACCTGGTGTTCGGGATATTGATCCTGTTATTCGTGGGCTATGGCTGGCTGTGCGAGTTGGGCAATGGCAGCGATTCCTCGTCCATCCTCGCCAGCAGCGTGATGTCATTGTTATACGGGATGGGCGCGGCGCTGACCCTCGATGAGTTCGCCCTGTGGCTGAACTTGAAAGACGTCTACTTCGTCCGCGAAGGACGTTCCAGCTTCGACGCCATCATCCTGTTTGGATCCCTGCTCGCCATCAGCACCTGGGGCGCGCCGCTGTTCTCAGGCAGGGCCACGGGCAAGACAGATTAATGTAGGCGCGAGCGTCCCGCTCGTGCGAAGGGGTCTAGCGATGCGGCGATGTCCACCGTTGCGTCAACCGTCCGTCGCTACTGCGACGCGTCCCGCGCTTGCGCCCAGCCCTTCGGCGCCGCCGCACGGAGCGGGGACGCTCGTGCCCACATTTCGCTTCATTGACTGCCGTGGCATTCCCACCTAACATTGCCCCGACTGCATGATCAGTCAAAGCATGATCGGCCGGACCATCTCACACTACCGCGTCATCGAAAAGCTGGGCGGTGGCGGGATGGGCGTCGTGTACAAGGCCGAGGACACCTCGCTCGGGCGTTTTGTCGCGCTCAAATTCCTGCCTGACAACGTGGCCCAGGACCCGCAGGCGCTGGAGCGCTTCCGCCGCGAAGCCCGTGCTGCCTCCGCGCTCAACCATCCCAACATCTGCACCATTTACGAAATTGGAGAACACGAGGGCAAGCGCTTTATCGCCATGGAGTTTCTGGATGGCCTGACTCTGAAGCACATGGTGGCGGGACGTCCGCTGGAGAACGACACGCTGCTCTCGCTGGCCATTGAGATTGCCGACGCCCTCGATGCGGCGCACTCCGAAGGCATCGTCCACCGCGACATCAAGCCGGCAAACATCTTTGTGACCAAGCGCGGCCACGCCAAGATTCTGGATTTCGGGCTGGCGAAAGTCGCCCCCTCCGCGGGTTCGTCGAGCCAGGTGGCCTCCGCCAACACCATGACGGGCACCATCGACGAACAGCACCTGACCAGTCCGGGCACGATGGTGGGCACGGTGGCCTACATGTCGCCGGAACAGGCTAAAGGCAAGGAACTCGATGCTCGCACCGACCTGTTTTCCTTCGGCGCAGTGCTCTACGAAATGGCCACCGGCACTCTGCCCTTTCGTGGCGACACCTCGGCCCTGATCTTCAAAGCCATTCTGGATTCAGTGCCGACTCCCGCGGTTCGCCTGAATCCCGACGTGCCCGCCAAACTCGAAGACATCATCGACAAGGCGCTCGAAAAAGACCGCTCCCTGCGTTACCAGCACGCCTCGGAGATGGCGAGCGATCTAAAGCGCCTGAAGCGGGACACTGACACGGGGCGGATAGTGTTGCCCGCGGGCGTCGCAAGCGAAGCCGCAAGGACAGCGACCGGGTTCTCAAGTTCGAGCCGGCACGAGGTTAGCGCGCACGTTGCTTCGGCGGCTTCCGGCCAAAAGCGGGCGTATGGAAAACTTGCCGCGCTGGTTGCCGTGATCGCCGTCGTAATCGGCGCCGGGGTGTTTTGGCAGCTCCAGCATCGCGCGGCACCCACGATCAGTTCCGCCAACCCCACTACGGTCGCCGTCCTTCCTTTCCAGAACATGAGTCCCGACAAGGACGTAGATTTTCTGCGCCTGGCCCTGCCCGACGAAGTCGCGACCGCGCTGAGTTACGTGCACTCGTTGTCCATCCGTCCTTTCGCCACCACCAGCAAATACAACGCCGCCAACCTGGACCTTGAACAGGCGGGCCGCGAGATGCGGGTAACGAACATTGTCACCGGTCACTACCTGAAGGAAGGCGACCAGTTGCAGATCACGCTCGAAGCTGTCGATGTGGCGAACAACCGCTCAGTGTGGCGAGACACGCTTAGCGTCGGGGCTTTGGACATGATCTCCATGCGGGGACAGATTGCGACGAGAGTCCGTCAGGGCCTGGTGCCGGCGTTGGGCGCGAGTGACACCTCGGCGGAAGCGGGAACGCGTCCCAAGAACGAGGAAGCCTACGATCTCTATTTGCGCAGCGTCTCCCTGCCCCACGATGCCGCTCCGAATAAAGAAGCTATCGGCATGCTGGAGCGTTCCGTGGGTCTGGACTCCACTTACGCACCCGCGTGGCGTGCGCTGGGAGAGCGCTACTACTATGACGCCCACTACTCGGATGGCGGCGAAGCCATGTTCCAGCGTTCCACTGCCGCCCACGAGCGCGCTCTGGCCCTCGATCCCGACTTCAGCGACGCGGCCGGCATGCTCATCACCAACCGGGTAGAAAGAGGTGAACTGGGCAAGGCCTACCAGGACGCAAAAGCGCTGGTGGCGCGCCATCCCGATAATGCCATGGCCCACTTTGCCCTGAGCTATGTCCTGCGCTACGGGGGAATGCTCGATGAAGCCACGCCCGAGTGCGACAAGGCGGTGGCGCTTGATCCCGGGAACTACCAGTTTCGATCATGCTCCTTTGTGTTTGATCTGATGGGTAATTCCGATCGGGCCATGGAGTTTCTCCGCCTGGACCCAGGGTCGGACTGGGTTTTGTCAAACTTGCCTCTTCACTACGAACGCGCGGGCAAGCGGGCGGAAGCGCGAGCCAGCGCGGAGAAAATGGCTGTCGGCGATCCCGCCAGGGGGGCCATGATTGCCTGTCTCTCCCCTTCGTCCCCTGCCCAGTTGGACAAAGAGGTCCGCGCCGCTACCCCCGGTTTCTTCGCTGATCCCGATCCCGAGAACCGCTACTGGGACGCCACCCTCATGGCTGCCTGCGGAAAGCAGGATATCGCCGTGCGGTTAGTCAGAAGTGCCATCGAAGGGCGCTACTGCGCCTACGCAGCTCTCCAGCACGATCCGCTGATGGCCAGCATTCGGAGCACTCCTGAATTTCCTCAATTGCTCTCCACCGCGAAAGCCTGTCAGAACAACTTTCTCGCCGAACGCGCCCAGGTTTCGCACTGATCGGAAATGAACTCTTCGGGAGGCCCCATGAAATACTGCATACCCGTCGCCGTTGTCGCTATGGCTTTTGCTGCGACGCCAATCTCCTCACAGCAGCAGTCTTATCAGCCGTTGTCATTCCATCTCGAATGCTCGGGCAGCGATTGTCCGCTGCTGCGTGGTGCTCCCCAGACCACGGGGATGCGCAGCGGATTTGTCCGCCTTAAGCCGGGCGAATCCGTAGGCGAGCATTCAACTCAGGAGCACGAAGAAGCGCTGGTGGTTCTGCAGGGACAAGGCAAGGCCGAAGTCGAGGGCAGGGAAGCGGTGCCCATCTCTTCCCGGATGCTGGCGTATATACCTCCCCGGTCGCGCCACAACGTCACCAACACCGGGAGTGAAGTGCTGGAATACGTATACGTGGTCGCCCCCATCGCTTCCGGAAAATGATCCTGGGGTGTGTAATGGGTTTATTTACGGTAAATGAGGGTGCCCCACCCTCGCGCGTCGCGCAGGGTGGGCCACGCTGCGCTCTACCGCTCCTCGAGGCAACGTAGTCGGGAGCAATGCGAGCTTTGTGCAACCTGGCCCAGCACCTCCGCGCACGGCCTACTGCCGCAGCGTCAGTGTCCCCAGCACCGCCTGCTGCTTCGCGATCAACGCCTGCACTCCTTCGCCGGCCAGAGTGATCATCCTTCCCAGTTGTTCTTCGTCGAACACCTGGTGCTCGGCCGTGGCCTGTACTTCGACCAGCTTGCGGCCCGCGGTCATCACGAAGTTCATGTCCACGTCGGCGCGCGAATCTTCTTCGTAGCTGAGGTCGAGCAGGATCTCGCCGTCGACAATTCCAATGCTCACCGCCGCCAGATAATCACGGAAGGGAACTGAAGTCAGCGTGCCCGCCTGCACCAGCTTTTCCAGCGCCAGCCCGAGCGCCACGAAAGCACCGGTGACGGATGCAGTGCGAGTGCCTCCGTCGGCCTGAATTACGTCGCAGTCAATCCAGATGGTGCGCTCGCCCATGCGGTCCAGATCCGTGACCGCGCGCAGCGCGCGCCCGATCAGCCGCTGGATTTCATGGGTGCGCCCGCTCGGACGCCCTTTGTTCACCTCGCGCGGCGTGCGCGTCAGGGTGGCTCGCGGCAACATGCTGTACTCGCTCGAAATCCAGCCCTTGCCCCGGTTGCGCATGAATTGCGGGACGGTTTCTTCGACGGAGGCGGTGCAGATCACTCGCGTGTTGCCTAGCTCAATCAGGACCGATCCCTCGGCTGTATTAATGAAGTTGGGGATAATATTGACCGGCCGCATCTGGTCCGGCGAACGATTGTCGGATCGAAAGAACATGCAAGGATTCTAACAGCCGGGGGAGCAGCACTTAGCCATTGGGCACTTGGCATTTGGTATCTGGCAAACAGCAAGTTGTGCAGGTGGTCACAATTGCACAGATTAACGTGCATCAAGGAAGTATTGTAAGTTGTGGAAAGTGCTGTTCGCAGTGGAGCCTTTCATGGACACCAACGAAAGACAGATCGCGCTATCCGTGCTCGAAGGCCTTAGAGGAGATCTGGTCTATGCGCACCTGAACAATGGCAGTCGGGTCCTGGACGTAGCTGATCTTCGCCAATACATCTACGAGCAGATGAATCTGATCCGGACAAACGCCCTCACCATGTGCGAACTGTACGGCTTCAACAACGGCCATGGGCGAGGCATCAGTAACAACAACGGTCACAACGGGAAGGCGCATCCATAAGGTATTGGGAGCGCGATCGAGGCAGCAGTTCTGGACTCTGGATTAGCCAGAAGCCAGAAGCCAGAAACCTATTTCTGCAACTCGCCCACCATCTGCCCCACCGCCGAAACGTCATAAACAGACGACAGGTCAGCATGACCGGCCAGCGTCTCGCGCTCCTTGCCGCCCACGAGAATCTTGACCCGGTTGATTCCAGGGATACCAGTTGCCAAAGTTTGCACCAGCGAGGCCACGGTGAGTTCTTCCACCAAAACGCCCGAGCGATGACCATCCGCAAAGGCGTCATTGAGGTCAATCACAGCCAGCCCCGGATCCACCAGGTACACGTCGCGCACTTCGCTCCCCGGACCCAGCGGGTGGGACGAAGATTTATCCATATAAAGCCCGAGCAGGGCCCGCAGCAGTTCCTGCGCCCGTTCCTGGCGCCCCGCCGGCAGCGGAATGCTGGCGGCCTGCGGCCGCAGTACGCCAGGGTCGTCGTAGGCCACGTAGAGCGTGACCTGTTCGGTGGGTCCCTGCACCGGCGCCGCCACCGGATGAGCGTACTCGGCGGGGGTTTCGATCTGCGTGGCCCGGCCTCGCATCCGCCACGCGTATACGCTCATTCCCAACGCCACCGCCAGCATGGCAGCGACTCCGATAATCAGGTGGCGTGGGATCATCGCGTGCCTCCCAGTTGGTTGCGCACGGCTTCAATTCCAGCCGTGACCGATTCCGCCACCGTTTGCTGGTAGGCGGCGGAAGTCAGGTCATCAAGCTTTCCCGACGGGGGCGCGATTTCGATGGCCACGGCGGCGGCAGTAACGTTGTTCAAGGGGCGCAGAGGGGCCAGCAGGGAACGCACCGCAATCTGCTTTTTCCCCAACTCCGCCGCCAGGCTGGCTTCGACGCTCTGGCTGGCAGCGCGAAAGCCGGACTGTGCCGTAGTCCAGTCAAGAAACGGCCCCTGGTTCTCGCTGCCAACCGGAAGCAATGCGGTGTAGAGCCGCACTCCGCTGCCCTGCGAGGTCGCGTGGAGGCAAATGTAGATCGCTGGATGAGCCGCATTAGTCATGTTCGCGCGCTGGTCGAGGCTCATGGTCGCGTCTCCCTCGCGCAGCACCAGGGTAGAAATACCGTGCGCCTGCAGTTGCTGCCCCAGGCGCAATCCGAACGCCAGGGTGACATCTTTCTCCGCCAACTGGTCGCTGAGCGCCGCGCCGCGCTCCTCCCCGCCATGACTCGCATCCACCACCACGAAATATTGCGC
>JBARIF010000597.1:0-9749 GCA_049799615.1 Terriglobales bacterium
GCTTGAAGGAAATCTCCGACTGGCGAGACACCTGCGCCTAAGTTGCAGGTTTCATCGATCGAAGGTTCAATGATCGAAGTTTCAAGGTTTCACGTTTCAAAGTTTCAAGAACGAACCCCCATGAAAGCTTGAAGCCTTGAAACCCTGAAACTTTGAAACCTTAGAACTTTGAAACCTTGAAACCTGATTTTTTGCTAATCTGTTGGCCGTGACTTCCACCTTCAACGGACTCCTCCGGACAGAATCATGATGCTGCTCATCTCGGTGCTTTTGGCGCTGGTTCCGCTTCTGGGCATTGTGTGGATCGTGCTCTACGGTTCGGTTACCACGGTGGACGGATTGTTCATGTCCCTGATCCTGCTGGCCATGTCGGGCATCGTGGGCTTAAACATTCTTATCGAACTGCGCCAGAAGACCAGCGGAAAGCAAAGCGCGGTGAGGGCGACCTCGACAGCCTCCGGCGGGCTCAGGCAAAGCGGTAAAGTGCAGAGTGTTCAGTTCTACGAATCGGGCGTCGGCCAGCCCAACAAATCGGTTGTGACCCTGTCCGACCGCGGAGGTACGGCGAACCTGCTGGTGCTCGAGGGAGACATGCGAAACGCCCTGCCCGTAGGTCAGAAAGTCTTAGTTACGTTCCGCAAGGAGAGCGGACACAACGTGCTGGTGGACGTCGATTATCCCTGAAAGGTCCCGCCCATACCGCCAGATTACGAACGTAACCGTTGAAACGGCTTTTGCTGCTCCCTTCCCGCTCCAGCTACGGTACAAATCTTAAGGACGAGTGTTCCAGATCAGGGAAACCTGTGTTTGCGAGGAGAGGGAATGTCGCAGTCCGGTGAAGAGCGCACCGCCCAGCCCTCGATGTTGGTGCGCGCGGACGAGATCCAGCAGCAGATTCAGCAGCTTTCGGGACGCGACCTGCAGCTCTGGTCAATCGGAATTCTGGTGATGCTGGTCCTGACCTCGGGCCTGCTGGCGCTGGTCCTGCCGAACCTGGTATGGTCGCAGCTGTTTGCTCACATCGACCGCTTCTATCTGCCCCAACTCTTCTTTGGACTGATCTCGCTGGTTTTACTGTTCAACATTTATCTGTTGTCGCAAAAACGGACCCTCAACAGTACCCGCCTGGCCTTGATTCGCGAACTGGTACTGAACGAGCGGCTGGAGAGTTTGTCCCTGATTGACCCGCTCACCCAATTGCTGAACCGGCGGGCCCTGAATGAGCTGCTTCCGCGCGAGGTGGCGCGCGCCAACCGGCTGGGCAGCAGCCTGACTTTCATGGCGATTGACTTGAACGGGTTCAGCGCCATCAGCTCCAAATTCGGAGCGCTCGAAGGCGACAAGGTCCTGATCGAGTTCGCCAAGATATTGAAGACCGTCTTCCGCGGCGCCGACCTGGCATTCCGTCAGGGTGGCGACGAGTTTCTGATCATGATGCCGGACACCACCGAAGAGCAGGCCGACTGCCCAGTGCAGCGGATCCTCCGGGAAGTGGACCAGTGGAACCTGGCCAGCAAGAAGGGTTTCGAGCTCTCATTCAGCTGGGCCCTTGCCCCTTATGTCACCGGCTCCGACGCCGAAGATGTTTTGCGGGCGGTCGATCGCAAGATGTATTCCAAAAAGCACAACCTGGTGCCGGTGTTCTAACGGCTCACTGGAAACCCGGATTGCATCCTGGACTGAACTCTATCGGGAGTTTCTTGGCTGAGCGCCTTCACTTGCGATGCCTTTGCCGCCCGATGTTCCTGCTGCGCTTACTCTGAGAGTGGTTACGGTCTCTTCCGCCGGCGATACGCTTTTGGTCTGGCAGTCGGGCTAGACAAAGCGCTTGCCGCAGGCGAATCCACGAGCCAAATTAGTTTGCCCTTGACCGGGCGCACCTTTTGCGACGGGAGGTCCGCGCTGCTGTTCTCCAGAATTTCGTGGAGAGTTGAAGCTTTGTCGGCTCCAGTCAGCAGAAACATCACACAGGCGGCAGCATTCAGCACTGGAAGAGTGAAAGTGATCCGGTCAGTTTTGAATTTGGGTACCCAGTTGGCGACCACCAGGCGCTTCTTTTCGTCCAGCGCCAATGTGCCGGGAAAAAGGGAAGCGGTGTGCCCGTCGGGTCCAACTCCCAGCAGTACCAGGTCAAAACGGGGAAACTGGCCGGGGGAGAGATGAAAGAAGTCTTTGAGCGCTTGCTCGTATTGCAGGGCCGCCGCGGTCGCGTCTTTTTCCTCGGCGTGAATTCGAAAGATGTTTTCCGGCCGCACGGGGACCTTGGAAAGCAGCGCCTCATTGGCCATGCGGTAGTTGCTTTCGGAATGGTCGGGAGGGACGTGGCGCTCGTCTCCCCAGAAAAAACAGATCTTGCCCCACGGAATGTCAGGCTTTGTGGCCAGAATGGAATACAGGGTTTTGGGGGTTGAGCCACCGGAGAGAGCGACGGCAAATCTTCCCTTGGTCCGCACCGCCTGCGAGGCCTGAGCCGCGAACTCTGCCGCTGCCGCTTCAAACAATTCGGACGAGGTCTTCAAGATACGAATTTCGGGCTGAGCCGGCATGCAGGAATTATTTTACGCCGCCGTATTTTTGACCAGGGCGCAACGGGCGGCGCCCAACAAAGCGATGCGGTCGTTGGTGATCACCCTGACCGGCATTGCCTCCAGTAAGGCTTGCATCCGGCCCTTTCCCGTGAAGGCCTGCATGAACAACGGTCCAGAGAGTTTCGAGAGCATTTTAGGAGCGATGCCGCCGCCCAGATAGATCCCGCCTGTGGCCATGATCTTGAGCGCCAGATTACCCGCCTCGGCCCCGTAGATGGAGACAAACAAGTCCAGGGCCTGCTCGCATAGGCCGCACTTGCTGTCGATGCCGGCGCGTGAGATCGCAGCCGCGGGATCTGAATGTGACATCTCATCCGCCAGCCATTGCGGAGGGGTCCCACGTCCGGTGTCGCGCAGAAAGTTGAAAACATTTATCAGGCCGGGACCCGAAACGATGCGTTCATAGCTGACGTGGCCGAAGCGGATTTGCAGGTAGTTGAACAGTTCAACTTCCAACTGGGTGCGCGGCGCGAAATCCGCGTGACCACCTTCGCAGGCGAATACGTGGTGCTTGGTGCCGTCCCAGTACATTCCGGCTTCGCCCAGCCCGGTTCCGGCGGCGATCACCGCCTGGTTGCCCACGGGTTGTCCCTTAACCTGGTTGAGCGCGACCACGTCCTTGGCTTCGAGAGCGGGAATGCCCCAGGCGTTGGCTTCGAGATCGTTAATCAAAAAGGCTTTCTTGATCTTGAGCTCATCGGCCAGGCGCTTGGACTCGATGATCCAGGGAAGATTGGAAGCCTCCACGCGTCCGTTGCGCACCGGACCCGCAATACCGAAGCAGGCAGTGTCGGGATGCAGGTTCGAGGTATCGACAAACTTGGTCACGATCTCGTCCAGGCCGGAGTACTCGCGGCTGGGAAAGATGGATGCGGAGACCAGGCTGAAGCGGCCATCGACAGCGTCGAAGAATGCCAGCCGGGTGTGGGTACCTCCAATGTCGCCTGCCAGAATCATTTCTCGAAATTCCTCCAGTGGCGGCCGTCGCGTTCCAGCAACTCTTCGGCTTCTTTAGGGCCCCAGGTGCCGGCGGCGTAGTTGGGAAAATTGCGTGGCGGCAGCGCCTTCCAGACGTCCAGCACGGGACTGACCACGCACCATCCGGCTTCGACCATGTCCGCGCGCTGGAACAGGGTGGCATCGCCGATCATGCAGTCGTGCAGCAGGCGCTCGTAGCCGGTGCTGGGGATGGCCCCGAAATAATCGGAATATTCAAAGCTCATATTCACCGCTCCCAGTCGCATAGCCGGTCCCGGCACTTTAGCGGCGAAGCGGAGCGAAATGCCTTCTTCCGGCTGGATATGCAGCACCAGTTGGTTGGGCATCAGATTCTCCACCGGGGTGTCGCGGAACAGGACAAACGGGGCACGACGAAACTGGATGACGATGCTGGTGCTGCGGCTGGGGAGATGTTTGCCGGTGCGAAGATAAAAGGGAACGTCGGCCCAGCGCCAGTTATCGATCTGCAGCTTCATGGCAACGAAGGTTTCGGTTTTGGAATCGGGCGGCACGCCCTGTTCCGCGCGATAGGCAGGCACGCGTTCTCCACCGCTGAGGCCCTCGCCGTACTGCCCGCGAACCGTCCGAGTCAGCACATCTTCCGAACTCATGGGCTGGATGGCATGCAGAATCTTTCCCTGTTCGTCGCGGACTGCGTCGGCGCGAAATGACACCGGCGGCTCCATCGCGGTCAGGCTGATGAGCTGCATGATGTGGTTGGGCACCATGTCTCGCAGTGCGCCCGCCTTGTCGTAATAGCCGCCGCGTTTCTCCACGCCCACCGTCTCCGCCACTGAAATCTGGACATGATCGATATAACGCCGGTTCCAGATCGGCTCGAAAATTCCGTTGGCGAAGCGCAGCGCCAGAATGTTCTGGACGGTTTCCTTCCCCAGGTAGTGGTCGATGCGGTAGATCTGCTTTTCCTCGGCTACGCGCAGGAGCCGCTGGTTCAGCAGCCGGGCCGATTCGAGGTCGTGGCCAAAAGGCTTTTCGATGACCACCCGCCGCCAGCGCTGACCCTCCTGCTGCATAAGGCCGACTTCGGCCAGTTGCTCCACGGCGGGACCGAAATAATCGGCCGCGGTGGCCAGGTAATACATGTGATTGCCATGGGTGGAGTGGTCGCGGTCAACTTTGTCGAGCAAATCTTTCAGTTGCAGATAAAGGTTCTTGTCGCTCATGTCGCCGCTCAGGTAATAAATGCGGCGGACGAACCATTCCCAGATGTCAGGGTCCACCTTGTCGGTGGCGAATTGTTTGATATCTTCCGAAACTTTGCTGCGGAAATCCTCGTGGGACAGGGGCGAACGCGATACGCCGATCACGGCGAATTCCCGCGACAGCAAGTCGTATTTCGCCAGATTGTAGAGCGCGGGAATCAGCTTGCGGCGGGTCAGGTCGCCGCTGGCGCCAAAAATCACCATGGTGCAGGGATCGCTCGTCTTGCCGATCCGCTGCTGCTCCACTGCTGGCATGACTTCAGTCTGGGCCATATCTACTTCTTGATCGTTCCCGGTTCGACGTGACCACCGAATTGTTGCCGCATGGCGGAAAGCATTTTCTCCGCGAAGGTATGCTCCTGTCGCGAACGAAACCTGGTGTAGAGCGCTGCTGAAAGCACATCGACCGGGACCGCTTCGTCAATCGCGGCCTGGATGGTCCAGCGGCCTTCCCCCGAGTCCTGAACGAAGCCGGTGTACTCGGCGAGCGTGGGATTTTCCGCCAGTGCGATGGCGGTCAGGTCGAGCAGCCAGGAACTCACCACGCTGCCGCGCCGCCAGACTTCGGCGATGTCGGCCAGGTTCAGATCATAGCGATGTTCTTCCGGGACCTCTTTGCTGGTGGCATTGCGGAAAATATCGAAACCCTCGGCGTAGGCCTGCATCAGCCCGTATTCAATTCCGTTGTGCACCATTTTGACGAAGTGGCCCGCGCCTGATGGGCCGCAGTGGATGTAGCCCTCCTCAGCGGTTCCCGGCATCTTCTCGCGTCCGGGAGTGCGGTCAATATTGCCGCGACCGGGGGCGAGGGTCTTGAAAATGGGATCCAGTTGCTGTACCACGTCCTTGGGGCCGCCGATCATCATGCAGTAGCCACGCTCCAGTCCCCAGACCCCGCCGCTGGTGCCGACGTCAACGTAGTGAATACCCTTTTGCTTGAGCTTGGCGGAACGGCGCACATCATCTTTGAAGTAGGAGTTGCCGCCATCGATGAGAATGTCGCCGGCCTGCATGCGTTGGGCCATGGCGTCCACCGTCTGCTCGGTGGGACCGCCGGCTGGAACCATCAGCCAGGCGATGCGGGGCTTGCCCAGTTTGCCGACGAAGTCATCGAGAGAAGCGGAACTGATTGCGCCCTCGCTGGAAATCTTCTTTACATTGTCAGCGCTCAGATCGGTGACCACGAGTTCATGCCCGCCACGCATAAGACGGCGCGTCATGTTGGCGCCCATCTTGCCCAGACCGACCATTCCCAGACGCATAAATCCGCTCCTTATCCGATATTAAATCGTTTCTATAGCCCACCGCCACTGCTTTCGGCGGCCATAGTGTAAACCAGTGTAGTATCCCGGGACGAAAATCAGGTTAGAGCTTGATGAAACGGGGCCGACAGCCGGGCGAGAATCGCTGCCGGGTCCTTGCCCAGATGAACCTGCAAGGCCCGGCGCCGACGTTCCGCCAGCACCCGAAGTCTCCCCGGGCTTTTACCTCGGCCGCCACAGCGCGCAGCCGCTCGCTGCGGGCTGCCGGGTGGTAACGTCGAGCCAGCCCATCCAGTTGGCTTCGTCCGCCCCAGTACAGGGCAAAGCATCGTGCTGCCAGAAACGACGGACCTTGTCGCCGGCGCACCAATCTTCAACCTTCGCCTCTACCGACGCCCGCAGGGCCTCGGGTAGTCTGGAGGTTCTCAAGACCTACTTTCGGACTCATTTGGATTTCGAGCTCTTCTCCACTGCCTCAAGTAGTTTGTCGAAGGCCTCGGAGAAGAGACGAACCCCGTCGTCGGTCAACTTGTCGGTCACTTCCTTCATCGAGATACCGAGCTTGGCCGCGGTCTCCATGGTCTTGTGTGCAGCCGGCAGGTCTTCGGTCAGGCTTTGGCGGGGCTTCCCATGATCGCGGAAGGCGTCAAGCGTGGCCGGCGGAATGGTGTCCACCGTGTCCGGCCCGATCAGTTCCTCGACGTACAGGACGTCGCGATAGGCTGGGTTCTTGGTGCTGGTGCTGGCCCAGAGCACGCGCTGTGTCTGGCCGCCTTTGGCCGCCAGCGCCTTCCAGCGGGGCGCGCTGAATATAGCTTGGTACTTCTCGTACGTTTGTTTGCCGTTCGCAATTGCCACTTTTCCCTGGACGCTTTTCAGTTGCTCCTGCTCGCGCGCATCTTTCGAAGCCTTGAGCCGGGTGTCGATGATGGCGTCTACCGCGGAGTCAATGCGGCTGATGAAGAAGCTGGCCACGCTGGCCATCCGGCTGACATCGCCGCCGTTTTTGGCGAATTGCTCCAGGCCGGCGATGTAGGCCTCCGCCACCTTAACGTAAACTTCCTGCGCAAAGAGCAGGGTCACGTTGACGTTGATCCCCTCGCTGATGGCTTGCTGAAAGGCCGGGATACCCTCGGTGGTGCCGGGAATCTTGATCATTACATTCTCGCGCCCCACGGCCTTCCACAATCTGCGTGCCTCGTCCAGCGTGCCCTTGGTCTCGCGGGCGAGGTGAGGCGAGACTTCGAGGCTGACATAGCCATCGCGCCGCTTCGAGCTGTCGTAAACCGGACGCAGGAAGTCGGCGGCGTCCTGGATGTCGCGGATGGCGAGGATCTCGTAACGCCCCTTGGCATCGAGATCGGTCCGCGAGCGCAACGAGCTGAGCAGATCGTTGTACAACGAACCGCCAGCAATCGCCTTTTCGAAGATAGTTGGGTTTGAAGTCATGCCCCGGAGCCCATCTTCGTCGATCAGTCGCTTCAGTTCGCCGCTGGTGAGCAGGTCGCGGCGGATGTAATCCAGCCAAACCGACTGACCGAACTTCAAAAGCTCTTTGAGGGGGTTGGTGGCTTTGGCGGTTTCGAGAACTCCTACTGGTTGCATGTGAACCTCTCTCTTTAGTCGTCAGTTGTCGGTCCTCAGTCGCCAGCAAAACCTTGTTTTGACTTTTCTGAAGACTGGCGACCGACGACTGTTTATTTCCCCAATGCGATTCGAGCCGCCGCAACGACGTTCTCTGTGGTGAACCCGAACTTTTTCTGCAAATCCTTGATGGGCGCGGAGGCGCCGAAGCGGCGCATCCCTATGACGATGCCGGATGGGCCAACGTATTGCGACCAGCCAAACGTTGCAGCCTGCTCCACTGCGACCCGAGCTTTCACTTCGGGTGGCAGAACTTTAGCTTTATAGTCGTCGCTCTGCTGCTCGAAAAGATTCCACGATGGCATGCTTACCACGCGTGCCTTGACGCCTTCAGCCTTCAGTTGCTCGTAAGCGCTCACGCACAGCGAAACTTCACTGCCGCTGCCCATCAGGATGACATCCGGTTTGCCGTCGGACGCATCAGCCAGGATGTACGCACCTTTAGCCACCCCTGAGGCGGCGCCGTACTTCGAACGATCGAAGGTGGGAACGGCCTGCCGGCTGAGCACCAAAGCCGCGGGTTCATGTCGCAGCGGCATGATCACCTTCCAGGCCTCTACGACTTCGTTGGCATCGGCCGGACGCATCAGCATCAACCCCGGCATGGCGCGCAGCGATGCCAACTGTTCGATCGGCTGGTGCGTGGGACCGTCTTCTCCGAGGCCGATGGAATCGTGGGTCCAGACATAAATGGTGGGAATCTCCATCAGAGCGGCCAGCCTGACCGAGGGCCGCATATAGTCGCTGAAGTTGAAGAACGTTCCGCCGAAAGGCCGGATCTTCGAAACTGCCATGCCATTCAGGGCCGCGGCCATGCCGTGCTCACGCACGCCAAAATGCAGGTTACGGCCGCCGTAGCTGCCCGCCTGGAAGTCTCCAGCCCCTTCAAATTTGAGTCGGGTGCGGTCGGAGCCTGCCAGGTCGGCCGAGCCGCCTACCAGCCAGGGTACGTTTTCGGCAACCGCGTTCAAGACTTTCCCCGAACTCTCGCGCGTGGCGATGCCTTTTGCGTCGGCGGGAAACGTGGGCAGGTTCTTGTCCCATCCGTCAGGCAGTTCGCGCTGTTGCATCCGCTTGATCTGGTTCGCCAGCGCGGGATACTTCTTTCCGTAATCCGCGAACAGCGTCTCCCATTTCTGGCGCAACTCGCCGCCGCGCTTGCCGATGCCGTTCCTGAAGTTCTCCAGCACACCGTCGGGGACGAGAAACTTTGCATCTTCCGGCCAGCCGTAAAACTTTTTTACCAGCCGCACCTCCTCTTCTCCCAACGGTTCACCGTGAGCCGCGCTGGTGTCCTGCTTGTGCGGCGACCCGTAGCCGATGTGGCTGTTCACTCGGATCAGAGTGGGACGGTTTTTGGTTTTCAGGAAGCCGTTATAGGAGTCGACGAGGGACTGTAGATCGTTGGCGTCAGTGACGTGTTCCACATTCCAGCCGTAGGCTTCAAACCGCTTGCCTACATCCTCGGTGAACGATACGTTGGCCAGGCCATCCAGCGTGACGTGGTTCTCGTCATAAATCCAGCACAGGTTGGAAAGCTTAAGGTGGCCGGCGAGGGAAGCGGCTTCGCTGGCAACGCCTTCCATCATGTCGCCATCGCCGCACAGGGCGTATACGTTGTAGTCAAAAATCTCGAAGCCGGGCTGGTTGAAATGAGCCGCCAGCCATTTGCCGGCAATCGCCATGCCTACGCTATTGCCCACGCCCTGGCCGAGCGGGCCAGTGGTGGTTTCGACACCGGCGGTCCAGCGGTATTCGGGATGTCCGGGAGTCCTGCTATCGAGCTGGCGAAACCTCTTGATGTCATCCAGCGTGACCGCGAACTCGCCCAGCCGTTCGTACTCGGGATTAATTCCACGCACCTGCGCCAGGTACAGCATGGCGTACAGCAGCATGGAGGCGTGGCCGTTCGAGAGAATGAAGCGGTCGCGGTTAGGCCAGGTCGGATCCGCGGGATCGTAGCGAAGGTATTGCTGCCAAAGGCTGTAGGTTACCGGGGCCAGGCCCATGGGCGCGCCCGGGTGTCCGGAGTT
>JBARIF010000598.1:0-3482 GCA_049799615.1 Terriglobales bacterium
AGGCCCGGACGCCCTCGTCCGGGCGGGCGAGCAAAGCTCGCCTGGGTTTGGTTTGCCGCGAACAAGAATTGCCGGGCCTTGCCCGGCCGGGCGGGTGGGGGCACCCGCCCCTACGTGTTCAGCGCAAGCACCACGTTATCGATCAGGCGGGCCTTGCCCACAAACGCCGCTACTGCCACCAGCGCGCCCCGCGAGATATCATCCACCGGATCGAGCGTTTCGGGATCGACGATCTCCAGGTAGTCGAGGCGCACGGAAGAATCCTTCGCGAACTCTTGTTTGCCGGCGTCAATCAGCGTTTGCATATCGCGTTCCCCTCGGTCGAAGCGCTCTTCCACCGCCACGAGTGAACGATGTAATACCAGCGCGGACTGCCGCTGCAACGCGTCCAGATAGGCGTTGCGCGAGCTCATCGCCAGGCCGTCCGGTTCGCGCACAATCGGCCCGATCACGACCTGCACCGGGATGTTCAGGTCGCGCACCATGCGGCGAATGATCGCGGACTGGGCCGCATCCTTCTGCCCGAAGAAGGCCCGGTCGGGCTGGACGATGTGGAAGAGCTTCGAGACGACCGTGGTCACGCCGCGAAAGTGCCCCGGGCGGGAACGTCCGCAGAGCTTGTCGCTCAGGCCCTCGACCGTCACGTAGGTAACCGCGCCCGGCGGATACATCTCTTCGACTCCGGGAGCAAAAATAAAGTCCACGCCCTCCCGCTCAAGCAATTCGCGATCGCGATCAAAATCTCTCGGGTACTTGGCTAGGTCTTCGTTTGGGCCGAATTGCAGCGGATTGATGAAGATTGAGACCACTACCAGATTGCACTGGGCCTTGGCCATGCGGACCAGCGAGAGGTGGCCTTCGTGCAGCGCGCCCATGGTGGGCACCAGGCCTACAGTCTTGTCCTCGTGCCGAGCGGCGTGGCGAGCGGCCCGCATTTCGTCGATGGTGTGGCAGATTCTCATGGCGCGATGGTGTGGGCCGTTTTCAGGCGGAAGGAATCCAGTTGATGAGCACATGCATGCTCTCCAGAGTTCCCGCCACCAGGGCGCGGTTGGTGCGAATCTTTACATCGTCGTCCGCGGTGCCGTTGCGCACGCCGCTTTCGGACACGGCGACCACGCGCCCGTAAGGCCACGCGGATGGCGGGAGATTGCCCAGCGCCTCGGTCACTTCTGCCGGCTTCAGGATGCGCTCCAGGTGATTCTCGGGATCGAGCAGCGCAACTCCGTCGGCTCGAATAACTAGATAAGGATTCCGCCAGCCTTTCATATCAGTCATGCCACGGTACTTCTCAGGAGCGGCCGGCGGGATGGCCAGAATGCGCGCGGCCGCGCGGGCTTCCAGCGCGGCGGTATCAGGAGCTTTGGGAGTGGAGCAGGAAGCCAACGCGACGACGGCTGCCGCAATCAGGCCCGCAAGCGACGTTCTCATTCAGTCCCTAGCGCCTCATCGCCTGCTTGCGTTCCAGCACCGTCTCCAGCGCTGCGCGCGTTTCTTTCGGCAGGTGGTAGGACTCTTCGTCCGAGGGATACTGTCGCGTGGTAACGTCGGCATGGAAGGCCTGGACCGCACCGGTAATCGCCGCGCCCAGGTCGGCGTAACGGCGCACGAACTTTGCAGCATGGCCAAAGGTCAGATTCAGCAGGTCGTGGAAGACGAGCACCTGGCCATCACAGTCCGGCCCGGCGCCAATACCGATGGTCGGAGTCTTGACTTCAGCTGTAATCATGGCCGCCACTTCACGCGGGATGCCTTCGAGATAAATACAAGCCACCCCTGCGCGATCGAGCGCCACCGCATCGCGCATGAGCTGCTCCACGCCGCTGAGGTCCTTGCCCTGCACCTTGTAGCCGCCCATCATATTTAACGACTGCGGGGTCAGGCCGATGTGGCCGGCCACCGGAATTTCGGCGTCGATGATGCGGCGGATCAGGTCGGAGCGCTTCTCTCCGCCTTCGATCTTGACCACCTCCGCTCCCGCCTCTTTTACAAAACGCGCAGCGTTCCGCACCGCGTCGCTGGGATCGGACTGGTACGACCCGAAGGGCATGTCTCCCATCAGGAGCGCATGCTTCACCCCGCGATGCGCCGCCCGGGTGTGGTGCAGCATTTCATCGAGCGTGACCGAAAGCGTGTTTTCGTAGCCCAGCATGGTCTGGGCCAGCGAATCGCCGACCAGAACAATGTCGATCCCGGCCTCATCGACCAGGCGCGCGCTGGAATAGTCGTACGCAGTCAGGCAGGTGATGGGTTCGTGGTGGAGTTTCTTTTCGCGGAGTGAAGCGACGGTAATCTTGCGGCGAGGTTCGCCGATCGGAACCAGACTCACGATGTCCTCCAGTGCCCCTCCGCAACCCGGCGGATAGAGCCTGTTCACATCTTGGATGCTACGAACGGTATTGTAGCCGCAAACCCTTTGCAGGTCGATAGGGCCGTCAAGCACCATAAACGCCCACGTAGGGGCAGGTGTCCCCCCTGCCCAGCCGAGCAAAGCTCGGCCTTTCTGCGAGATACAGACGGAGGAACCGAGGTGGTAAGACGTATGCCATATGTCTTACTTAATGGTAAGATACAGCCATGACAGCCTATCGCACCGTCGTCAGCTCCAAGGGCCAGGTGGTCATTCCAGCAGAATTGCGCCAGCGCCTGAGCCTGGAAAAAGGCACCCCCGCCACCTGGAGCGAAGAAGGCGGGCGGCTGGTCCTGACTCCCATGACGGAGCGGCAGCTGGATGAAATCATGGGATTTCTCAAGCCGGCACCCGGCGAACCATCGATGTTTGAGGAATCGTTTGCGGAGAGGGAACGAGAGCGCAAGAGAGAGAACCGGTAATGCCCATGTCCGTGCGTGGGAATAGACGGCGCTTTGTGCTCGATGCCAACGCGCTTTTCGGCTTCTTTGAAGGCCGCCGCCTGGTTGCGGAAAAAATGCGCCAACTGCTGGGCGAAGCCTTGCGGCAGGATCTGCCGCTCCTGATCTCCGCCGTTACCTGGGGCGAAGTCTTCTATATTGCCTGGCGGCGCCACGGCGAAGGGAATGCCCGCGAAGTCGAGGCCCGCCTGCAAAGGATGCCGGTCGCCGTCATCGCCGTGGATCGGGAGCGAGCTACGCGAGCCGGCGCACTGAAACAAAGGTACGGGTTGGGCTACGCGGACGCCTTAGCTGCCGAACTGGCTATCGAGCGCGGCGCCTGGCTGGTGACCGCCGACCCGGAGTTTTCAAAAGTCGGGAAAGGGTTGTCGGTTTACCCGCTGCCTCGGTACGAGAAGTAAGGATTCACGCACGACATCCCGGCTGAATTTCAGGCTCATCTCCTCCACTGGCACCGGCCTGCACGAGCGGGACGCTCGCGCCCCACACTGGAAGAGGTATTTGCCTGGATCTGCCATTTGTCGCTACAATAGACGACAAATGGCAAACGAACTTCAGTCTGTACTGCGGCAGTTGGGCGGAAAACGCGTTCTGGGCCGGTCGCTGGCAAG
>JBARIF010000599.1:0-6535 GCA_049799615.1 Terriglobales bacterium
GCACTCAACGCACAGCCCGACCAGCTCGAATGCGTGAATGGAATCGTCGGTGTCAAGGGGAATTCCAGCCGTTCGCTCAGCTGGAAAGAGGCCTGTGCCAAGCTGGGAGCCATGCCACTAACAGTTCGCGGCAAGAATCCCGACAAGAGCAAGCCACCCGACCTCACTAACAGCGGCGTCGGAGGTGTGCAGATGGCCGAGGTTGAAGTCGATACCGAAACCGGCATCGTGAAAGTCACAAAGATGGTTGCGGTACAGGACTGCGGATTGATCATTGACCTCAAGACCGCCGAAAGCCAGTGCTATGGCGCTCTGATCATGGGGATCAGTTACTCCCTATTCGAGGAGAAAGTCATGGACCCGGGCACGGGCCGCATGCTCAATCCCGACATGCAGTTCTACCGTCTCGCGGGCCTGAGCGACATCCCCGAGCTGGTGGTGAAAATGATGACCGGCAAAGGCTACGACGAGCGCGGAGTGATCGGGCTGGGCGAGCCGCCCGTGATTTCGCCCGGCGCCGCCATTTCCAACGCGGTCGCCAATGCCATCGGTGTACGCGTTCCGTTCCTTCCATTCACACCGGACCGCGTTTTGGCGGCTCTAGGACAGAAGGCAGGTGCCTGATGCGACCCTTTGAATATGTGAGTCCCAGCAGTAGAGCCCAGGCCGTCAGCTTGCTCGCTACGGCCTGGGGCAACACGGAAATTCTCGCGGGCGGAACTGACCTGCTCGCCCTGATGAAGGATGACGTAGTCGCCCCCAAGCGGCTTATCAACATCAAGGAGATTAAGGACCTTCACGGCGTCTCATTGAGCGCGCAGGGACTTCGCATCGGGGCTCTCACCACTCTCGGTGATCTGGCCGACGATGCGAATGTGAAGAAGAACTATCCCGCGTTGGCCGAGGCCCTGATCGAAGCTGCCAGCCCTCAGATTCGTAACCTGGCCACGCTGGGTGGCAATCTCTGCCAGCGCCCGCGCTGCTGGTATTTCCGCAGTGGCCTTGGTCTGCTGCCCAGGGACGAGACGGGTAAGGAATTGGTAGCGGCCGGCGAGAATCGTTATCACGCTATTCTCGGCAACGACGGTCCCGCCAAGTTCGTCAGCCCCTCCACCGTCGTTCCGGTCTTGATTGCCTACGGCGCTAAGGTTCGGATCGAGGGTCCGAAAGGGAAGCGCGAGCTGCCACTAGAGAAGTTTTTCGTGATCCCCAAAGCCGAGGGCGAACGCGAGCACGATCTGCGACCCAACGAAGTCGTCGCCGAAGTGGTGATTCCGCCGGCAGCCGGCGTCAAGGCTGCGCATTACGAAGTCCGCCAGAGGGAAGTGTTCGATTGGCCGCTCGCACTCGCCGCCGTCGCACTCAAGATGAGCGGCTCCAAGGTACAAACGGCCCGGGTTGTGTTGGGATACGTCGCGCCCGTCCCCTGGCCCTCACCGGAAGCCGAGCGGACCCTCCAGGGACAGCCGGTGAACGAGGAAAGCGCGCAGAAGGCTGCCGAAGCCGCGCTGCAGCACGCGACGCCGCTGAGCAGTAATGGATACAAAGTACAGCTTGCCCGGGTGGCGCTGAAGCGCGCCATCTTGAAAGCTGCACACGGAGGTGCCGCGTGATGAATGAAGCCGATCGCTTTAGTACTAGTCGCCCGAACCTCTGTTCCGCCTTACGTTGGAAGGGCCAGTTCATCCTCGCCGAGCCCGATCCCACAGTGCCCGCCTGTAACGACGGCCTGTTCTGGTGCCTGCACACGCAGACTTGCATCGGCCCCGACGGGGAACTGGCCGAACCCGGCAACTGCTGCTCCAAGAGCCGCGGCTGCCACGGTACGGGAAAATGCGCCTAGCACCCTTCCCTCTTTGCCGGTTCGTATAGGAGAATCAGGAGAACCTGGAACGAAGGAGTATCGTATGCGTTATCACCTGCCAGTCACTTTGTTTTTGCTCATTCTGTTGGCTTCCCTTTCCGCCGCCCAGCAGATTGGCGGCGACTACCTCGAGACCCGCTCCGCCGACGTGTACACCGGTCAGTGTTTCGCCAATGGTGAGGTGAATCTCGTGGGCAATGAGGCCATCCTGGCGTGGCACATCCGGAGCGGCAGCTGGAACGGTGTCGTGCTGCAAGGGCTCACGGTTGCCGCCGCGGTCCGCGCCAAGGGCACCCTGGGCGATCCCTACGAGAACCCTTATCCGGCCAACGCCGTACTGTTGGTGGACGACCAGGCCAGCGCACAGCAGCGCGGCGCCCTCGCCAGCTTTGCCCAGCACATGGGGGGTGAGTTGTTGAAGAACATCTCGCGAGTAATTCCAGTGCAGATGGAGCTGGTGGTAAACGCCGAGCACCATGGCGCCGCCATGTTTCGCGCAGGCGAGTTTGCCACGGTGCAGACGCGCTCGATTGGTGACAACGACCACCTGTGCGGCAACGAGGTCACTTACTACCCGCCGCTGACCGAACTGACGCATTCTATGCCTGCCGTGGCTCTCACGGACGCTTACCGAGGGCCAGGCCTGGGAGTATCGTGGAGTCTTCACGGCAAACGCAGCGCCTTCGTGGGTGCATTTGCCCAATAATCCGAGACCGGAGCCTCAGCGTGGGTAAGTTTGCGGCGCGATCATTGATCTCACTCATCGGTATTCTTGCGGCGGTCTGCAGCGCTCAGACTGGCAAGGTGGAAAAAGTTGGCCCCCTGACTGACCCGGCTGTCCCCGAAGCCGTGAGGCAGACGCTTGATCCCGCTGGCTACCGCATTTCGCTCGATGATGGAACAGCATTCTGCGAGCTGTGGCTGCGCAAGAGCATTTCGGCCCAAGCGAAAACAGACGCTGCAGATGTGGTCTATCCGCAACTGGTCGAGTCGACGTTAGTGGGCGTCCTGCATTATCCGAAAGGCGGCAGTGACTACCGCGGACAGACAATTTCTGCCGGCTTTTACACCCTCCGTTACGAATTGATGCCCAGCGACGCCAATCACCTCGGCGCCGCGCCAAATCGAGACTTCCTGCTGCTGGTTCCTGCAGCATCGGATGCTGACCCCAATACCCTCTTCAAATTTCCGGACCTGGTGGCGCTCAGTGAGAGGGCGACAGGTACCCGCCATCCCGGGTGCCTGAGCCTGGTTCAGCACGAGAACGGCAGCACGGCTCCAGGGGTCTCCAAGGATGACCAGGACCACTGGATCTTCTCCGCTAACCTGGAAGTCTCGACCGGCGAAGAGATTTCTTTCGCTGTGGTAGTGAAGGGCACAGCACAACAGTAGAAACCTGCAACTGCTTCGGCCGGTCAGCATCGCTCTCGACTTTGGGTCAGCAGCTGTTCAGCCGGCTTGCATCTGTTTCAATAGGTCTCGACTCTGGATCAGGAGCTCTCGCACCCGCTTTTGCTCGGCTCGGCCTCGGCAGAAGAGAGCCCAGGTTTTCAGCGCTGCCGCGACCGCGTTAGTCCCTTCAGCAGTGCGCGGTCCGGTACCGGAACCCGGCGAGTTGCCATCTCAGGGGGCGCTCGGTTTCGAGAGTCTTGGCTTCGAGCCCCGAACCAAAAGCGTTACTGAAATCAAGCGCCACGAATTCTTACGCGTGGCTGACGTATTGTGCGAGGGCAGGTGCTGGCGCAATTCCGCCTCAGCTTCCTGGGAAAGACCGGTGCTCCTACGCAGGTGAGATGATCGGCAACGGTCTACACTTTCCCTGCCTGGCTCCCCGGCGCTCTTTGAAGTGACTTTCGGCCTGTTTGAGGGAGTTGAGTGCGACGAGGAGTTGCTGCGCCTTCCTGCCTTTCCCTGCCTGAATTACGCGTGCCCGATGAAAGCCTCCGTCGCATCTAAGTGATCTGGCTGGCTCCAGTCGAGCGGTCTACTCCACCCAGGAGCACGCGGCACCGGGAGTGTTTTCGCAGTAGAGCACACGCCAGGACTTCGGCTTGCGCGCCGCCGTCCAGGCGCGTCCCTGAATGAAGTAGGGCTTCGCCCAGACCTCGCTTTCGATGGCGCGGGGCGCAATGACGGTCACCTGAACAGCGCTTTCGGCTGGAATGCCACGGCGGGGATCCATAATGTGCGAGTAACGGTGTCCGCCGGCACGGAATGATTTCTCGTAGCTGCCCGAGGTGGAGAGAGACAAGTCTTTGAGGAACACCTGCGCCGCATTCTTCCGGTGGTCCCAGGGGTCGGCAATGCTGATGGGCCAGCCGCGGGGCTCCTCTGGAGGGTTGCCAAGGCCGAAAATACTGCTGCCGGATGCGGCGACGAGCGCGTTGCGAATTCCTCGCGCGCGGAGGACCTCGACCATGCGATCGACAGCGTAGCCCTTGCCCACTCCCCCGGGATCGATCTCGACGCCGGGACGATCGAAGCGCACGGTTCGCTTCCGTGCATTCAGTTGCACGTGCCGGTATCCCACCAATTCGAGCGCCTCGCGGATCTGGTCGGGAGATGGAACATGACGGCCTCCGCCGGAAAAGCCCCAGGCGCGCATGAGCGGGCCGACGGTCAGATCAAAGGTGCCCTCGCTCGCGCGGCTGTACTCGATGCAATCGGACAGGAGACGGAACAACTCCGGCGAGACTGCGACCGGACGCGCAGCCGCCTCGCGATTGATACGGCTCCACTCGCTCGCGGGCCGGTAATTCGAGAGCAACGCGTCCAGGCGGTAGGCTTCTTCAAAGGCAGCGTCCATCGCCTGGTTCATGGATGCCCGATCGGAGCCATAGAGGACGACGGAAAACGTCGCCCCCATGGCATCCGTGCTTCTTTCCAACTGCAGCGGTCCGGGTGCCCGCAGCAGCAGAACCACTGCCAACAGGGTGAGAAACAAACGGCTCAGGACTGCTCCTTCGGCATCTGGTTCTTCCAGAATGCTTCATAGTCGAACATCGCTTCCTTGATAGGCACGCCGCGCACATCGATGTTTTTCAGGTCCGCCGACCCGAGTCCCACGGCCTCGGCCAGAAGCATCATATTGTCGGCGTACTGGAACGTCTCATCGCCGGGCTGTAACTGTTCCGGAGGATGCCCCTTGGGGTCTTTGAACACGCGATACGGCGCCTCATGCCGGCCGGCACGGGGATTGTAGCCCATGGTAGCCGCGGCCACAGCGTCCGTATTCACGCAGTTCCTGCCGACGACGAGTAGTCCCGGATGAGCGGGCTTGGAACCCAGGACCCAGGGGCCCTCGCCGCCGACCATGGAGACGATGCCGTCGGCTATGGCGAGGTCCACCGGGCGCGCGCCGAGAATATCGACCAGAATTCGAGGGAGCCGCCAGCCTTCGTACCGGTTCGACTTGGGATCGAGTTCGGCGGGCGCGCCGGAAGGCGCCTGCACCTGCCCGTAGTGGAAGACGGTCTCCCGGTCGCCATACAAGCCCGTCGGCGTGATGCCGAACAGGTTCTTGATGCAGACGGTGAGACCCATCTCTTCGTGGTTCTTCATCTTGCCCAGGCTCACGAAGAAATCGCAGTCCTGATAGGAGTGGTTCAACTGGAAGGCCGGGAAGATGTACGGTTCGCTCTGAACCTTCAGCAGAGAGTATTGCTGGCCTTGGCCGAGCGCGTTGGTGTCCTCGAATTCGACTAGGGGCGCCGCATTGCGGATGGCGGCGACGTCCCAACCGCCCGAGAGCAACTTGTCTTCGAGTTTGTAGCCGGGCTTGCGGCCGCTGGCGCTTTCGAGAATGCGAATGCGCTTCGCGCCGAGCGCACCGAACACCGCGACCACCGCTCCGACCACGCGGGGATGCACCCAATGCGTGTCGCCCGCAGTATATCCGGGGAACCGTCCGCCGCCGGTCAGATTGACCTTGATGCCGACCGTCTTCCCCTTGACCTGGTCGCCGATCCCGCCGATCTGATCAAACATCTGGCGGAATCGGGCCGTCAGGTCCTCGTCGTAGCTGCGGACCTTGGCGACGGATACCGGTTCCACCGGACCCGCCGATACGGCCCGCGCCCCTTCGGCTGGCCGTGCTGCCATTGCCCCTAGAGCAAGACCAGAAAGTGCCAGCCAATCGCGCCGCGTCACACCTTCTCTTCTCATTGTTTTGTCTCCTCTTTATTATTCCATCGAAACCGCGCCCCACAACAAAAGCTTCGGAATCGTCACTTCCGTTCTTCCCTCGGCCTCCCGCAGCGGCAGATCCACCACCGCACCCTCGGGTGTTTCCAGGCGAGCCGAGCCGAACTTCCCGGCCACACGAAGCGTGATCGCCTCCACCGGATGGTCGAAATAGTTGAGTAACTGCACGAGCAGAGGTTGTCCAGGACCGCCTCCGCTTGCAAACGTGATTACCGACGGCACATTGAACGGGACCACGCCCAGGTCGTCGTCCGAGAGCAGTTCCTTGAGATCGCGCGCCACCGCTTCGGGATCTGGATCTCTGTAAACGGCTACGCGGCCCTTGCCGGCCGGGACCTCAGCGAACGGCTCCGTCTTCGGAGCGCCACCCCAGGAGGGACCGGCGATCACGAGCCCGCCGTTCTCGGCGAAATCCTGCAGCAGCTTGCGCTCGGCCGCAGACGGCGGGTCGAGTTCGGTGGCCACGAG
>JBARIF010000600.1:0-6640 GCA_049799615.1 Terriglobales bacterium
CTGTGGTTAAATCTCCCCGTGAGAGTCGCCATCGACATCCGGCGCATGACTGAATTCGGCGTGGGCACTTACACGCGCAATATTGTGCGGGCGTTGGGGCGACTGGACCGCGAGAGCAAATATTTCCTGATCGGCCCACCGGAGAAAGTGGCAGAGATCGGGCCGCTGCCACCTAATTTTCACACCGTACCCCTGCTCGGCAATGACGCCACCATCAAGAACTATTTTGATTATCGCGCCATCCTCAAGCGCCTGCATTGCGACCTGGTGCATATTCCGCACCTGTTCTGGCTGCCACGAAACCTGCCCTGTCCTTACGTGATGACCGTACACGATGTGCTTGATCACATGTACCGCGCCCGCGATCAATCCGGGCTAAAGCGCTCGCTGCATTTCTACCTGACCCATCGGGCGCTGAAGGGGGCGGCACGAATTTTTGCCGTCTCCAATTTCACCAAGAGCGAAGTGGAGAAGCTGTTCGCTATTCCGCCCGACCGCACCGAAGTGGTCTATAACGCGATTGACGAGCGCTTTTTGCGCGGCCATGCCAGCGATGCCGATCGGCTCCTGCTGGCGGAACGCTATCTGGTCAACCATCCGTTCCTGCTTTACACCGGCAGGATCAGCCCGCACAAGAACGTGGTGCGGATCATCGAGGCCTTCTCCGCGCTGAAGGCGGAACTGGAGAAGGAAGCGCTGTTTCCCGGATTGAAGTTGATCATCATCGGGGACGAACTGTCCAAGCACCCCGACCTGCGCCGCACCGTGGTTCGCAGCCGGATGCAGAACGACGTGCGCTTCATGGGATTTGTGCCCATCGAGGTGCTGCGCATTTTTTACGATGCGGCGAAAATCTTCGTCTTCCCGTCGCTCTACGAGGGATTTGGATTGCCGCCGCTGGAGGCCATGGCGCACGGCACGCCGGTGGTGACTTCGAATACGTCGTCGCTACCCGAGGTAGTGGGCAACGCCGCCGTTCTGGTGAATCCGGAAAATGTGTTTGAGATCAGACGGGCGTTGCATCGTGTGCTGGTGGACCAGGCCCTGCGCGACAAACTCAAGGCGAGGGGCTACGAGCAGGCTAAGCGGTTTTCCTGGGACGCAGCCGCCCGCCAGATTCTCCGCGTGTACCACGAGGTGTCGGAAAAAAGACCAGCGCCGCCTCCACTCGTGAACCAACGGGAGGCCATCTCCCGCGCGGCCAACTCCTAGCCGGACTCAGGCATTCTTGAGCAAGGGCTGTCCCGGAGAGTTAAATTCCAGGCGATGCAGTTTGGCGGCGATGCGGGTGCGATCGGCTTCGGTCGAAGCGGCAGCGTGCCGTTTTCTCAGTTTGGCAACCTTTTCATTGCGGGTGCGCCTGCGGCGAATCTCGGGCCGGCGGCTGGGGGCTGACATGTGGGCTCCTGGTGTTGAATTGACAACCAGTCTATATCATCTGGCGTTCCCACGACTCACTAACCGGCAAACGGTTCAGTTCTCCGAAAGGGTTAACCAAGGGCATGAACCACGCGGCGCACGAAGGATTTTGTTTTGGGGCTTCCCTTCGTAAACCTTCGTGTCCTTGGTGGTTCATGCCTTTGGACTTCGCGAAACAATAGCTGTGCCGAAGTGATCTCAGGACAGTTGAGGCTATCCGGAAGAACGGAACCGGCGGATGAGCAAGGTGTGTCGATCCGAGCGGTAGAAGCCGAGTACATAAATGGTGGCTTTTCCCTTGGTCGAATAGATGACCTGACGAATGCGCAGCAAGGGAGCGCCGCGCGGGACGGCGCAAAGCTCCGCCGTCCTGGCGTCGGCGGCGGTGGCATCGACCTCTTCGTCCGCGTGTGCAAGCTCGATGCCGTAGTCGTGCTCCAGCGTGGCAAACAGGGAATTTCGTCCCAGGCCGGCGGAGACCAGGCCGCCGAAATCTTCGGCGGACAAGTAACAGGCTTCCAGGGCGAAGGGTTCGTCGGCCGCCTGCCGCAGGCGCTCGACTTTGACCAGTTGGCTGTTAGGGGGGAGGGAAAGGCGCGCCGCAATCTCCGGCTCACGATCGATCAACTTGATGCACAGAAGCCGGGAGCAAGCCACCAGCCCGCGACTGGCCATTTGTTCGGTGTAGCTCATGAGCTTGTTGAAATGGATTTTGGGAGGCGCCACAAAGGTTCCGGCGCCGCGCCGCCTTTCCACCAGGCCTTCGCGCTCCAACGAGGTCAGGGCGTGACGAGCGGTCATCAGGCTTACCTGATGGATCCTGGCCAGCTCCCTTTCGGAATCCACCACATCGCCGGGTTTCAACTGTCCCGTCTCGATGCGTTTCCAGATCACACCGCGGATTCTTTTATAAGCCGGGGTTCCGTTTCGGCCGTTCTGTGCCATGAATCACTCTGACCTCGCGAAGCAAGTTTAGACCACACAAGAGTTGTCAAGATCCATACCGCGGCAGGCGATGAACTCATCTGTACATCGGTATGTGCACGAAAGCAACCTGCAAATCCTTCGGTTCATTGGTTGCGCACCTTACCCAGCTCTCCTTTGCGACTGCAGCACCGGGCCGGGAAGGGCCGCGGTCCGAGCCTGATAAGCAGCGCCCCAGATTGGGGCATCCTCATTCAGAACCACGTAGATGGGAATGCGCGCCAACACCGGTGAGAGCAAAGTCTTGTCGCAGAAGGCGCGGAAGAATGTGCCATCCTTCAGTTTGGGCAAAATCTTGGGAGCGATGCCGCCCGCCACATAAACCCCACCGAACGCCAGGGCGCGCACGGCCAGGTTTCCCGCTTCGGCGCCGTACGCATCGGTCCAGAGATCCAGAGTGGCGACACAAACCTTGCAACTACCCGCCACCGCCTGCTCGCTGATCTCCCGCGCGGGGTCGGCGCCGGGCGCGTCAAACGAGGGATGACGAACGGCGGGATCGAGAAATTCGTGGATGGCACGGATACCTCGTCCCGAGATCACGTCTTCGCAACAGACATGCGGCAGACGTTGCTTGAGGTGGACCAGCAACTGGATCTCGCGCTCGGTGTGGGGCGCGAAACTGGCCAGACCTCCCTCGGAGGGAAACATGCGGTACTGCCGGCCGTCCCAGAAAAGAAAAGTCTCACCCAGTCCGGTTCCCACGGCCATCACGGCCCGTGTTCCATTTGGGTGCGCCACTCCCTGGTTGAGTACGGCCAGGTCTTGGGCGGGTAATTTGTCCAGGCTCCAGGCAGTGGCTACCACGTCATTCAGCAGGACGATGTGCTTCAGGTTCACGTCCAACTGGCGCGCGAGCCCCCCGGCGTCCAGGTCCCAGGGCAGATTGTTGGCGTGGAGGCGGCCGTCAACCACGGCGCCGGCGACTCCAAAGCCTACGGCGGTTATCGGCTCAGCGACAATGTCACCAGCGCGTTCTGCCGCCTGAAGGCGGAATTGTTCGAGAAGATCTTCGAAGCGGGAGAAGTCGTGGGTGGCGTAGCGGCACTGGAAAACTGGCTCCAGGGCACCGGTTTCCGTCTCCCGGAACAGGGCCAGGTTGCATTTGGTACCGCCAATGTCGCCCGCCAGAATCATGTTCGCAACCCAATCCAGGAAACTACTGGCCTGTAAACCACCCCGCGCGGGGGCATTATAGCTCGAATTGCTATAGAGCTGAACTTATTGTAATTCGGCAAGTCGCTGCCTGGGTGGGAGCGATTGCAGGGCGGGACAATGTCAGCCCGAGGAGGGCCCGCGCCAATATCAATGCGGCCAAGGATGACCGGCGGGTGGTTGATCGCCGTGCGAGTCCGCGGAAACTGTGATTCCGTGCATCAATTCGTTCGATTATCGGCCTAATGCCAACTAATCCGGCCAGGGTCGCTCCCGACCTCAAGCAGCGGCCTGCTGAAGGCAGGCCCGGGCTGCTGCCCGGGTGGGGTTCCTGCCGTTTTCCAGATGAGGGTCAGCAAAAATAAAAGTTCCGGGCGGGCCACTTTTTTCTTGACGGTCATCATCGCTCTGCTATATAGCATGTGCTCAATATGGATTGCCAGATACGTCAGCATTCCAACGAAGTGTCTTCCAGGAGGTTTGTGATGCGACAATCGATGAAGGTGGGGTTTGTCGTTCTGCTGCTGATTGGGGTCCTCGGCGTCCTGCAGCCCGCATGGAGCCAGGAAGTCACCGCAGCCATCGTGGGAACGGTTACGGACCCGAGCGGAGCACCGATCATTGGTGCGGACGTCACGGTGACTGATACGGAACGGGGTGTTGTCCGTCCGGCAAAGACTAATGAGGCCGGGGCTTACAACGTCACCCGCCTGCCTCCCGGCACTTACGAATTGAAGGTCTCGAACCCGGGTTTCCAGACCAGCGTTCACGAGGCTTTCACGCTGGTACTCAACCAGACGGCACGCGTCGATGTGCAAATGAAAGTGGGTCAGGTCAGCGAGACCGTGGAGGTCAGCGGCGAGGCCCCAGTGCTGCAGACCGAGCGAACGGAAGTCAGCACCATTATCGACTCCCAAACCAACGACCGCCTGCCATTGGCCACCCGCAACTATGTCCAATTGACGCTGCTGGCGCCGGGGTCGATTTCGCCCAATCCCAACGGCTTCAACAACGGCGACAACACGGCCAGCGGAGCCAGGCCATACATCAACGGCAACCGCGAACAGGCCAACAACTTCATCCTGGACGGAATGAACAACAACCAGGTTTCGGATAACCTGCTCGGATTTACTCCCACACCAGACGCGATTCAGGAATTCAATCTGATCACGCAGAACGCTTCCGCCGAGTTCGGGAACTTCCAGGGCGGAATCGTCAGCACTACTATCAAGTCAGGCACGAACAGCTTCCACGGCGACATCTGGGAATATTTCCGCAATGACAAGTTGAATTCGAACTCCTGGGAAAACCGGTTCAATGGATCGGAGAGAAACAAACTGCGCTGGAACATGTTCGGTGGCACGGTTGGCGGTCCCATCGTCAAGAACAAGCTGTTCTTCTTCTTTGACTACCAGGGACAGCGCTTCGACCATCCGTCGAGCACCAAGGAACTGAATATTTTCACGGCCCAGGAACGCCAGGGCAACTTCGGAGACATTTGTAACACCGGGTTCACTGGGGGACTTTGCAATGACACCGTGGCCAATCCCGTCTCCGGTGGTGCTCCCCTTCGCACGCATCAGCTTTACGACCCGAACAATGGCAACGCGCCCTTTGCCAACAACGTCATCACCACCCCGATTGATCCGGTGGCGGCGGCGTTGTTTGCTTCTTCGCTGTATCCGTCTCCGACCGGACCAGGCCTGCAGAACAACTTTTCTTACACGCAGGCGCAGGCTTTCAACACCAACCAGTACGACATTAAGATCGATTTCAATGCGACGAATAGCGACCATATTTTCGGCCGTTATTCGCACGCTAAACAGCACAACCCAACCACCAATTCGTTTGCCCTCTTAGGCACAGGCTTCTCCGACGCACCCATTGACAACGAAGTCATCGACTGGGCGCACACTTTCAGTCCCAGCCTGCTAAACGACGCGCGCTTCGGTATTAACTACGTCAAACTCGATAACGGCACCGATTTTGGCAGCGATGTTGGGAACCTGGCTCAGCAACTTGGAATTGCCAACGGAAACCAGGGGGGGCCGGGCTTGCTGTTCCTCGGATTCAACGGCGGCACTCCGAGCAGTCCGGGCAATGGCACCCTTAGTGGCCTCGGAAGCAGCGGGGTGACGCAGCGCTTCCATGATGCGGTCATCCAGTTCTCTGATTCTCTGGTGTGGACACGCAGCCGCCATGTGATACACCTCGGTTTTGAGTACTGGAGGTATCGCGTCAACTCCTTCTATAGCGGCAACAGCGGTTCGCTGGGCGGTATTCTGTTCAGCGGAGCATTTACGTCGGAGAACCCGATCAGTCCGGGGGCAGGCAACAACGGCTACGGCGGCGCGGATTTCTACCTTGGACTGCCCAACGCCTACGGCGCAGGTCTCACCTGCTGCGTTTGGGGACACCGCTCCAGCACCATTGCTGGCTATGTTCAGGACGACTGGCGAATCACGAATAACCTCACCCTAAATCTGGGCGTGCGTTACGAAACCTTCACTCCTTGGGTCGAAAAGAACGATCAGCAGGTCAACTTCGATCTGACGACCGGAGAAGTGCTGGCGCCCAATTGTGCAACCGTCGACCTGGGAACGGCCCCGACCACATGTAAGGACAGCAGTCGCGGCCTCTACAATGGCACCTACGGTCCCAAGGCCCTACAGCCTCGGATAGGTTTCGCCTGGACGCCGGAAATGCTGGGCGGCAAGACCGTAGTACGCGGCGCTTTCACCATCTCATCTTATCTGGAAGGTACTGGCACCAACCTACGCTTGCCGGTCAATCCGCCATTCCAGAAGGCTGAGACCCTGGTGCAATACAAAGGCGTGGCGCTTCCGGCCACGACCACCAGTGACGGCTTAGCGCCCACGGGTTCGGCCAGCGATCCATTTGCGAATGCCCTGATCCGGGTGTGGGACCCGAATGTGCAGCCTGCGCTTACCGACCAGTGGAACCTGACCATCCAGCACCAGCTTGCCAACACGGCCACCATCCAGGTCGGCTACGTAGGCCAGCACGGGACGCACCTGATGGTTCCCATGCCCTATCTGCAACGCCAGTTACTGCCTGGTAT
>JBARIF010000601.1:0-1575 GCA_049799615.1 Terriglobales bacterium
CGTCGATACCGGTTTGAGCAGGAATGGTATCCTTCGCGCACGGTGGGGTGAGCGGATACATCCGAGATCTCTTCGGCGCCTCCAGATGTTGCTGGCAAGCGACACACAAGTCCGCATTTAACCGCAACTCGGCAGGCTAAACCCGTGGAACCGACAGCGAACTCATCATAGCTGCCAGCAGGTGCCGCTGAACTGGTTGCATTTGCTGCCAGATTAGCGCTCAGGAATCCGCTTTGATCGCTGGTTGCTAGGCATTAGACTCTTGGCGATCCTGGTTCTTGGAGGTACGAGATTGAGTCGCTACTGCGGAGATCGTGACCTAGAACCAATTTTTCAGGCTGCAGAACATTGGTGCACGCAGGCTTTAAGAGGCGACGGCTCAGTCTTTTCTGAAAGAGCGCTATGGCGCTTGGAATATCTGGAAGCGATTGAGCGATATTATGTCAACAAAGTCGATGAGACGGATCGAACTTTTCTCGAAAAGCTCAAAGAACAGCTGACACCCACCACGCCCGAGGCAATACAACTAGTTGCCGAAATGCTGTGGGTGATGTTGCTCTGTCCGAGCAACATAACCGCTGAAAAGAAGCGGGAAGATGTAAATCTTGTCTGGAGCTGGTCGGGGCAGGCGCTGTCGGCGGATCTACAGTGGTTAGGTACTCAAACTCTCAAAGGGGTTGGTAGTGCAGGTCAAAGTTTCAGTTTTAGCCGTTGGCGCGAACTGACGTTCTTCGTCAGGTTCATGCTCGCATTCAAGCGCCTCGATCCAAGCGAGCGGGATCGTCTCCTTCAAGACGCCTGGGTTTTCGCAGAGTGGATTAGGGTAATTCCGGAGGAAGAATCGCGTCAGCTACGGCACATGATTCTTTTCCTGCTGTTTCCGGACCAGTTTGAGCGCGCATTTGCACGAACCGACCGCCGGCAAATCGTTATCTCGTTTACTGGCAAATCGAAGGCTGAGGTGGATTCTCTCTCTCCCATTGAGATTGACCGGGAATTGCTACAAATTCGCCGAACCCAAGAGGAGAAGTACAGCACAAAAGAACTAGATTTTTATTTACCACCATTGAATGGGCTTTGGGAACGTAGCGGATTTGAACAGTTTACGAAAGATATCAAGCGTGAGCATGTGCTCAAGGCCCTGGAAGAGATTGACCGCACCGGCATTCCGCCAGATGCCCGATCCACCACATACGACGTCATTGAAGGACAACGCCGATATCCGCCTAAATTAGTTCTGTCGTTAGCGAGTAAACACGCCTCTGGGGCGGAGTTCGACCGTTCTTTTTTTACAGGCGGCGAAGCGTCTCCCGAATTTGCGCTCTTGCGAAAGTTGGATTTTCACATCGGACGTAAAGACTTAGTAGAAGGGGAACACGAGAACGACCTTCCTAACGGGAAACGATACTGGATTTTTCAAGCGAATCCTAAGTATTACGACATTGACTCTGCACTAAAACGGTTGTCAGAACAGACCTGGCTAGTCCCCCAGTCTCATAAACAAATTCAGGTGGGCGATACTGCATACATATGGCGATCTGGCCAGGACGCAGGGATCATAGCAGTGGCGTCGGT
>JBARIF010000602.1:0-3208 GCA_049799615.1 Terriglobales bacterium
CAGCCCGGTGGGCTTATCCTTGGCATCTTCCATGATGATCTGGGTCAGAGTGACGCGGGTAAGGTCCTGTCCGGTTTTTGCGTCCACTACCTGGAGCTCCTTGCCTTCGCGAACGAATCGGGCAATACTTCGAGATTCACGTAACGGCTTCCGGCGGTGTCGTACAACCTGCGGTTGCCATACTTCTTGATGACCACGGTGGCTGGCTTCATCTCGGCCTCCTCTATGTTGCAGTGCGCAAAGGACAAAGACATATTGACATAACTTCCTTATATTCGTATAGTTAATTTGATGCTGCACTGCAGCAACTACATACATGGAGGTGTCAAATGCCGGCAACGGTAGGATCAACTCATTCTCGGGAACCGTCCTTTGTTTCTCTTCTTTCCAGTTGGGCCCAACAGGGCGTACAGAGTTTCTTTGCTACGCAACGGGTCCTCGTGGATCTCGCCATGCGGCAGAATGCAAGCGTCATGCACTCTGTGCGGCAACAATTGACCGATCCTGAGCACTCGCCGATGGCCATTCTTGGCGAAGTAGCCGGGGAGGGCGTAAGCAATTTCATTGAGGGTCAGAAAGTGTTGCTTGAGCTCGGACTGAAACAACACGAAATCCTCATGTCCGGTGTGAAGGAACGGATTGGAGACCAGCGCGCGGCCCATGCGGTTGCTGACCTGTTGCGGCGTAGCGTGGAGACTTTCATCCACATGCAGCAGGAGTTTCTGAAGATCGCCGGAAAGCAGACCCATGCCTGGGTGGAGGCAGCCAAGGCCGGGAAGCCGTATCAGTCTAAGCTCCTGGCGGAGCTGGCCAAAGAAGGTATGGAGAACTTTGTCAATGCCCAGAAGAAATTCATGGATGTCATTGCCGACGAGACCGCCAAGGCCACCGGCGCCAAGCACAGCAACGGCTTCAAGAAAATCAAGAAGACCGAGCTGACCGCACTGGCGCGGCAGGCAACCGAAACGTTTATCGATGCCCAAAGGAAGCTGGTTGATCTGGCTGGGAAGCAGATGAACGCCAACGTAAAAACGGCAAGCAAGTCTCTCGAACTCCTGAAACCATTTCCCTTTGTGCCCTTCACAGAGCTAACGCGGGAAGGAGTGAAAAGCTACGTTGAAGCCCAAAAGGCGCTGATGGATGTAATGGTAAAGCCGGTTGTTGAGCACAAACACGCCGGCCCGGCCAAACACCACCGTGCGAAGGCGACTCGTCACGCCAAGAAGCACGCAGCCGCCGCCTGATTTGATGAGCGGGAGCGAACCACAGGACTGCCACCGTTAGCGGATAGCGGTCGTCCCCAGCGGTGGGGAAGCCGAGCAGCCTGCAGGGCATTCCTGTCGAGCAGCTTGGTTCGCGGATTAAAGAATAAGGTAACTGCGCTGACGTGCCCTCGCAGCGAGAGCACGTTAGCGCGGTGGGTCAAAGATCCGCTAGATCAGTGGAACCTCAGCGGTAGCTGGGTCATGGGTTTTCTAGTCTCGTCGAGAGGAGAGGTCAATGCGGGGGTAGGAAAATGGAAGACGCGCTTGGTTTAGTGATGACCGGCGGGGGAGCTCGCGGTGCCTATCAGGCCGGTGTTCTCAAACGCATTGGCGAGATAAAACGGATTCAAACGCACGGCAATCCTTTTCTTATAATAGGAGGCTCTTCGGCCGGAGCGATCAATGGTTCTGCAATTGCCGCAGGAAGCGACAATGTTGCGTTGGCGACAAAACTTCTCGCACAGGGTTGGTCGGATATCCGGCCTTCCGATGTCTTTCGCTGTGATGTTCTATCACAGGCCCAGAATTCCCTTACCTGGATACTAGATCTCTCCTTTGGAGCACTTCTCGGGGGAGGTAACGCCCGATCTTTGCTCGACGCGACTCCTTTGAGACACTTTCTCAGCGAACACATCCACTACGCCCGAATCCATAACAATATCAAGCGTGGGCATCTCTACGCACTCGCTATTTCCGCGACTAACTACAACTCAGGGAAGAGTTATCTTTTCATTCAAGGAAAGAAAGGTCACCCGATGTGGAACAGAAGCCGGCGAGTGACACTGGCGACAAGTATTACTGTCGACCACGTGTGCGCATCGGCTGCTATTCCTTTGGTCTTTCAGCCTGTAAGACTTAAGACAGCCCGAGGAACGGCCTTTTTCGGTGATGGTTGCGTGCGCCTTCAACAACCTCTCAGCCCGGTCATACGTCTGGGGGCAGAGAAGATTTTTGCGATCGGTGTCCGCTGCGAAGATCTCGAGCACAAAAAAGAACCCGCAGATCAGAGAGACCCTTCGCTGGCGCAAATCATGGGAGTTCTTTTTGATGTTATGTTTTTGGATCACCTGGCGACTGATATCGAGCACCTGGAGCGGTTAAATCAGCTGCTCGGCGGTGGCCGAATCAGTCAGTCGGGGGTTCGAGGATGTGAAAAGATGCGGCCGTTGGCATCATTCCTCATGGCGCCTTCGGTCCATTTGTCACAACTGGCAGAGCAACATCAGAAAGACATGCCTTATCTTATCCAGTACTTTGTAAACAGTCTGGGACGGGATGCGGCTTCGTGTTCGGATCTGATGAGTTATTTGCTCTTTACATCAAAGTACACCAGCGCTCTCATTGATATTGGCTACAATGACGCCAGCAGACGAATCGATGAGATCGAGAGTTTTCTCTATTCCTCTGATCGTGGAGGACACCGAATACCTGGGGCCAGCGCAAATGGAACGGCAAGTCGAGACCGGTAGATTCAGCGCCGACGGCTGTGACGCGGCCATAGGGGATTCGGACCCATCTCCGGGGGGTCGTGGGCACAAGCTTAGTTCCTGACAGAGATGTGTTCGCCCCAAGGAACCCTAGAGCTGCGTTTGGGAACCTAAGCCGCCTGTTGCCGGAGACGACGAAGGTAAGCATCTAGCTGACCATAGGCACGCTTAAGCTCCGGAGAACCATCCCAATGCTGTTCGAACACGTTCAGAAAGCCTGATTCGGTGTACATCTGATGCTGTACCTCGCCTTCGAGCACGGATCCGGCCGGCTTCCGATCGTGGCCTCGTGCGTTGCGCGCATTGGCCAGCATTACCGACGCTCTCTTGAAATCCCGTTGCTTCCAGGCGATGTAACCACGCAGAAACCACACGTTTGCTGCGCGCGGGTTGGCCTGGCAAGTGTGGGCAAAGTGCCGTTCCGCCGCGGTGAAATCTCCGAGCGCCAGCGCCACC
>JBARIF010000603.1:0-4102 GCA_049799615.1 Terriglobales bacterium
CTCAAGACCACGGTGGAACCGATGAGGAAAGGGCAGCTCTCATCAATGCCATGAGCGGTCTTAGACTGAGCCGCACCCAACTTTTGGGTCTTCGCCCGACAAAATTAGCTAAACTGACACCGTTAAGGGAACGAATGTCGCCACCACGTCACTCATTCGAGGAAGCTCGTCCAAAATGTTCGACCCGACTTCAACGTCAGATCTTCACATCGAGGCGTAGAAATGCATCGCCCTCCCCGGAATTACTATCAGATTTACAGAGTTGACCACAAACGAAATCAGGAGCAGATGGTCGCTGAAGTCGAAGGTCTGCACGAAGCGCAAAAGCTGGTTGAAAAGTACTTGCGGAATATGACCTCATCAGAGGTACAAGAGGAAATCAGCTATTACCGAAGCACTCTTTCGAGCAGCGCACCAAGAATGCGGCCGCTGCTCAGCTAATTCGATATCGCTTGAAGTCGGGCCGAGCGGAATTGCCGGGTGCCTACGGAACCCCGTCCAGAACGAACGCAGTCGCTATTCTGTATATTCGCCAGACAAGGCCGTCTAGCGGATAGGCCGCCCACCCGCAAGAGCGCATGCGGAGGTGTTCAGGCGAACTAATCCTCCACTTGCCCGTGCCAATTCGGACAGTAGTCGCAATACCTGCGTAATCTCGTGCAAACAGGCTCGGTTGAATCAGACTCGGTGTAAGAGGTCTGAGACATGAAACGTATCGCCCTGCTGTTAGCCTTGGTCGCCGATTGACTACCCGGTCTTGCTCAGGCAGTCCGTACTTCGGTTTACATCGAACCGCAAAATGGATTTGAGACTTACGTAGCCGCTGCCATTGCAAAAAAGCAAGTTCCTGTCGATGTGGTGATGGATCCGACCAAAGCAACATTTATGCTTAAAGCTGCTCCGGTCGAGATCAAACAAGAATCAACAGGTGGCAAAATCGCCCGTTGCTTGTTCGCTTATTGCGCCGGGATTGAGGATAAGGGAAACGTCTCCGTACAGTTGATTGAAACGAGTTCGAGCAAAATGCTTTGGGCTTACGCCGTAAACAAGCAAAGAGGCGGGAGCAAGAACCAACAGTCAATGGCGGAAGCCGTTGCCAAGCACTTCAAAGAGTTCCTTTCTAAGAAATAGACTGACTGGCATCTGAACTCGGGCGGGAACAGATGCTATCGCTACTAGGCCGCGTTGCCCTTCTGCCTGAACTTCGCCCAACGCCTCCTTTGAGCTGCCGCAATCTTGCTACGAGCGGATGCTGGCATCGCTCGTTTGCCGGGCTTCGCAATCGGAACAACCTTCTCCTGCCCGTTGACTTTCGCTCACCTCGCACGTTGCGCAACAGCTACCTAAGCCAACAGCAGCCATCGCATGAAGTCACAGTATGTGTGCTTCGGGAGTTTGAGTTTGAGTACGTCGAGAACTCAAGATGACCTTGCACGATTTTCGTCAATCCATCACGGCAGCCAAACCGCCAACAGGACTCACGCACGCCCTCGCGGCCGAGGTCGCTGCCGTCGTGGATCGCCCGAAGATATAGAAGACGATGAAGCCATGATTTCTTCGGGGGGTCAGAGGGCGACGCGGATGAGAGTCAGGGGTAGCTTTGTTCTGGGGGGTGCGGTTACCAGCAGGTTCAAGCGATAGCGCTATACGGGTGCGCGGACGGTGAGCACGGGGCAGCCGGCTTTGCAGACTACCTCGTAGGCCCTAGCCCAAGTAGTTTCCGTTCTCGAGGCTTCGTCGATGTGATGAAGTCCCAGAACGATGAGGTTCGGATTCCATCGGGCCGCGGTCCCCAAGATTCTTTCGGGGATTGAACCGAATTCCACGAAACATTCGGGCCGCGACGGAAGAGTTTCATCCGTAGAGATTACGGCATGGAGCCGTTCGAGCCGTTCCTTTCGGATTCGTTTTTGGTCTTGCGCGCCTGGACGATCAGTCACCACATGCAGGAGCGCGAGAGACGAGGACCGCAGTTCTTGCGCCAGCCACAACGCGTACCCCACCGCATAGAGCGAGTGCGGCGCAAAGCCGGTCGGGACCAGGATTCGTTGAGGGCCGACCTCCGGATCCTGTCCCGAAATACTGGGGCCGATCGTGAGGACCGGACAAGGGGCCTGTCGGAAGATTCTCTCTGCCACGGATCCCAAAAGGAACTTCGCCACTCCTGTTCGTCCGCGGGTGCCGACCACGATGAGGTCAATTCCGTAGTCTGCGATGAGACGCGAGAGGACGGTCCAGACATCGCCGGACTTGACGAGCAGCTCATGCCGGACACCCTTGAGGTGACCCGCCATGAAGTAATCCATAAGCTCAGTCTGCGCTGCACGCCACGCATGCAAGACGTTTGCTGGGGACTCGGAGCTCGACACATGGACGATAGAGAGCTTTGCCTCATGGCGACGTGCGATCGGGATCGCATAGAGAAGCGCCGCTTTGGAGGCAGCCGAAAGGTCGGTCGCCACCAGGATGTTGTCGAGCTTCAGACCCGCACTGCTGTTCAGGGTTGTCATGTGGAAATTACGCGGAGTATAGCATCAGGCCGCAGCGTGAGTTTTGCCGCCCGATCTAGCAATCTTCGAGCAGGTGCATGAACTCATCTTCATTGAGGAGAAGTCTCTGAAGATACTTTCGCAGCATCGTTCCGCCGAGGTTCTTTCCGGGGTGAGGCTCGTGCAATGAGATGACCTTAGGCATGCGATTCGGGTTTGTAAACGCTCTTGCTGCAACGGCCTTTCCCTTCTGGGCGGTATAGCCAAGCTTGCGGAGCACACAGACGAAACGTCTCCACGGGACCTGAGTGGGTAGCCCGGGCATCAGTTAGACTTTAGGCCCACTGCGGTCTCGGGCGCAAACGACGTCGGCGTGTCGCGAGTTTGTTGAAGGGGCCAAAACGCATGGCCGAGGATGGCGTGAAGGAAGACTGCCATGCGAGAAGGAGGTGCGATGGCGTATTACAAAGTTCGGATTGAGGTCTGGTGTGATTGGAATCCGGCGGAGAGCGACCTCGAGGATATTGCCCAGAGCATGGGTGTTGGCGAGGCAATTTGCACCATGCGCGAGGTCGTTGCTACTGTCAATCGTCCGCAAGATATAGAAGACGAAGAAGCCATGAGTTTCTTCGGAGGATCAGAGGGCGATGCGGATGAGAGTCAGGGGTAATGTATACGGACGTCACGGGTGCGGCGTGAGGTCGCCTTCTGGTTTCGCGGCCCGATGAGTGAGCCGATCTTCTTTTTCGTCCAAGAGACGAATGATTTCCGGTGAGCTCTAACAGTTTTTTAGGGTCTTGTTCGACGGATGCTTGGCGGCAGAGTTCCATCCATTTCTCACGATCTTTCATTTCGGTTCCTCCTTTCAGGCATTCTGCGTTGCCGGTCACCTTCCAGAAAGCACGAATCGTGCCAATGCCTATTTTCTAGAACTTGGCGCCCGGGTGGGCAATCACGTTGGAACTTTTTCCAAAGAGACAGGAAGATCTGCGCTACATGAAACGCTGTACTTTCTATCTCTCTGGATTTGGCTAACGCAATGGCACACGGGCGAGGACTTGCAGTGCGATCTGAGCAAGCATTATGCGGCGCCGGTGAGGTCTGAATTTACGCGGATGTCCCAGGCTTTGAGGAGCCATTCGGGTATGTAGTATTGATTTTTATTCTGTTCGCACCACTTTTCGTAGCTCGGCTGAGAGGGTGTAATTCTCCGGTGTCAGGCCTAGGTATCTTGCCTGGAGTTCGAATTCAGTGGAAGCTGGGGCAAATCGGAAGGACGGCCCCAGTTGGGATTGCCGCGTTTGTTAGCCACGAAGGTTAGACCCCGCCCGCCAATACTACTCCGCCGAGCCCAATTCGACGATTGAAATGATGGTGAGCGCAAGCGTACATGAAAAAGGCCCCGAGAGGTCGGGGCCTGCCTCACTTTCTGGCTGGGAGTGTGTGCACAAATCAGGCGGTGGCGGTTCGGAATTTCTTGATGGTAATCTCCTCTTTCGCGCGGAGCCAGTCTTCCTCGTCGTGGCCGTCCTCGCGGCCTCTTTCCTCGTAGAGTTCGTAGGCGCGTTCTCGGATCTGGTGTTCGAGTTCTTGTGGTTCGTTTATCGCGGTTG
>JBARIF010000604.1:0-11567 GCA_049799615.1 Terriglobales bacterium
GCCGCGCCCTTGCCCCCACCCGCCAGACCTCCGATCAGTGCGCCAAGACCAGCGCCGCCGCCCGCCAGGACGGCAGTGCGCTTACCCTTGCCCTTTTCGACGCGGACCACGGATGAAGTGGAAATGGACTGCTCAGCACCGCCAATCGCGATCGAAGTCAGGCGCAGCTGCAGCGATGCTCCACCTTTGAAGCGGCCCAGGGGCTTGGCATCAACAACGGTTCCGGAAGCTGCAGCTCCGGAAGGGATCGCGGTCTTGCCATCAATCACAACCGGGCTGGCCAGGGTGGCAGTAAAGGTCTGCCCCGGCGAACTGATCTTGGAGCCGACCGTCTGTCCCAGCCGGACCGTCAACACCGTGCCTGCCGGGACCACCACGGGCCTCTCAGGCTCGGGCTTCATATTCGACTTTGCGGTATTGGACATTGCCGAACCCGAGCCGCTGGCCTCTCCGCTCGGCGCGGCCGAACTGCTGCTATCGCTAGACGACGGTGAGGCGCTGGAATCTGGCGGCGCGGCGGGCTTGTTGCAGCCGAGCACCGCGAACGATAAGTAAAGACCAAGGGTGAGTGCTGTCAAACGGATTTTCATGATTTCCTCCAATGCCGGGATGGTCGATCAGAAAGTGGATTGCGCGAATACTCCAACCGGATGCAGACGAGGGGCCCGTGCAAGTGCCTAGATTTTATCCTCATGGGCCGCAGAAGTCATGGCGTCGCCGGTCTTTTCTTCCGCCTCGCCCTCCTTCCCGGAAACCGGCACCGGGGGCTCGGGAGCGGCTTTGCTTTCCTCTTCCGAGACCTTGTTTGCAAGGAATTTCGCAGTGTTCAGCAGGGGCCGGCCCAGAGACGGATTGTAGCCAGTCCAGGCACCTTCCGATTCTCCACCCCTTTCAAACTGGGCTCGCATGGCTTCCATCTTGGAATCGAGATCGTCAAGGTAGTGCAGCATGAGCGCCTCGGGGAACATGGGCAGTTTGGGTGAGCCGAAATCATACTGGCCGTGGTGGCTGATGATGAGGTGTTCGACCAGGATCTTCAACGACTCCGGGAATCCTGGCAAGTGCTGCAGCTTGGCCTGGAGCATCTCCAGTTCGATGATCATGTGTCCCAGCAACTGGCCACGCGTGCTGTAGGAAAACGAGCGATTGTAGGTCAGCTCGTGGATCTTGCCGATATCGTGAAAGAAGGCGCCGGTGAGAAGCAGATCGCGGTTGATCTGAGGATAATTGCGGCACATCAGGTCACAGGAAGTGAAAAGCGAGACCACGTGTTCCAGCAAACCGCCGATGAAAGCGTGATGCAACGTCTTGGCCGCAGGGGCATTGCGGTAGGCTTCCGCGATTTCCGGGTCGGCCATAAACGCCTCAACCAGAGCCTTGAGATGAGGATCTTTGAAGCTGGCAACGTAGCCCGCCAGGGTCTGCCATAACTCACCAATGTCTTTGCTGGTCTTGGGGAGATAGTCCGCGAAATCAACTTCAGATTCGCCCATGCGGCGCAGCTTGTGGATGGTGAGCTGGAAACGGTTCTTGTACTTGTTGATCAGGCCCTTGACCTTGATGAAGTCGTCCTGATCACAGGCGTCGATGGCGTCCTCGACGTTGTCCCACATCTTGGCCTCGATGTGGCCGCTGCGATCGCCCAGGGTGAAGGCCAGGTAAGGCTCGCCGCTCTTCTTCGGTTTAACCTGGCGGGAAACCACCACAAACGCGGAGGTGATGATCTTGTTCTCGAAACGAACGCAGTCGGAAACGAAAAATTCCTTCATAGTACGGTCTGTCTCTCGCTTCCGGAGGCTCCGGCATTCCCTAGAGGATGCCCAGCTTTTTCTTTTTTTTCTTTAGTTCCTTGGAGCCCGCTTCCTTGGCCGTGGTTTCTACGGGTGCGGTCTGGTTGGGACTGGCGCCGGTGTCCACATACCCGCCAGCGATCTTGATGTAGGCGTCCTCGCGCAGCTTCTGCAAGTAAGCTCGCAGGGCGGGCTGGAGCTTCTGCATATAGATGGCGTCCTGAACTCTACCCTCAATCTGGCTGAGGGGAGGCACACCGGCCTGCTGGTGTTCGGTGACCTTGAGGATAACAAAGCCCTGCTTGGTGCGGATGACTTCAGAAACGTCGCCGGGCTTCATGGCGAAGGTCTTCTCTTCCAGCTCCTTGGCCAGCGTGCCGCGCTTGAAGTAACCGAGATCGCCACCCTGGGCGGCGGTGGGGCCGTCCGAGTTCTTCTTGGCGGTTTCGTCGAAGGCCGCTCCCTTGCGGATCTGGGCCAGCAGGTCATCCGCCTTGGCTTGCGCCGCGGCGAGTTGCTGAGCTTCATCCGCAGCCGGGTCCTTCTTTTCCGTTGAAATCAGAAGTTCACTCAACCGCACCTGTTCCGGCTGCTCCATCTGGCTCTTATGAGCATCGTAGAACGCTTGCAATTCTTCCTTGCTGACGGACATCCGGGAGCCGACTTCCTTGGAAATGACCTGCTGGGTAATGATCTGGTTTTTCAGGTTCTGCTTGAAGTCCTCGAAGGCGATGCCCTGGCTCTGGGCGGCCTTTTCCAGGTCTTCCATCGACTCCAGTTTCATCTCCTTGCGCATTTCGTCGAGCCGTTTGATCACTTCGGTATCGGCGGTGATGCCCAGCTCCTTGCCCTTTTCGAGGAGCAGCTGCTGGTCGATCAAGTCGCGCAGAACGTCCTTGTCCTTCTCGGCGATAATCTTGTCGGCATTGGCCGGGTCCTGCTGCTGCGCTTCCTGTTTCAGCTGCTCTTTGCTGCGCAGGTACTCGGCACGGGTTATGATCTGATTATTAACGCGGGCTATAATCTCCTCAATCACCGTGTCGGCGGACAGAAGCGGAGGCAGGGCGGCAAGACAGACCAGCATGCAGGGGAGTAGTTTTCGCATAGCTATATAGGCGGCCGTAATTTCCAATGCGCTCACGGCCTCCGCAAATTGTACCTCTGGAGACGGGTCCGCGGCCACTCGCGATATGGGTACGGCAGGGCCAAGCCATAGCCGCAAAGTTCGTGAAGGAGAAGCCCAGATTACTCTTGCGTCCTTTGCGGTATCTCTTTGCGTTCTTTGCGGTTTATGATTTCCTTTTGCATTCGATCCTAGCGTTCGTTGAAGGAGACCTGAATGAGATCGGCGGCGGCGTTCGAACTGATTATCCTCCTGACACTTGCCACCATTCCTGCAGCGGCCAATAAGACGAAACCCCGGAAGACCAGTTCCTCAGCACCTGGACTCGCCCAACTGGAGAAGATGACGGCGCGCTACGCGCCCACCTCCTTGCGAGTGGATACGTCGAAGCTTTCCACCGGGGACCGGGAGGCGCTGGTCAAACTGATTGAGGCCGGCCGGATCATGAACGACATCTTCCTGGTCCAGTATTGGAGTGGCAACCCCGCCCTTTATGCCCGGCTGCAAAGAGACCACACGGCTCTGGGCAAGGCGCGACTGCAGTATTTCTGGATCAACAAGAGTCCTTGGTCGGCGCTGGATAATTTTGAGGCCTTTTTACCTGGCGTTCCCGCGGAGAAGCCCAAGGGAGCGAACTTCTATCCCGAGGACATGACCAAGGAGGAGTTCGAAACCTGGGTTGCATCCTTACCGAAGCAGCAACAGGATGAGGCCAAAGGATTTTTCACCGTTATTCGTCGAAGCACCGACGCGGGCACGAAGACACTGGTGGCGGTTCCCTACAGTGAAACTTACAAGGACGACCTGACGCGGGCCGCGGACCTGCTGAAGCAAGCAGCCAGCCTTACCGACAATGCCTCGCTAAAGACTTTTCTCAACCTGCGTGCGGAGGCATTTCTCTCCAATGATTACTACGCCAGCGATCTGGCCTGGATGGACCTGGACGCTCCCATCGACCTCACCATTGGCCCCTACGAGACTTACAACGACGAAATCTTTGGCTACAAAGCGGCGTTCGAGACTTTCCTTAACCTGCGCGACGATGAGGCCAGCGCAAAGTTCTCCGCGCTCAGCTCGCACCTGCAGGAGATCGAGGACAACCTGCCCATCGATCCGCAGTACCGCAATCCCAAGCTGGGCGCGGCAGCACCCATCCGCGTGGTGGACGAGATTCTCTGTGCCGGAGACGGCAACCACGGCGTAGCTACCGCCGCCTACAATCTGCCCAACGACGAGCGGGTAGTAAGTCAGAAGGGCAGCAAGCGGGTGATGCTCAAGAATGTGCAGGAGGCAAAATTTCGCAGCGTACTGCTTCCCATCGCGCGCAAAATGCTTCCCCCCGCCGCCCGGGATGTGAATTTCGAATCATTCTTTACTCACATCGTGGCCCATGAACTGATGCACGGTCTGGGACCACATCAGATCAAGGTGGACGGGCGCGACACCACCCCGCGCGCCGAACTGAAAGAACTCTACAGCGCCATTGAAGAAGCTAAAGCCGATATCACCGGCCTGTTCGCGCTGCAATACATGATGGACCATGCCCAGGAGATGAAGTTGGCCAGCGTTCTACCATTCGACGAAGCGGCGCAGCGACAGCTTTACACCACCTATCTGGCCTCCATGTTCCGCAGCCTCCGCTTTGGGTTGAATGACGCCCATGGCAAAGGCATGGCGATCCAGTTCAACTACCTCATGGACAAAGGAGCATTTACGGAGCGGCCGGACCAGACTTTCGAGCTGGACCTGGCTAAATTCAAACAGGGAGTGCAGGATCTCGATCACGATCTGCTGACCCTCGAGGCCCAGGGAGACTATGCGGGAGCAAAAAAACTGCAGGACGAAATGGGAGTGGTGCGCCCCGCTCTGCAAAAGGCGCTCGACCGCCTGCAAGGGATTCCTACAGATATCGAACCGATTTTTGTAACCGCGGATGAGCTGGCACCGGAGACGACGCAAGGACCACCCGCAGTGCCGGCGCGAAAGAAAAAGAAGAAGAGGTAGGGCCCTGAGGGAGGACGGGCATCTCGCCCGGGCGGGGACGGCAGCTAATTCTGCCCGACTGAGGATGTTCTGGTAGTTGTCACCCGCACCAGCGCCAGGGCGGTCACGTCATTGTGGACGGGGGGCTTGTGCATGAACTGATGCACGCCCTCAATCGTCGATGCGCACAGCTCTTCCGCGCTTTCGTTGGCAGCCTTCTGCAACCCGCTCTTGACCCGCTCCAGTCCAAACTCTTCCCGCCTGCGCCTGCCCTCGAGCAAACCGCGTGAAACCAAGAGTAGAGCAGCACCGGGTGGCAAGGCGACCAGGGGCGCCTCACAGGTGGCGTGAGAAAAAAGGCCCAGCGGCAGGCCGGTGGCGCCTAGCTCTGTAATGCCGGTGAGATCGCGGAGCAATCCGGGAGTATGCCCGGCATTGAAATAACAGATGGTTCCCAGGTCTTCGTTGTAACAGCCAGCAAACGCAGGACAGGAGCGGATGCCCCCCTCCGCTGCCATGATGGCGCGGTTGAGTTCGAGGCACAGCTCGGCCATGGCGTCGGCTTCGTTGACATCATCGTCGACGAATAGCTCCTGGGCGCGGGTGCGGAAAGTCTGCTGGGCAGCGGAAACGATGGCACTGTTTTGTTCCCGGCGTCCGGCCATGTCCAACAGGCCAAATAGCACGCGGTTGGGCGTGACCCGAACGAAATCGTGGAGGTCTCCGCCCTGGCGCTCACCGTAATAAGCAGCGGCCAGTTGCGCGGAATGAAGCTCTGGAACCTCGGCCAGGACCGGCTCCCGAGGCGCCGAGCGGGAAGATTTCTCGTGATTAAACAGGAAGCGCATCGATCATTGATCGGTGACGTTAGCACAGAACCGGGGAGAGGGCAACGACCCGACCGTGTGGGGCGGACATTCATGTCCGCCGCCTTTGACGTTGCTGTCGATGTTTGGATTTGTGTTAGCGGGTCTGGAAGGTAGCACAAACCGCTCAAAATCCAGGTCAGAACCAAGTCAAGATCAGGATCAAAGGCGTCGGACAGAGCCTGCCCTGAGCGAAGTCGAAGGGAGTGTCCGACCCACACCCGCTTACTGCAGGTCGAAGAGCAGTACTTCCGCGTTTTCCGTGGCTTTAACTATCAGCCTCTGCTCGTCGCTTATGGCGGCGCCGTCGCCCTGGTTTAGGCTGTGGCCGTTCAGTTCTACCGCGCCCTTAGCGATTTGCAGCCAGGCGTAGCGGCCCTTGCCCAGTTCGTGCTTCACTTCCTGTCCGGGCTGGAGCAGCGACACGTACAGCCTCGCATCCTGGTGGATGGTCACTGAGCCGTCATTCCCGTCTGGGCTGGCGATCAGGCGCAATTTGCCGCGCTTTTCGGCTTCGGGGAACGCTTTCTGCTCGTAGCCCGGCTCGTGGCCGCGGCGGTCAGGCAAAATCCAGATCTGCAGCAGGTGCGCTGCTTCAGTCTTTGAAGAGTTGGCCTCGCTGTGCCGCACTCCGGTTCCCGCGCTCATGCGCTGTCCATCGCCAGGCCGAATGATGGAGCCATTTCCCAGGCTGTCTTTGTGCTCGAGAGCGCCGTCGAGGACGTAGGTAATGATCTCCATGTCGCGATGCGGATGCATGGGGAAGCCATGCCCGGCCTGCACCCAGTCCTCGTTGATAACGCGCAGGGAACGGAATCCCATAAAGCGCGGGTCATGATAGGTGTCAAAGGAAAATGAGTGTTGCGTTTTGAGCCAGCCGAAGTCGCCTCCGCCGCGCTCTGCACTGCGTCTGATGTTGATCATAGTGTAATCATCGTTATAACGACTACTTAGATGCCCGCACTTCCGAAACGATTCAGCCGGGTCTCGCCACTGGAGATAAACCGCCCTATGGCCGATGGTCTTCTTACCATCAGTTGGGACCGGGCCTATGCGGCGAAACCTTTGGAAGCTTTTGCTGGGATTGGTTTTACTGGGATGTGGCGGGCAGCCCACCGGGCCTGCGATAGGGGTTCGTTAACCAGACCAAGCATTCTGACGCGGACCTGTGGATGATCTGGCAGGCGGCACAGGACAGCGTCTCGCAACAGGTGGATTTAAATCCGTTGCAGAGGTCATCTCTCGGAGCGCCGGCGGACATCCGTCCCGGGGACCGGCGTGCGCTCGAGATCATGCCTCACCAGCTTCGGGTGGGTGCCGAGCCCGATGTGAGCTCCAGCGATCTGCTGGCCGCGACTGGCGTGGAGCGCTCCGATCCAACCGGGATGATTGCGTGTCCGAAACCCTGTAATGTCGGTTATGCCGCCGCCTATTCGTTTTATAGTCGGGACTTTACCAAATATGCCGCCTCCTGGGAAGAAAAGGGAGACAGCTTCACCTTTGTGCTGGAGTATGAGTTCGAAAACCAGATCCTGGCAGCGTTGGGATACAGCCTGAGGTGGCGATAGCTTCCCCAAGCACGAGCAAGGCGGCTCGCGCTCCATTACTTCTTTTTGGAAGAGCTTTCGGATTTCCTGGAGCCCTCGGACTTGGCAGCATCTGCCTTGGAGGAACTCTCCGTTTTGCCGGAATCCTCCGACTTTGCCTTGGCGTCCTTGCTGGAGGCCGAGTCTCCGTTCGAAGAAGAGGCAGCCGAACCGGTCGAGGACTTCTTGGCGTAGTCGGTGACGTACCATCCCGAGCCCTTGAATTGCACGGCCGGGGCCGAGATCACCTGCTCGATCGGGCCCCCGCATTTGGGGCATTTCTTGACATGAGGATCGGAAAATTTCTGGATGCGCTCGAAGCGGTGATGGCACTTCTTGCACTCGTATTCGTAAAGTGGCATGGACTTCCTAAGACGCTCCGCAAACCAGGTGAGGACTTCACCTTTCAAACTGAGAACTGAGATCTAACAACTGATATCTGCCCTTCCTGATTCTAGGGTTTGTGCCCAGCCTCGTCAATGAACCCGCGGTCGTACACGCATCTCCGCCCGCGGTTCTGCATTAGGGGACCCTTAGCGTCCCTCTGCGGGTTCATTTGCATCCTTTGCGGTTAAAAGCTTTGGCATTTGCGGTGCCAGGTCAAACCCTCTAACCGAGAGGGACCCAATGCAAGCCCGGCACATCGAACCGCCCAGTCACAAGACCATTGCGTCGTACCCAATGTTAGACTCGCCTTCATGAAGGCGGGCCAGAACGCGCTTGCAAACCCGAAAGGCACGCTGACGCCAGGACTCTACCTGGTGGCCACGCCCATCGGCAACCTCGAGGACATCACGTTGCGCGCGGTGCGCGTGCTCAAGGAAGCCGACCAGATCGCCTGCGAGGATACCCGGCAGACGCAAAAGCTGTTGCACCACTACGGGGTCGCAACCCGCACCGTCAGCTATCACGAACACAATGAAATGACTCGCGCCCCGGAGCTGGTGCTCGATCTGGAAGGCGGCGCGAGCGTGGCCTTGGTGACGGATGCCGGAATGCCCGGCATCTCCGACCCCGGCTTCCGCCTGATTTCATTGGCGATCCGGCACCATATTCCGGTGGTGCCGATCCCCGGGGCCTCGGCGTTTCTGGCGGCGCTGGTAGCCAGCGGCTTGCCCACGGATTCGTTTCGCTTCAGTGGCTTTCTTCCTCCGAAAAGAGGGCAGCGGCGGCAGATGCTGGAAAGCATCAAGGCTTCGCCGCGGACGCAGGTTTTTTACGAAGCACCGCACCGGCTGAAAGAAGCGGTCGAAGACGTAGTGGAGATTCTGGGGCCGGAACGACAGCTGGTCATTGCGCGGGAAGTCACCAAGATCCACGAAGAGTTTCTGCGCGGCCGCGCCGGCGAGGTTCTGGACGCGCTGAAGGCCCGGGGCGACATCAAGGGCGAGATCACGCTGCTCATAGGGAAAGCGGAAGAGGGTCGGCCGAAGGCGGCAGCCGGTGTGAGCGTGCGCCAACGGCTGGAGCAGATCATGGCGGCAGAAAAGCTGGATGAGAAAGCGGCGCTGAAAAGAATCGCCAAAGAGATGGGCGTGTCAAAGAGCGAGGCCTACCGGGAGTTGCAGCGGAGCAAGTAGAATCACGTAGGCCCGGACGCCCCCGTCCGGGCGGCCGAGCGCAGCGCGGCAGGGTGGGTCCCTGACGCACCGGATTCACGTCGGTATCGGGTCAAGCGAAATTCTTGTCGAGCTTTGCTCGACTGGGCGGACGAGGGCGTCCGCCCCTACGTGGGCCTTGTGATCCACACCTTTTACTCACGCTCTTCCCCGGAACTGGATGATCCGGCGGCGATCGCGCTTTGATGGCCGGCCAGCAGGCAACTCCTCGAACTGCCGCATCGCCTTACGTTCCGCCGCCACCTTCAATCGCTGCTCTTTACTGGCCTCGGTCTCACGATAGAGGGTATGAGCAATCGACGCCCGGCCGCGCACCGCGCTGAGTAGCAGGACCTCCACCTGAAATTCGCCGCCCTCGTTGGTTACTCTCAGCATGTCTCCAATTCGGACCGGGCGCGCAGCTTTGGCGGGCTGACCGCTGGACTGAATCCTGCCGAGTTCACAGGCCCGGGCCGCCAAGGCCCGCGTCTTGAAGAAGCGGGCTGCCCAGAGCCATTTGTCGATTCGTACAGAAGTGTTCAGATTTATTTCCCTGCCAGTTCCCGCTTCACCGTGTCGCTGACCACCTTTCCGTCCACACGGATTCCTGCGCCGGAGAATCGCGCCATCACATTCTTCATTACCGTGCCCATCTCCTTCATGGTAGGCGACCCCATTTCGGCGATGACCGCTCTGACCCCGGCCACGATCTGGTCTTCGCCGGCGGCCTTGGGCATATAGGTCTCAATCAACACGATTTCGGCGGCTTCCTTGTCGGCCATTTCCTGGCGTCCGCCTTTGGTGAACTGCTCGACGGAGTCCTTGCGCTGTTTGATCAGGGTGGTGAGAACCTGCTGCGATTCCTTTTCGTCGAGCGGCGCCATCTTCTCGATCTCGCGGTTCTTGAGCGCGGTCTTGACCATGCGCAGGGTGGACAGGCGGTGCTCGTCGCGCGCCTTCATGGCGGCGATGATGTCTTGTTGGATCTGCTCGCTGAGGCTCATGGGGGGATTATAGCGTCTGCCTTGAAACCAAAATCAATAACCACGAAGGACACAAAGGAAGGCCAGAAACCATTGTTTTCCTTCGTGCACGTTTGTGTTCTTGGGGTAAATGGTTCCGGATTCGCCCCCCGCATGCGCAAAATCGCCTGATTCGGTAAACTAGAATGATCTTCTTACGCCAAAGGACCCCTTCGTAAATGTTGCGCAAGAACCGTCTATTCACTCCCGGCCCAACTCCCATCCTTCCGGCGGCGCAGACCGCCATGGCTTCGTTTGCCATGCATCATCGCACCGCCGACTTCCGCGCCTTGTACACCCGCGTGCTGGCGGACATGAAAGACTTTGTCGGCACGCAGAACGATGTGCTGGTGCTGGCTTCGTCCGGGACCGGCGCTATGGAAGGCTCAGTCTCAAACCTGACTTCGCCCGGCGACAAGGTTCTGGTCCTGACTGCAGGCAAGTTTGGTGAACGCTGGCGCGATCTGGCTAAGGCTTTTGGCTGCGTGGTTGAAGTTCTTAGCGCGCCCTACGGCGAGACCATTGCACTGGACGAAATCCGGCAAAAGCTGACACCCGATGTGCGCTGCGTTTACCTGCAGGCCACGGAAAGTTCCACCGGCGCCCGGCACGATGTGAAGGGGATAGCGAAGCTCGTCCGCGCCCAGGGCGATGATACCTTGCTGGTGGTGGACGCCATCACCGGGCTGGGCACGACCCACTTCGAGGTGGATGGCTGGGGCATCGACGTCATCATCGGCGGCTCGCAGAAGGCGTTGATGATTCCGCCCGGGCTGGCTTATTGCGCAGTCAGCGAACGTGCCTGGAAGCGCATGGAGACGGCCAGGTCTCCGCGCTACTACTTCGACTTCCGCAAGGAACGCAAAGCCGCAGCTAAGGGAGAATCTGCTTACACGCCTGCGACCTCACTCTTCGCCGCGTTGGGAGCAGCGCTCGATTTCGTTCGGGAGATGGGCAAGGGCGACCTGGTGGCGGGACGCGAAGCCCTGGTCAACAATGCCGAGTTAGCGGCCGAGATGACCCGCGCCGGTGCGCGGGCGCTTGGGCTGAAGCTGTTCGCGGCCGCATCACCCGCCGCGGCGCTCACGGCTATTCAATCTCCGGCGGGAACTGACTCCAGCGCGATCGTCAAAGAGTTCCGCGAATCCTTTGCCGCGGTGGTGGCCAACGGCCAGGGTGAGATGAAAGGCAAACTGTTCCGCATCGCGCACCTCGGCTACTACGACTATCTCGACACCATCGGAATTCTGGCGGCGCTCGAGCATGTGCTCGCCAGCGTGACCGGCAAACCGGTGGAGTATGGCGCCGCAGTGCGGGCGGCGCAGGAAGTGTACGCGCGCAGCGCCGCGGAAAAACGGCAACCGGTTGGCGCCTGACGTGACCTGTCGATTACTGCACCGTGAAGTTCACCATGTTGGAGCTCTGCGCGGGCTGGTTGTTGTAAATTCCCGTGCCTCCCGGATTTTTCACGAAAACGGTCACCGCTGCGGCGTTAGCGACGTCTGCAGCCGAAATCGCGGCGGTGAGCTGGCTATTGGTCACGAAGGTGGTGTTGTGCGCCGTGGAGTTCCAATAGACAACCGATTGACTGACAAATCC
>JBARIF010000605.1:0-4554 GCA_049799615.1 Terriglobales bacterium
CGTAGGGGCGGGCGCCGTCGCCCGCCCAGCCGGGCAACGCCCGGAAGTTTTGGCAACCATAGAGACAGGCGAGCGGCGCTCGCCCGCCCGGACGAGGGCGTCCGGGCCTACGCGGGTCCACTTAAGGGATAATATTTCCGCACAACGAGGATAGCTTCACTTGCCGCAATCCATTCTGCAAACGAGCGAACTGCTGCGCCAGGGCGCACTCTCACCGGTCGAGCTTGCGGCCGCGTGCCTGGCCCGAATCGAAAAGCTCAATCCGAAGCTGAATGCATTCATTACTGTAACTGCAGAGTCCGCCCTGGCGCAGGCCCGCCAGTCCGAAGCCGAGATCCGGCGCGGCGACTGGCGCGGGCTCCTGCACGGCATTCCGCTCGCTCTCAAGGACTTGATCGACACTGCTGGTGTGCGCACCACCGCAGCCAGTTTGCTGTTCAACAACCGCATTCCTACGGAAGACGCGGAAGTGGTTCGCCGCCTGAAGGCAGCCGGTGCGGTGCTCTTGGGGAAACAGAATCTGCACGAACTTGCCTACGGCGGCAGTTCGATGATCAGCGCCTTCGGCGAGGTGCGAAACGCATGGAATCGGGCGCACATCGCCGGCGGTTCCTCGGGAGGCTCAGCCACCGCGGTTGCCGCCGGATTGGGTTACGGCGCGATCGGCACCGACACCGCCGGCTCGGTCCGCGAACCCGCTGCACTGTGCGGCGTAGTTGGCCTGAAACCGACTTACGGACGGGTCAGTACCCGGGGCGTGATTCCGCTTTCAACTTCTCTCGACCACGTCGGGCCCATCGGACGCACAGTGGCAGACGTGGCCGTGATTTTCGCCGCCATCGCCGGTCACGATGCCGCGGACAAAGCCAGTGCGGATGTTCCAGTCGAAGACTATGTGGCGGTACTAGGAAAAAAGTTCCAGCCGCTACGAATTGGCATTCCAAAGAAATTCTTTTTCGAAGATCTGGATGGGGAAGTGAGTTCCGCGATGGATCACGCGATTGCAGGCCTGGCTGCAATGGGCGCGGAAATCCGTGACCTGAAACTGTCGGTTCCGACTGACCGCACCCTGCAAAGCGCGGAGTCGTATTCCTTTCATGCCGAGTTCCTCGCGCGCAGCCCGGAACTCTACCAGCCGGAAACCCTGCGCCGGATTCGCTCCGGCCAGAATGTTGACCCGGATGTCCTGCTTCGATGCCGTGGCGAACTGGAACAGGCACGGCGCGACATCGCGTCGATTTTCGCGGATGTGGATGTGTTGGTCACTCCGACTACGCCGATTCCGGCGCCTGCCATCGCGGAACTGAAACAGAATCCCGATCTTCTCCGGCCGCGAGAACTGCTCCTGCTGCGAAACACGCGCCCCGTTAATGTCTGGGGGCTGCCCGCAATTTCAGTTCCCTGCGGATTCACCGAAGCCGGCTTACCCATTGGCTTGCAGATCATCGGACCACATTGGGGAGAAGCCCGGGTCCTCCAGGTTGCCAATGGGTATGAGCAGGCGACAGCCTGGCACAAGCGAGAGCCGCTGTCCGCCTGCGAACGGAGTCAAGGCGTCCTGTCGCTCACAACCTTCGTTCTTCCCTTGATTTAAGAACCAGTTTCCAGTCTCGAGTTCTCCGTTCTCAGTTACGGATGCCTAGTTTCCCGCCAGGGCCTTATCCATGAATCCAGCTTCGTCGGCCTTCATTTTCTTCAGGCCGTCGGCGGGCAGATAGACCATGTGTCCTGCGTCGTAAGTGGCGAAGGAAATATTCTTTCTGTACTGCGGCGACAGATTCAGGTGATCGATGGTGTAGTCGGCGGCATAGAACGGTGTCGCCAGGTCGTAGAGTCCCTCCATCACCAGGACCTTCAAGTAGGGGTTTTTCACAATCGCCTGGCGAAGCGCCGTAGCGGTGTCCGGGAAGCCGGTGATGCCGGAACCCCAGTTCCAGGAATTTTCAAAGAAGTTCTGATCGGCAGGAAATACCTGGTAGGGCATATCGGTCTTGTAGCCTAGTTCGGTCCGCACGTAGTTATAAAAGACGGACGTAAAAGGGGGCAATATCGCTGATTCAGTGGGATCGTAAAACGGTGTGTCCAGCAGTCCGTTCGGGTCAGGGCCGGTGAAACGGCCGTCCAGGCGGCCCACGCGCAGTTTCTGATCGAGCAACAGGTAGTGTGTGAACTTGGGCACGTCGATACGCAGGTTGGCCTGATCGAGGACATCCTTATTCAAGCCCGTGTAGCGGGCCATCTGATCGATGACCTTCTGCCGCTCTTCTGGCGTAATCGCGTCGCCTTTGGCCAGTGCCTGGGCGTATTCGGTCGAGGCCCATTGCTCGGACTCCTGCCGCGCCTTGGCCATGTCCTGCATCAGGTCTGGGGGCAGTTTCTTGTGGTAGCCCGCGATCATGGTGAATGTGGGAATCAGCAGGATGTAGGGCTGGTCGTTACTCTTGGTGTCCTCAAGCGTCTGGAAGCTGAGCGCGGTCGAGAGCAGGGTGATGCCGTTGAAGGAAATGCCCTGGTCCACGAGGTTGCCCGCGATGCCGGCAGCACGTGTGGTCCCATAGCTCTCGCCGAAAAGGAAGAGCGGCGAACTCCAGCGCTCGTAGCGCGTGAGATACAGCCGGATGAATTCGCTGAACGCATCGATATCGCCTTTAACGCCCAGGAATTTTTTGGATAGTTCAGCATTGGCGGCGCGGCTGAAGCCGGTTGACATCGCATCCACCAGCACCAGGTCGCTCTTGTCGAGCAGGGTATTCGGGTTGTCCGCAATGTGGTAAGGCGCAGGCGGCAGAAGACCATCGGGCCGCAGCCCGGCCCTCCGCGGACCTAGCGCGCCCATATGCAGCCAGATGGTCGCCGACCCCGGGCCGCCGTTGAAGGCAAAGGTCAGGGGACGTTTTTCCGCGTCTTGTCCGTCGAGCGTGTAAGCCACGAAAAACATCTCGCCCTCGATCTTGCCGTCACCCCGCTTGAGCGGCAGCCGGCCCGTGGTGGCGGTGTATTTGAGCACTTTGCCATCAAGCGTAATCTGGTGATGGGTCACCACCGGCGGAACTTCGGAGACATCAAATTCTTCTTTGTCCTTGTCGGTACCCGGTTTGGGAGCCGCCGGCTTCTGCTCTTCGGCCGGGTTGGCTTCCGGAGCTTTCTCGGCCGGCTTCTTCTCCTGACTCTTGGCCGCGGGTTCCGTGTTCTTCGTCTTCTTTACCTTGGCTTCGTCGGTGGTTGAGTTGGCCTGCTGCGCTAACGCTCCTGCAAACAGAGCGCACAGCAAGGCAAACGTCAGAATAAGGACACGCATGTATGGGGCTCCTGAACGGCGTCTGATTTGTTACCGCGGTTTGCGGATTTCCCGGCGGCCTTTCCAGTCAAAAGCGTTGAACCTCAAAGAGCGCAAAGGACGCAAAGAACAACGGGCAACTTCGTAATTACTGCAGCGCGGAATTATACCCGGAAGACCACTCCATGCGCTCGCTCAACTCTGCTGTGTACTTTGCGTCCTTGGCGTTTCTTTGCGGTTAAAGGCCTTGACCGTCGAAACCGGCAAGGACGGCTGCGAGGTTCACACTTGCCATTTGTTACAGACCACGGAGCGTGTTGCTAAGATGTTTCGGTGCCCTCGAAAGCTCTTCGGAAGAAGCCAGGCAAAATTCTGCAGGCGGATTCCCTCACTCCCATTCCCTGGCTGATCCATGGCTTCAGCGTAAGGTCTGGCGGATTTTCCAAAGTCTATGGTGGGAGAAGCCTGAATCTGGGCTTTACCCGGGAAGATTCGCGGCGTGCCGTGGAACAAAATCGCGCCGCCTTTCTCCGCCAACTCGGAGCTGTCAGGAAGGGGCGCGCGTTGCCATTGATCACCGCCCGCCAGGTCCACTCTGACCTTGTTCATTGTGTCTCGCAAATTCCCCGGTCAGCTCTCACCGGCGACGGCCTGATTACCCGAACTCCGGGTTTGCTGCTGGCAATTCTGACCGCTGATTGCCTGCCGGTCATCCTTGTGGACACAAAGCGCCAAGCCGTGGGAGTGTTCCATGCCGGCTGGCGGGGGACTGTGAAGCGGATCGTGGAGAAGGGCGTCGGAGAGATGCAGCGCTGCTTCGGCACTCATCCCGGCGATCTCAGGGCGGCCATCGGCCCAGGGGTCCATGGATGCTGCTATGCGGTCGGCCCGGAAGTGCGAACCCAGTTTGAATCCCAATTTGAATATGGCAGCAAACTATTTCGCGAGGTCGAGGAGTCGGACCCGGTTCGGGAGAAGTATCCGCTGCTGTTCCTGACGGCGCGCGCTCCCGGCCACAGCGAGTTGCCCAGGAAGATTTTTCTCGATCTGATGGAAGCCAACCGCCGTCAGCTCATGGCCGCCGGGGTGGCGGCGAAGAACATCAGCGCGTCGCCGCTATGCACTTCATGCCGCCCCGATCTGCTTTTCTCCTATCGCGCGGAAAAGGGAGTCACAGGGCGCATGATGGCGGTGGCGGGGATCCGCCCCTGAGGAGATTACCGTGGAACGTTTCGCCAGTGAGGGCCTTTCTTTGGAACCTTTGCGGGGTTTCTTTG
>JBARIF010000606.1:0-1716 GCA_049799615.1 Terriglobales bacterium
CCGGAGCCACAGTGCAGCTGGGGGGGACCTCTGCGACCAGCGTCGCAGTGGTGAACAGCACCTCGATCACAGCCAGCACTCCCGCCCACGCCGCCGGCGCAGTCAGCGTCATGGTCACCAACACCGATACCCAGAGCGGTACTTTGGCCAATGGATTTACCTACACAGCGTCTAACCCGGCGCCGACGGTGACTGCGATCACGCCCACCTCTGGACCCAGCACCGGCGGGACAGCCGTGACCATCACCGGCACGGGCTTCCTGTCCGGAGCCACAGTGCAGCTGGGGGGGACCTCTGCGACCAGCGTCGCAGTGGTGAACAGCACCTCGATCACAGCCAGCACTCCCGCCCACGCCGCCGGCGCAGTCAGCGTCATGGTCACTAATACCGATGCCCAGAGCGGTACTTTGACCAATGGATTTACCTACACCGCACCCACCGGCTCGCTTGCCTTGACCACGGTTGTAAGTGGTCTCAGCAATCCGGTAGGGATGGAAAGGCCACCCGGCGACAACCGGTTTTTCATCGTTGAGCAGCGGGGAACCATTCGGATCCTCGACAACGGTGTCCTGCAATCCGGGAATTTTCTGGACATCCAGAGCCTGACCAACTTCGACGGGCAGGAACAGGGCCTGCTGGGCCTGGCTTTTCATCCCAACTACAGCACGAATCACAAGTTCTATGTGAACTACACGCTGGACGAGGGCAATCGGGAGACAATCATTGCCGAGTACCAGACCCTGGCCAATGACCCCAACACGGCCGATCCCAACAGTGAGCGCGTTCTGCTGGTGGTAAACCAGCCGTTCACCAATCACAAGGGGGGCCAGCTGGTTTTCGGCCCCGACGGTTTCCTGTATATCGGGTTGGGAGACGGCGGCAGTGGTGGCGATCCCCTCGGCAATGGCCAGAATTTGTCCACGTTCCTGGGAAAGATGCTCCGCATTAGCGTTGACCCTCCCTTTGCTACGGGAAAGGAATACGGAATTCCAGCGGACAATCCCTTCGCCGGAGGCGGAGGCCTGCCCGAAATCTACGCCTACGGGCTGCGCAATCCCTGGCGCTTTTCCTTCGAGCCAGTGACCAACCGCCTGTTCGTCGCCGATGTGGGCCAGGACAGCTGGGAGGAAGTTGACATCCTGCAAAAGGGCGGCAACTTCGGCTGGAACGTCATGGAGGGCAATCATTGTTTTCCACCAACCACAACCACTTGTGACATGACCAACAAGGTTCTGCCGATTACGGAATATCCTCACACCGATGGCATCGCAGTGATTGGCGGATTCGTTTATACCGGCAGCGCCATCCCCAGCCTGGCGAACAAATACATCTTTGCCGATCTTACAGGCAAGATATGGAGCTTGACCGAAGCGCCTGCCAATACCTGGACTCGTGGTGACCTGCTTGCCACCAACCGCACGCTCACATCATTTGCTCGGGATGCCGCCGGAGAACTCTATGTAGTGGACTACAACGGCAACATCCTGAAATTGGTTCTGCAGTAGAGGCGAGGACAGCCGCAGCCCACGTAGGCCCGGACGCCCTCGTCCGGGCGGGCGAGCGGAGCTCGCCTGGTTTTTTTAGCCCGACGGCCCGAGCCGAGAACAGTTCCCAGATCAAGCGGAGATGCACTCCGCCCGGCGGGTGTGGACACCCGCCCCTACGTGAAGTTGCATCGGTTCTGGCGTGGTTTCAAAAACCGGCGCGGCCTTCTAG
>JBARIF010000607.1:0-11100 GCA_049799615.1 Terriglobales bacterium
CCGCGCCCGTCGAGGATAGCTTAGAATGAAAGCCGACAGTTGGGCGACGGCGACCAGCCGTTGGGTGCGGGCCGCGGACCGTTTATCGGCGACCTTCAACCGCCATACGGCGATGCACTCAGGCTTGGCAGTGGCCTATCAGCCTTTACTGCACGGGGCTTTCATGATGGACATGACCTGGGTGACCGGCCGGATTGCGGTCGGGGGCGGAATCTGGACGGAAGACAACATGGCGGCGGTGTCGCGGGCCGGGGTTACCCACATCATCGACATGCAGATCGAATTTGACGATACCAAGCTGGCGGCGCCGCATGCTATCGCAGTGCTGTGGAGCCCGATTGACGATGATTTTCAGCCTAAACCGCCGGAGATATTCGAGCGGGGAGTGGAATTCGCGACGGAAGCACTCGGCCAGGAAGGGACAAAAGTGTTCATTCATTGCGCGGCCGGGGTCCACCGGGCGCCGATGATGACTCTAGCGGTATTGTGCTCGATGGGTTGGACGCCAGAGGCGGCCCAGGACCTGATCGAAAAGCAACGCCCGGTGGTGGACTTTGCGGATGTGTATTTGCGCAGCGTCGAGAGGTTCCTCGACCAGCAGGTGAGAGCGGAAAAGTAAGAGACCAGTTTTCAAGTTGTTGGTTCCCAGTGGTCAGTTAACTCTCTTAATAAATCCAAACATTTTAGCGAGGCTTAATTCCCCTCTTGGGTCGAGGGGAGCGTTTGCCTCGCGGTGAAACTCGGCAAGGGAGGAAACATGTTCGACGAGCACCGCCGCCCCTGGGGGCGGCCTTTCTACTTGCTGGCGTTTGTGATGGTGTGGCTCACCGCGTCGTGGGCGCAAACGCCGTCCACCACTACGATCAGCGAGGTGCAGTATCGGGGACTGGGGCGAGCGATGGCCCGGGTGACGGACCCAGCCCGCATTGCGGCGCAGCAGAATGGAAGCGATGACGGTGTGCGCGGATCGGTGCGGAGGGTGCAGACGCCATCTCCTCGCACGTCAGCGGATTGCGAGAACGCGGCGCTGGCATTGCTGGATGACGCGGCCGGAATTGCCTGGGCTGGGGAGTACACAACGTGGAGCGATTTTCTACCGGGAAACGCAGAAGACATTTTTCCAGGGGACGCGGTGAACGTGAGCGTAGCTTCACGCGGAGCCGCCTTCCAGGCGATCGTGCGCGAAGTCGAGATCGAGGTCAAAGACCTGAAGGAAGAGCACAGCCTCTATAAGGTCCGGTTTGCCGACGACGTCAGCGCATCTCTGGCATTTGAGTTCCAGTCCGGAGACGTAGCCCTGCCTCTTAGTCTGGCCGCTATGACCACGGCCCAGGTGGGTGTGCTGTTCCTGCCGGACTTGACAGGCGCTGAAATCACCCAGGCCACATCGACCAGCGTGGATGTGGATGCCGGAGTGGCGCCAGGAACGGGCGGAGGAATTGAGGTGCGCTGGACGGATTTCGGATGGGGGCAGGATAACGACCGCAATCTAGCGGGCCGGTTCTCCACCCAAACCTTTACCCTGACGCGGCTGGCCGCGGTACAGAACTATTACCTGCGGCAGTACGACAACTCCACGCCGCCAAGGTATTCACGGTACACGACTGCCCTGCACCTCAAGTATCCATTATGAAAGACCGTCAGGACGACATCTCGGCCAATTATCCCCATCCCGGGAGCACGGGGAGGCAGTCGCTGGTGATGCGGGTCACGGACAGCGATTTTCAGGGAGAGGTGCTGGAGAAGTTGGAGCGGCTGGAAGCCAAAATGGACATGCTGGTGGGTAGCGGGCAGCCGGGCCGGGTCAAACTGGTGGAAGACCGAGTGACACAGCTGGAAAAAAGTGAAATTCGCCGTGGAGTTTACGATCGGATCGTGAACGCGGCCATCACTGCAGCCATCAGCGCGGCCATTGCCCTGCATGACCACTGGTGGTTCAAGTGACGGATGCTTAAGCGGTCCACTCCGAAATTCAATTTCAGTTCTCAGTTCCCGGTTTCTTGTTCTCAGTTCGGTGGTCAAGACATCACATTCATATGAGGGGGAATTCTATGGACTTTCTGTCCAAGCTGCTGCAGGGAATAGCGTTTGTGCCTTCAATTGTGACCGGAATAGAAGGGCTTTTTGCCAGCCGTTCCGGAGTCGAAAAGAAGAATGCGGCGATGTCGTTTGTGTCAGCCGCCCTGCAACTGACGGATGCGGTGACTTCCCGGCACATTGTGGATCCGGAAAAATTCAAGCAGGGGTTGAGCGCGGTGATTGATGGAACAGTCTTGTGTTTGAATGCTTCCACCTGGGCGAAGCCGACTCAGCCCTAAGTCAACCGATTTCTTCGCTCCAGTTCTCGAGCGTTTTCTTGACCTCAGCCATGAACTGATCGGCGACGGCGCCGTCGATGATTCTGTGATCGTAGCCCAGAGTCAGATGGACGAGGGAGCGGATGGCGATGGAATCGTTGCCGTTGTCATCGGTGACTACGACAGGCGCCTTGGTAATTCCGCCCACGCCCATGATTGCGGAGTTGGGCTGGTTGATGATGGGCAATCCAAAGACGGCGCCAAACTGGCCGGGATTGGTGATGGTGAAGGTCGAGCCTTCAACTTCTTCCGGCTTGAGTTTCTTGTTGCGGGCACGCTCTCCCAAATCGCTAATGCTGCGTTGCAGGCCGAGGAAGTTGAGTTCGTCAGCATTTTTCAGCACCGGAACGATGAGCCCCCAGTCGAGAGCGACGGCGATTCCGACATTGACGTGACGATGATAGCGGAGGCCTTCGCCTTCGATCGACGCATTCACGATGGGGAACTGCTGCAGCGAAATGATGGCGGCACGAGTAAAAAACGGCATGAAGGTGAGGCGGACGCCATTACGTTTTTCAAAGGCGGCCTTGTTCTTGTTGCGCAGCTGAACGATGCGCGTCAGATCCACCTCGAACATGCAGTGCACGTGGGCGCTGGTGCGGCGCGACTCGATCATGCGGTGAGCGATGATCTTGCGAATATGGGTCATGGGCACCAGGTCGCCGGGAACCGCAGGCGGGGCGGGAGAGCCGGCGTTGGCTTTGGCGGAAGCAACCGGCGCGGCGGGAGCGGCTGGAGCAGGCGCGCCTTCCAGAAATGCGGTAATGTCCTGCTTGGTGATGCGGCCGCCCAGTCCGGTGCCGGGTACCTGCGCCAGATTGATGTTGTGCTCGCGCGCGATTTTGCGGACCAGGGGCGAGGAACGAGCGTGCTCGTCTTCGTCGTGGGAGGCCTGAGGTTGTGAAACGGGGGCGACCGGCTTGGGCTCAGCTACTGGGGCAGACGACTTTACTGGCACTTCCTTCTTCGCGGGAGCGGGTGGTGCCGCGGCCGCTGGTTTGGCAGAGGCACTCTCGCCGTCTACCGATATTGTGCCGACTACGGTATTTACTTGAACGGTGGCGCCTTCGGCGACCTTGATGTCCTGTAGGACACCGGAAGCCGGGGCAGGAATTTCGGCGTCCACCTTGTCGGTTGAAATCTCAAACAGGGGTTCGTCGCGCTGCACCTTGTCACCCGGCTTCTTCAGCCATTTGGTGATGGTCCCTTCAAAGATCGATTCGCCCATCTGGGGCATGACGATATCAGTCGGCATAATTCCCTTCCACGCGGCTCCGTTCGGGCGCGCGCAAACCTTTATTATATATATTTGGCCAGGCCGTTCCGGTTGCTGCCCCGTCTCTAGTCGTGATGCCCGTTCTCTTGCCCTTTGGGGTCAACCGGGAGGGGCGCGACCCCGGTGGATTTCTTCCAGTAGTCCTGCACCGGAGGAGGCAATTTTTCGATGCGCGACAGGAAGGCCGTGACTTTCCACATGTCCGACTCGCTCAAAGCATGGTTCCACGCGGGCATGCCGGTGTAGCGGATGCCGGTGCGAACGGCGTAGTAGATGTGCCACTCGGGATCGTCAAGGGGATGGAGGATCAACTGCGGAGGCGGCGGGTAGAAAGAGTGATCGAGGGGGCTGGGTTTGTTGTCCAGTCCGCCGTGACAAGGAGCGCAGTTCATGGTGTAGATTTTCATTCCGTCGATCAGATTCTCGTCAGTCGGAGGCAGAGGGTTGGTCAGGCGGGGAGCATGGCGCTCCATGGAGGCATCCATGGCGGACATAGCGATGCGGCGCTCCATTTTCGGCGGATTGGAGTCTGCATTCGTGGGTAAGAAGCCGAGCATGGAGATGGCCAGCCCTACCACAAGGAGCAAGAGCAGGGTGATGACAACGCCGAGGACGAAATTGCGCATGCTTGCCTCCTGTTCACGTACGCTTTAAGAGGACGCCGCTAGGGATTGTCCAGCGATGCCGTTTGATAAAGGATGGCACGGGCGTCCTGCGCTTCCGATTCTCTCACCTGCAGCTTGATTCCGCCGAGAATATGGGAATGCCAGCCGCCGATGCGGAGCATGTTCTCATCATACGCGAAGCATTCGATATCGGCTGATTCCAGGCGGGTGCGGGCCAGCAGGAACTCCGGCTGGCTATGGAAGACAGCGATGGTAACCAGATTTTCCTGCATTCACATTGCTGCCTTGCTGAGTTGCGGTCAGCCGGGGCAGGCTGCCCCCACGTGTTGTACTTCAATATGTTTTCAGGCGCCGGGCTTCACGCAACACATCGCTCACCTGGGGCAGGAAGTACTCCTCCTGCGGCGGCGAGAACGGCACCGGAGAATCCTGGGCGGCGATGCGCACGATAGGGCCGTCGAGATGGTCGAAAGCGTCTTCATTAATGATGGACGCAACTTCGCCGGCCAGGCCTCCGGTGCGGGAGTGTTCGTGCAAGATGATGACCTTGCTGGTCTTGCGTACGGTTTCAGCAATCGCTTCGCGATCGAGGGGCGAGATAGTTCGCAAGTCCAGGATTTCGACGTCGATCCCCTCCTGGCTTAACGTCTCAGCGGCCTCCAGCGCGGTGTGCACCATGGCGGCATAAGTAATGATACTCAGGTCGCGGCCTTGGCGGGCGATGCGGGCCTTGCCCAGGGGAACAATGTAATCGTCCGCAGGCACTTCTTCCTTGATGCGGCGATAGAGGTACTTGTGCTCAAAGAAGATGACCGGATTATTGTCGCGGATAGACGCTTTGATCAGGCCTTTGGCGTCGTAGGCGCTGGCCGGACAAACCACCTTCAGGCCGGGCGCGTGCACAAACCACATTTCCGGATTCTGCGAGTGGAATGGGCCGCCGTGAACGTTGCCCCCACTGGGCCCGCGGATAACCAGCGGCGCGGGCGCACCCCAGCGGTAGTGAGCTTTGGCAACCATGTTGACGATCTGATTGAAAGCGCAGCCGATGAAATCCATGAACTGGAACTCGGCCACCGGACGCATGCCGGTGAGCGAAGCGCCGAAGGCGGCGCCGACGATGGCGGATTCCGCGATGGGAGTACCGATGACGCGCTCGGGTCCGAAGCGGTCAATGAAGCCATCGGTGACTTTGAAGGCGCCACCGTAGATGCCGATGTCCTCGCCCAGGCAGAAGACGGTGGGATCGCGCTCCATTTCCTCCCAGATGCCCTGGCGGATGGCTTCGAGATATGTGAGTTCTGGCATTGCGCTTCTTAAATTTCGCCTTCTAACAATTTCTCTTTCCGATCGTGCGTCATTTTAAATGGATTGCGGCCTCAACACCCGCACGACCTGTCGCAGTTCCCTTTGTGACTTTCGGAGTACCATACTTCGGTTTGATTTGGTGGCAGCCATCCTCGCAATACACACCGCCGGCGGCGGATTCGGGTTTGGGCATGGGGCTGGCGACTGCGAAATCACGGTCGGCCTCCAGTTGCTGATCGACCCCAGTGATCAGTTCTCGGTTCTCAGTTGGGGTTAGCCACTTTTTTACATTTAACAAGTAGTTTTCGAAGCGGGTAATGGGGTCGCGTTTGCGCCAATACTCGAATAGGGGTTTGGGGACGTAGTCGGCGGCGTCGTGGATGGCGTGCCCTTTCATGCGCATCATCTTGGCTTCGATGAGGGTGGGGCCTTCGCCGCGGCGAGCACGTTCGCAGGCTTCATGGGCAGCGTCGTAAACCTGGCAGGCATCGGTGCCGTCAACGATGACGCCCGGAATGCCGTAAGCGATGGCACGTTCGGCGAGGTCTTTCACGCGGAATTGCATGTCGGCGGGCGTGGAGTAGGCCCAGAGATTGTTTTCGACGAACAGGACGAGGCCGAGATCCTGCACCGCGGCGAAGTTCAAGCCTTCGTAGGTGACCCCGGTGGACTGGCCGCCGTCGCCGATGTAGGTCATGACGGCGATGTTGCGCCCCTGCAAGCGCGCGCCCAGAGCCACGCCGGCGAGAACGGGAAGCAGATCGCCCAGAGTCGAGATGGGAGCAACCACATTGCGGTCTTTGATGTCACCGAAGTGCGATGATGCGTCGCGGCCCCGGGTGGGCGAACCAGCCTTGGCCATGTACTGCATCATGATGTCGCGCGGGGAAAAACCACGGACCAGCGTCGAACCCTGATTGCGGATCAAGGGCCCAAGCCAGTCGTCCTTGTGCAGCGCGTAAGCGGAAGCGCAGGAGCAGGCTTCCTGACCCAGGCCGAAGTAAACACCGCCGACCACCTTTCCCTGCTTGTAGAGATTCTCCAGCGCGGTCTCCATCTTCCGGTTGAGCAACATCCAGCGATAGATTTCGATGCATTGCTTCTGGCTCAGATATCTGGAATCGCGGATGGGCGGGACGGGCGCGCTGAGGTCGCCGGTGACTTCGTAGCTCACTTTGCCGCCCTTGCGGACCTGGCGAATGGTGATGCTGGGCTTTTCCAGACGATGATCGGGGATGGTGTAAGTGCGCTGGTTCGCGCCTGGGACGCGTGCTGACTTGCCAGAAAGATTGCCCTTTTGCTTTTTGGCCATTTGCGGCTCGGCGTCATCCATGCTAACGCGGAGGGTTCGGTTCTGTCGCCTTCCAGAAGTTCGCCGCCGCTATGCCCAGAAGGTATCTTCTTCCTTGTGCAGCTGGCGCAGTTGCTCTGGCGGTCTTACCGGCACTCCCAAAGACTGCCCCAACAGCGCATCCAGATTCTCCAGCCAGAGCATCTGGCTCTCGAAGACCACGCCGAAGTTGCGCGAGACGGAATGTGCCACTTCCTGCAGCGAGAGTTCATGGCCTAATTCTTTGGCCATGGAGGTCACGGGTCTGGTGGTGATGCCGCAAGGAACTATCAGATTGAAATAATCGAGGTCGGTGTTGACGTTGAGGGCGAAGCCGTGCGAAGTGACGGCGCGGGAGATGTGGACGCCGATGGCGGCGATTTTCGCTTGTTCCTTGCCTGTGTGGAGGCAGGTCTCTGACTCGCCCTGCCCGGGTCGATGACCCGGGCCCGCATGCTCTATGGTAGTCCAGACGCCGGTGAGGCCGCAGATGCGGACGGCGGGAATGCCGAAATCAGCACAGCTGCGGATGAGGACTTCTTCCAGGCGGCGCACGTATTCGATCGCGCCCAGAGTTTTTCGTTTGCCGTCGGGCGTAGCGATGGCGCGTAAATCGAAAATAGGATAGCCGACCAACTGGTCGGGACCATGGAAGGTGACGTCCCCGCCGCGGTCACATTCGAATACCTCTACGCCACGCTGGGCCAGCAGTTCGAGTGACGCAACGATGTTTTTCCGGCTGGCATTGCGGCCGAGAGTAATGACCGGCGAATGCTCGAGCAGGAGGAGGACGTCGCCGATGCGCCCTTCTTTGCGCAACTCGACGAGGCGCTGTTGCAGGCGCAGGCCCGTCGGATAGTCGATGGTGCCGAGTTGGAGGACGGAGATCAAGGGCGATTGGGTAATTGAGTAATTTGGTAATTGGGCAATTTCAAGAGTACGCGCGTTTTCAAATTACCCATTACTAAATTGCTCAATTGCTAAATTCCTCAGGCGTTTATTGGTATCCCATACACGCTGTTGGAGGCGTCCAGCATGGCTTCGGCCAGCGTGGGGTGGGCGTGAATCGTCCACATCAAATCTTCGACCGTGGCTTCGAGTTCGATGGCCACGACCGCTTCGGCGATCAGTTCGGTGGCCTGCGGACCGATGATGTGCACTCCCAGAATCTCGCCGTAGTCGGCATCAGAGACGATTTTGATGAAGCCCTCATGCTGACCCACGATCGACGCGCGCGAGTTTGCGGTGAAGGGGAACTTTCCGACTTTGACGTTGTAGCCCGCCTCTTCGGCCCTGGCCTCGGTCAAGCCCACGCTGCCAATCTCGGGATGGCAGTAAGTTGCGTTGGGGATGTGCTCAGGATTGATGGGCTTGCCCTTCTTGCCGGCAATTCTGGTGACAGCAACGATGCCTTCCATGGCGCCGACGTGCGCCAGTTGCGGCGTCCCTAGCACGATGTCGCCGATGGCGTAAACCCCGGGCTCAGCGGTTTGCATCCAGCTGTCGGTCTTGATAAAGCCGCGGTCGGGCTTGATTTTCGTTCTTTCCAGGCCGAGGTTTTCAGTTCGCGGCCTGCGGCCCACGGCGATCAGGATCCTCTCAGTTTCGATCTTCTGCGGTTTACCATCCACGCTGAAGTTTACGGTGATTCCTGATTTGCTTTTTTCGATCTTGTCCACCTTGGCGTGGGTGTGGAAATTGATGCCGCGCTTGCGATAGACCCGCGCCAGCTCTTTGGAAATCTCTTCATCTTCTATCGGAACCAGGCGGGGGAGCATTTCGATGAGGGTGACTTCGGTGCCGAAGGAACGAAATATGGATGCGAATTCGACGCCCACCGCTCCCGCGCCAACGATCACCAGGGACTTGGGGATTTCCTTGAGGGCGAGGATCTCGATGTTGCTGAGGATGCGGTCGCCGGGTTCGAGACCAGGCAGCATGCGGGCCTCCGATCCGGAACAGAGGATTACAGTCTTCGCCTTGACCTGGCTGGTCTTGCTGTCAGCGGAGACTTCGACCGTCAGCACGCCGTTTTGTGCCGGACCGGTGAGCTTGCCATAGCCTCGGATAGTTTCCACCTTGTTCTTCTTCATCAAGAAATCGAGACCCTTGGTGTGCTTGGCCACGATCTTCGACTTGCGCTCCTGGATGGCCGCCCAATTCAGCTGGCGCGCGTCCACGCCTTCGATGCCGAATTCTTTCGCCTCTTTGAGGTGGTCCCAAAGTTCGGCGTTGAACAGCAGGGCCTTGGTCGGGATGCAGCCTACATGGAGACAGGTGCCGCCGAGCACGCTGTCCTTTTCGATGAGAGCGGTTTTCAGTCCGTATTGGCCAGCGCGGATGGCGGCGGTGTAGCCGGCCGGACCACTGCCGATGATGGCGATGTCATAAATGGTTTCGGGCAAGGAGCGTTCCTCACTATGAAGAGATGCTTGATGGCAAACGTTTGATTCTAGAACAGGCAGGCGCCAGGTTGCGATAGCAGGGCTTTGGGCAAGCCGGGTAGTAACCTGGCTGCAGGCTCGCCGATCCGCAACAAAACCCGTTCAAGAGGAGCTTGGACGGGCACCCTCGAGCGATCGCTTTTGGCTTCGTGGAGCGAATTAAGGGAACTTCCAGCCTATGGTGGGCGTAAAATTATTTGTAAGGAGGCATCTATGCACGTCTTCGGGTTCTTCCTATTTCCGATCTTCGGATCCGGATTGCTCCTCTATTTTCTGCCCACGATTGTGGCTTTGCTGCGCGAGAAACATGACAGGCTTTCCATCTTTCTCCTCAATTTCTTTTTAGGATGGAGCGTGATTGGATGGATCGTCGCCCTGGTTTGGGCATGCAAGAATGACCGGGTGGTTTACGTGCAGAGTCCGCAACGTTATTAGTCCCTGAGGGCGCAAGACCTGCTGAGCTTCGCTCGGCCTACACCGGTTCCTTCAACTTCGCTCCGGAGGCTCCGACCCGTCCCCACATAGGGAGTCCTAGGCCAACAACTGGGCGGCTTCTCTGGCATAGTAGGTGACGATAATGCTGGCTCCCGCCCGGCGAATCGAGGTCAACGATTCCATCATGACGCGGTTGCGGTCGATCCAGTTATTGCGGGCGGCAGCTTCGATCATGGCGTACTCGCCGGAAACCTGGTAAGCCGCTAGCGGCAGGTCGAACCTCTCGCGGGCGGCGGCAATCACGTCCAGATAAGGCAGGGCGGGCTTCACCATGATCATGTCTGCGCCCTCTTCAATATCGGCCTCGATCTCGCGCATGGCTTCACGCAGATTGGCGCCATCCATCTGGTAGGAGAGGCGATCACCGAATTGGGGCGCCGAGTCGGCAGCTTCGCGGAATGGGCCATAGAAGCCGGAGGCGAACTTGGCGGCATAAGAAAGGATGGGGGCGTTGGGAAAACCAGCCTCATCCAGTGCCTTGCGAATGGCGGCTACGCGGCCGTCCATCATGTCAGAGGGGGCAACGATGTCAACCCCGGCACGAACCTGTGAAACCGAGGTCCGGGCCAGCAGTTCGAGGGTGGCGTCGTTGAGGATCTCGAATTCCTGTCCGGCAGTGCGGGCCGCGGCCAGCGCGTCGATCGCCGTCATCTTGTCTTGAGGTTTCACCGCCATCGCGGCCATCGAATTCATGGCTGCCGCCCCGAGCGATTGCGGCGTTTGCGGTGTGCGCACGATGCCGCAGTGTCCGTGAGACATGTATTCGCACAGGCAAACATCGCCCATGATGATGAGGTCGGGCAGGTCGCGCTTGATGGCGCGGGCGGCTTGTTGAACGATTCCGTTTTCCGCCCAGGCGCCGGTGGCGACCTCGTCTTTGGTCTCAGGCAGGCCGAAGAGTATGACCGCGGGGACGCCCAGCGAAAGAGTCGCTCGGGCCTCTTTCACCGCTTCATCCACCGAAAGATTGAATACGCCCGGCATGGACCGGACTTCCTTGCGCACGCCCTCGCCCGGACACACGAACAGGGGGTAAACAAAGGCTTCAGGCGTAAGCCGGGTTTCGCGCACCAGCGTGCGCAGACGGTCATTCTGACGCAGGCGGCGGAGGCGGGTGACCGGAAAGGTCATGGGGAGATTCTAGCAGAGGGGGACAGTCGTCAGTTGTCGGTCGTCAGTTGTCGGTCGTCAGTTGTCGGTCGTCAGTTGTCGGTCGTCAGTTGTCGGTCGTCAGCCAGCCAGGGCAACACCGACAGCGGAAAGC
>JBARIF010000608.1:0-2990 GCA_049799615.1 Terriglobales bacterium
GGCCCAGCCTTTCCGCTGCAATTTCATCATCACGGCTGCCTCGTCCTTGTCTCGCAACTACATGGGTGCGGCGGGGTGCCGTCGGACATTTGTCTACGACTACTAAGAAGACGGACATTGGCGGGAAGGATCTGAGTTGCGGGTAGGCTTCGGCGGAGATGTACCAATAATTCACGGACAGGACTGGGGGCGTTGGGGGGCGGGCCGGGAGTCAAACCCGGATTTGCAGCTTCGGACGCTGCCGTGTTGTTCGATTACACTACCCACCCATTGGAGCTCGCGCCGGGAATCCAACCCGGACCTCTTCGTTAGGACCGAAGCGTCATGATGCGTTAGACCACGCGAGCCTGACTAATGTGGAGGGGATGCAGAGAATTGAACTCTGATCTCAAGGTTCGTAGCCTTGCGCCCTCATCCGTTGGACCACATCCCCAAATTGGAAGCGGCAGAGAGATTTGAACTCTCATCGTCCGAGGTAGAAGCTCGGAGCATTGATCCGTTATGCTATGCCGCCTCGTTGTTGCTCTTGGTGCGGGATGTGGGAATCGAACCCACTTCGTCTCGCTTAAAAGGCGAGTGCATATCCATATCTGCCAATCCCGCGAAACTGGTGGGTGACGCTGGAATCGAACCAGCCTGGTCTCGCTTAAGAGGCGAGTGCATCTGCCATCTCTGCCAGTCACCCTTGCTCAACAATAAAATGGTGCAGGATGTTGGAATCGAACCAACACCTCGCGGTTATCGACCGCGGGCTCGACCTTCGAGCTAATCCTGCCTGGTGCGCCGTTCGGGAGTTCAACCCGCATCTGTTGGGTGTAGGCCAACTGCTCTGGTCCGTTGAACTACCGGCAATAACAAATTGGTAGAGGGTGCAGGAGTCGAACCTGTCTGGCCGCGCTAATCTGGCGCAGAAGTGGGTATAAGCCACTGCCCTCGCCGGAGGCCCCTCCATTGGTGGCTCGCGATGGATTCGAACCATCCGCGACGGCTTTATGAGAGCCGCGTTCTTCCTACTGAACTAGCGAGCCGTGTCTTCCCTCGAAAATTGGCTGGCCGGGCAGGATTCGAACCTGCGCATGGCGTGAGTAACAGTCACGTGCCTTTCCAGCTTGGCTACCGGCCAAAAAAACATCCGTAAAAAGCGAAAGGCCCCGACTTTTGTCGGAGCCTCGGAAATCGAATCTGAACTTAGAAATCTAACGAATAATCAGACCAATCCCGAGGGCCGAGCGCGATTGACGCGCCGTCTCATAATGGATTTGGTCTTTATCGTCATTTTCGAAACGAGTATAGCATGCTTTCGGTGGTGGCTCTACTACCTAAAGGATCCCAGGTTCCCGAGTGCCCAGCAAACGACCTGGCCTTCTTCACCAACTGAATCAGACCCACCGTCGGCACACTTGCAGACAGGGAAGTGAGGCGTTTCGGAGCGTTCACAACAAACGGTCGACTTATCGGCCGTCAGTCCGCCCTACTCGCGTAGCACAGCCTCCATGTTTTCACCGTTTTCCACCAAAAATCCGACGCGAATCGCGCTGCTTGACTCGCCTTCCGCGCAGACGGGAGGAAAGCCTTTACTAGGAACAGCCACTACAGACAGTGATCCACGCCCACAAAGAAACAAATGAACCGAGGAGTTTTGCGAACTCAGCGAGACCGTATTCCGTTTTGTATGCAGTACCGTTCTAGCCGGTTGTAGAATCAATGGTTTCAGAGGACAACGCATGTCAAAGAACGGCGCGGTCGGCTACTTCCGAGTATCGACGGCGGAACAGGCCAACCAAAACAACAGCCTTCCCACCCAGGAAGCCAAGTTCAACAATTTCTGCATGAACAATGCCCTGTCCGTGGCCAAAATCTTCACCGATAGACAGTCTGCACGGACAGATGCTCAGCCTGAGTTTCAGAGGATGCTGACGTATTGCCAGCAAAACCGGAAGAAGATCTCCCATGTGATCGTGGCGGATTTGTCCAGACTTGCGAGAAATGTTCTCGACCAAGGACAGGCGATTGTCAGCCTCAAACAATGGGGCATCGAACTCGCTTCGATTGACGAACCGATTACGGATGATACCGCCGCAGGGAAGCTGGCTCGGAACATGATTGCCAGCGTGAACCAATTCTTCAGCGACAGCTTGTCAGAAAAGACTAAGTACCGAATGGCGGCAGGCGTTAAGCAAGGGCGGTGGCTTTGGGTTGCGCCTCTTGGCTATCTGAATGATACGCACAGCAAACAAACCGTCCCAGACCCTAGCCGGGCTGGCTTGGTCCGCAAGGCCTTCGAATTGATTGCCGACAAGGATTATTCGTCCGCGTTTCGTGTTGTCACCTCCATGGGGCTCACAACACGTACCGGCAGGCCAATACCTAAACAAACCTTTTCCAGAATGATTAGAAACGAGTTTTATGCCGGCTGGATCGTCTCGGGGGACGTACGGGTTAAGGGCACACACGAACCATTAATTTCTGAAGGCCTTTTCACTGCCGTACAGGCCAAGTTGGACGGTGGGCAGCCTCATCAGAAGGAACATGAAGATTTCCCTTTGCGTGGCTTCCTTAGGTGCGCTGGGTGCGATAAGGCTTTGACTGCGGGCTGGGTGCGGGGGCGGAATGGTCAGCGCTATGCACGTTATTGGTGCTGGAGGAAGGGTTGCAAGGCTGCTGCATCAAAGGAAGAGTTAGAAGCTCACTTCTGCATCTTGCTGTCGCAGATCCAGCCCACGGCGGAACTAATCGCGAAGCTGCCCGCTATAGCCGCACGGACGTGGGAGACACGGAAAGAGCAGATTGCCGAAGATGCCAAGGCGTTGACGCGCAGGCTAGAAGAGCAGCGAGCACTGAATCTCCGAACCATCAAATCCAAGATTGACGGCCACCTGTCTGATGAGGACTTCAGGACCATGAAGACAAGCATCACTGAAGAAATGGCCCGGATCGAAGAAACAATGAAGTCTCTGGACGCCGAGAAATCAAGTTACAGAGACTTGATG
>JBARIF010000609.1:0-2635 GCA_049799615.1 Terriglobales bacterium
ACAATATGGACGGATGGCATTTTACCTCCTTGGATTTGGCGAGTTCTCTGCCCCTCGCTTTTCTTTTGACAACCCCGTGGGGCGGTAGCAATCTAGCCGGATGAAACCGGACAAGTTCATAGAAGAAATTAGAAAGTTCAAGAAATTAAACAGAGAGGCGCAGGCCACAAGGGACCCGGCCATTATGTCTGCGCGGCTTAAAAATGCTTCGGAATGGATTCAGAACAGTCCTTACAGCCCTAAAAACTTCCCTATTCTGGAAGAAGCAGATGAGATAGCCAAAAAGCTCTATGGCAAGTCCTTTAAAGAAATGAACGCTGAAAAATCAGAGGACGACCCCGAAGAGCCAAACTGAGCTATAGACGCCGGGGTTGCGACAATCGATCTCGGCGCAAGCGTGGACGGCCTTTTGTTGCCTAGACTTTCCATCAGTGACTTTCGGACATGTACTAAGGTAATGTCAGTTTGTAACTCCTTCTTGCTACCCTGCATAGCCATTCTGAGACAGGCAGCGGTCAGTTTGCGGAGAAGATTGCCATGATTGAAGCAAAGTCGATTGAACCAAAATCGGGTGAACATGTGATCGGACACTGCGAGTGCGGATTAGTTCATGACGTGTCCGAAATTATGATTTGTCGCGCACGTGACAGGTTTCGGGACGATAAGACGATGACGACAGAGCGATGTGCTCGTGAGCTGTTTGATGAGTTTCACGCGATGGCAATCCGGGATCATGTGCCCGACGAACATCTTCGCCGAATGTGCCTCGGACATGCACAACAGATGGCAGAGCTTAGAGTGACTGTAGAGCAGTGGAAGAAAGAAGGAAGGTTTGAGCACGATAAGCTCGATGGCGAAGAGTAGCTGCACCTGTTCGGAGGCGCGGGATGATAGACATTGCGAAATTGAGCAACGAAGAGAGAGAGTTCGTCACCGGGATCATAAACAGACTCGATAGCGGAGATGTCAGGAACGTAGGCACCGAACTTCTTGCTGAGTTCAGGAGAGCATTGACACCAGAAGTGTTTCAAAAAGGCTATCGACTTGGAGACGTTCTTTGCCAAGGGGAAGGTGCACAGGCTTTCAATGAAGCTCTTACAAGAGAAAGTAAATCCCCATTGCACTTGATCTGTGCGGGATACGCCTTATCGCAGGTCTCAAAATGAAGACAGCCCCGAGTACTGTCAGTGAAACGGGGTTGCGACATTCGATCTTGCTAAGAAGCGATTGGCAAGCCGCTCAGAATGGCAGGCGTCCGGCGTTTTGCTGATGCAGGCTTCGGTTCGCAATAAAAAGTGGGGGAGGCCCTCGTTAAGCGCTTGCGATCTCGGCCATGATCGGCTTGTTCTCGAAGATCAGGTATTCGTTCTCATCATCACATCTGGCATCCATGAAATAGTCCAAACCCTCTGGCAGACAAAGAACGAGATGGCGAAGGTACGTCCTGATTGCGTTCATGTTCCACCGGTTGCGGGGAAAGCTGACTTCTAACGATTGAAACGGCTTGAGCGACTGTTCCCGAAGAATACGTACAGCTTCGGTGAACTCCTCGGATGCAAGAACTTCTTTTTCGGTCATGGTTTCCTCCAATTAGTTTTCGTTAAAGTTCCCCGCCCTTTCGAGCGGGGGTCGTTCATTGAATACATGGCATTGTTTTTCTTAAGGGAGCCGCCGGGATGGTCTGTGAAACAAACGGCAAGCGGCTATCCAGAGCACAACGGAAGCGCTGCCGAAGAACACTGCGAAGAACTGGTCTGTGTAGATGGTTGGGTTCACAGGCGGCCCTCCATCCACAGAGCGCACAATTCATTCAGGCGCATTGTGCCCAGCTCTTCGTCGGTGACCGGCGCTGAGTCGGGCGGGTTGAGTTGTTGCGAGGTTTGGTTGGACTCGGTTTCGCGTGGAGCAAAACCTTCGGTACAATACATTGCAGCGATCATGCGGAGTAGCCTCCGTATTTTTCGTTAGCCCTCGACGGTCGCTCTAACGACTGCCGGGGGCGCTTTACTTCTTGCAAAGCAGTTACATCATGGACCTAAGTTACTCAGATTGCAACTAGTTTTTATGGGGGTCTCTGAAGTAGGTAAAGGCAGTCAATGCAGATATATAGGGGTATCAGATATCGTACTGCAATTGTCCAACTTAGTGTGGTGTGAAAATGTTCATTAGTTGCACATTTATCACTAACAGAACTTACTAATTCGTACCAATTCTGTTGGAAATCTCAACGCTTCTTGTGAGCTTTTCGCCATTTAATCCAGCGTGCTTTCTGAGCAGCAGCAATATGCTTGCGGGCAGAGGCAGACATAATTCTCCCGCGTGGCCTACCGCTACCCGCCCCGCTCAATGCCGAAATCGCGTTGTTGAGACGTTCGAGTTGAGAAGCGAGACGGGCGCGTTCCTGCTGGAGCTGATTGAGCACCGACGTTAGGTTGGTCATGGCGGGCATTGTACCAAATAGCGCTCAGGCGGCTATTTGGCGACCCCGCTTAGCGAAGTGTCGATTGCATCTAGGACATGCTGGATGCTATAGCCGACGAGAATTCCGGAATTGACCATTTGCTTCGAGTCCACCATTTCCCTGCCAACCTTGACCTGAGTTGATTCGGGCAGGTATCCGCTGACTACAGCAATG
>JBARIF010000610.1:0-3182 GCA_049799615.1 Terriglobales bacterium
GGCGTGGGCGGGGACCGCATGCGGGCTGCGGGTTGTGACACTGTGGTTGACGCTAAGGACCTGGCTGTAGTCGGCATCTCGGAAATTCTCGGCCATCTGCCCAAGATTTGGGGCCGGTTTCACAAACTGATCCAAGAGGCTGACCGGCGCAAGCCTGATCTGGCCATCGTCATCGATTCTCCTGCGTTCAATTGGCGGGTGGCGCACCAGATGCACAAACGCGGCATTCCGGTGGTCTATTACGTTTGTCCGCAATTCTGGGCCTGGCGCCAGGGACGGGTGCGCCTGCTGCGAAAATATGTCGATAAGGCGCTGGTGATTTTTCCTTTTGAAGAAGAGTTTTACCGGGACCGCGGAGTGGACGCCATTTTCGTCGGCCATCCTCTCGCCGACCTTCCCCGCCCTGAAGTTGATCGCGCAGCCTACGCCACGCAGCACCAACTGGACGCCGCCAGGCCATGGATCACGCTCATGCCCGGCAGCCGGGTGAAAGAAGTGCGCATGAATCTGCCGGTGATTCTCGAGTCTGCTGCCAGCCTGGATCCGGCATACGAATTCCTGCTCCCGGTTGCTCCCACTCTGGATCGCAGCTTTCTGCAATTACTGCTCCCGCAATCAGCGACCGCGGACCAGCCCTCGATACACCTGGTTCCGGAAACCTTGCCCGCTCTGGCCCAGTCGCACGCCGGGATCGTGGCCAGCGGCACCGCGACCGTGGAGGCGGCAATGATGGGAACGCCGTTCGTGATGGTGTACCGGGTCTCGCCTTTGACCTACCTGCTGGGGCGCGGGCGGGTCAAAGTACCGTACTTTGCCATGGTGAACCTGATTGCAGGAGAAGAAGTTGTGCCAGAGCTGGTACAACAGGACTTCACCGTTGAAAAGGTAACTACCAGACTTAACCAAATCCTGGTTGACGGCCCTGCCCGGAACAAAATGATTGCGGGCCTGGCTGGGGTAAAAGCCCGGCTCCGTGGCCCAACCGACCCGGGACGGCACCCCGTCGACTGCGCCGCCCAGGCCGTGATGTCGCTTTGGGAAGCGGCCGGTAGGTCAAAATCAGGCTAAACCTTGTCCTACCAGCATCTTTTGCGCCACAATCTTCATCTTAGGGAATATCGTACTTATGTCAGGAGACTGCTTTTGATCTCTTTTCAACCTTGGCGCCAGCGTCGGGTCCTGTGGCTGGGTCTCGCTTTCTCGTTCTTTTTGATCTCGTTACCAGCGTGGGCGGCCGAGACCATGCGGCTGCGAGTGGACGACTACCAGATCGACGCCGACCTCATTCCGCACACTCACAAGATTACGGCGCAGGCCAAGGTGAAATTTACCGCCCTGGAAGATCTGAATATCGCCACCTTCGAACTGCACAATGCTCTGCGTGTCACCAAGGTGCTCGATGCGGAGGGCAAGCTCCTCAGCGCCGAGCGCGTCACCCAGGACTCGACCGTGCGCGTGCAGCTTGCCACCCCGCTGGCCAAGGACACTTCGACCACGCTTACTTTCGATTACGAGGGCGTGCTTGATTCCGCCGACGACAGTCCGGTGCAGGGTCTCAAGCTGGCCTACATCGGCGATGACACCAGCTACCTGCTGTATGCCGGCCGCTGGTTTCCGGTGAACGCATACGGCATCAACCGCTTCACTGCCACGATGAACATCACCGTGCCGGCGCACATGTTGGTCATCGGCAGCGGAAAAGAAACTGCCGGCAGCGCCACTGCGGCCAAGCGTCCTGTCGGTTCTCTGCCGACCAAGACTTTCTCCTTCACCTGGGACAAACCCAGTTTCCCGGGCACCATTGTGGCCGGCATCTTTCAGGAATTCAAAAGCGATGAAGCCGGACTCGATCTTCACGTCTTCTTCAAGCCGGCCCATCAGGCTATGGGAGCCACATACGCGACCACTGCGGTCAAGGAATTCACCTATTATGTGACCCTCTATGGCCCCGCGCCTTCGACCACGCTGAAAGTGGTTGAGATCCCGGATGACACGGTGCCCGCGTCCTGGGCCCCAGAAATCGCCGCCATCGCCAGCCGCGCCGTGACCGACAAAGTGAACTACCGCTTGCTGGCCAACACCATCGCCCACCAGTGGTGGGGCGCATCGGTCAGTCCCGCTTCCCGCGATGACTGGTGGTTGAGCGACGGCTTCGCGCGCTACTCCGAGGCGCGCTACGTCGAACAGGCGGCGGGAGAGGCCGGTCTCGAGGAAACGGTCAAAGATATGTCAGTCGGGGCGCTGGCTTACGACACTGTCCCGCTCTCGAGCTCCGGGAAACTTGACATCTTCTCGCCCGAATTCCAGTCCCTGGTCACCGACAAAGGCGCCATGATCCTGCACATGTTGCGCTGGGTTCTGGGCGATCAGAAGTACGACCAGACCATGCGCACCTTCGCCGCCAAGTATGGGGGGAAGTCGGCATCGCTGGATGATTTCCGCGCCCTGGCCGAGCAGAACTATGGCCAGCAGCTCACCTGGTTCTTCTCCCAGTGGCTCGACTCCACCGGTGCCCCGGAATTCAAAACCAAGTACACCATCTACCGCCTGGGCAACGGCAAGGGCTTCCGGGTGGTAGGTCAGATCTCACAGGACCTCGATCTTTTCCGCATGCCGGTGGACCTCAAGATCGATACGGATGGTAAAACTGAAAACAAACGCATTGAGGTCGTAGGCACGAATTCCGCGTTCAACGTTGAAACCTACGGCAAGCCCCGCCGAATCGTGGTCGATCCCGATGACCGGGTGCTGAAAAACTCATCCGAGGTCAGGCTCCGAGCTTCCATCCAGCGCGGCCAGGGCCTGACCCAGCAGGGAGACCTTGCCGGTGCGCTGCTCGAGTTCAACAAAGCGCTCGACGTCAATAAGAACAGCTCGCTGGCCCACTATCGCATTGCCGAGGTGTTCTTCCTCCAACGCAACTACCAGGCCGCGGCCAATGCCTATCGCGAATGCCTGAACGGCGATGGCGAACCCCGTTGGACGGAGGTCTGGAGCCACATCCAGCTGGGCAAGATCTTCGACGTCACCGGACAGCGTGAGCGTGCCACCAATGAACACCGTCAAGCCATACAAACCAACGACAACACCCAGGGCGCGCTGGATGAAGCCCGCAGATATTTGCAGAAGGCATTCGAGCGGCAGAAAAACGGATAGTTAATGTAGGCGCGAGCGTCCTCGCT
>JBARIF010000611.1:0-3310 GCA_049799615.1 Terriglobales bacterium
CTTGGAGCAGAGCTCGCTGCTCAATGACGCCTACCGCACATTGAAAGACCCCATCAAACGCACGCAGTACCTGCTGCGACTGGAGGGGGTGGAACTGGAAGAGCAATCCAAGGCCGCCACCGAAAAAGCTCGGGCCAGCGGCGAAGTAAAGAAACAGATCGTACCTCCCGACCTTCTAGAAGAAGTGTTCGAACTGAATCTGCAACTCGAAGAGCTGCGCATGAACCAGAAGATGGGCGAGGCCGATCCTGCCCTGGTGAAGGATCTGGAGACGCACCGGGCGCAGTTCGAAAAGAAGTACGAAGAGTTGGCGGAAGAATTGACGCAGCATTGGAACCAGTGGGACCAGGCCGTTGACCGTCATAGCGATGAAGACCGGCGCCCGGCGCTCGACCGCATGGTCGACCTGCTCAACCGGCGCAGCTATATCAGGAACCTGGTACGGGACGTGAATGAAGCGCTGGGGAATTGAGTAATTTGGCAATCGGGTAATTTGGTGATTGAGAGCCCGATTCCGATTTTACAATTTCTCAATTACCCGATTACACAATTACTAAATGAATTCTGAACGCATCGTCGGCATCGATCTCGGGACCACCAACTCGCTGGTGGCTTTCATGCAGGGGGACAGACCGGTCGTGATTCCGGGCGAGGACGGCTTGAACCTGGTGCCTTCGGTGGTGGCGCTGGATGACAAAGACCAGATTATCGTGGGCAACGCAGCGCGCAAGTATTTGATCGAGACTCCCGAGCGTGCGGTGTACTCAATCAAGCGCTTGATGGGACGCGGCATCGAAGATATCCAGCAGGAACTGAAGCTGTTTCCCTTCCGCCTGGCCGATGACATGCAGCCCGGGGAAGTCCTGCGCATCCGTTTGGGCGAGAAGACGTTCACGCCGCCCGAGATTTCTGCCTTTGTGCTGCGCCAGCTCAAACGCAATGCCGAGCGATTTTTTAATGCTCCGGTGACGAAGGCGGTCATCACCGTGCCAGCGTATTTCAACGACGCCCAGCGGCAGGCGACAAAAGACGCCGGGCGAATTGCCGGCCTCGAAGTCCTCCGCTTGGTGAATGAGCCGACGGCTGCTTCCCTGGCTTACGGGCTCGATAAAAAACAGAATGGTGTCGTCGCCGTGTACGACCTGGGTGGCGGCACCTTTGATGTATCCATCCTCAAATTGCACGACGGAATTTTCGAGGTCGTGGCGACTAATGGCGACACCCATCTGGGCGGCGATGATATCGACAACCTGCTAATCACGATTGCACTCGACGACATTCGCGGCGACATGGGCCTCGATGTCTCGCGCAATGGCGAAGCCGTGGCCACCATCCGCAAAGCCGTCATCGAAGCCAAGATTGCGCTTTCGTCGCAGCCCGCGACTACGCTCGAAGTCGAACTGCCGGGCGGTCAGCACTATCAAAGAGCGATCACACGGGAGCAGTTCGAGCAGCTGATTCAGCCCATCGTCGATCGCACCGTCGGTCCCTGCAAACAGGCCCTGAAAGATGCCGGCCTGAAGCCGGAGCAGATTGACGAAGTGGTGCTGGTGGGCGGCTCCACGCGAATTCCTAAAGTACGGACGCTGGTCGAAGAAATGTTCCGGCGCGCACCGCACACCGACTTGAATCCGGATGAGGTCGTGGCCCTGGGCGCCGCGGTACAGGCCAACATCCTTTCCGGCGGCTCCGACGCCACGGAAAATATGCTGTTGCTCGACGTAACGCCACTATCGCTCGGCATTGAAGTGGCTGGCGGAGTGACCGACAAAATCATTCTGCGCAACTCGACCATCCCGGCGTCAGCCACGCAGCACTACACCACGCAGGTGGACGGACAGGCCAATGTCGCGATCCACGTGCTGCAGGGCGAGCGCGAGCTGGCAAAAGACTGCCGCTCCCTGGCCCGCTTCGACCTGAGGGGCATTCCTCCGATGCCGGCCGGAATACCTCGCGTCGAGGTCAAGTTCCTCATCGATGCCAATGGCATCCTGCACGTCTCCGCCCGTGAGCAACGCAGCGGGACAGAGGCGGAAATCGAAGTCCAGCCCAGCTACGGTTTGACGGATGAGCAAGTCGAGAGCATGATTCTCGATTCGTTTGACTCGGCCGAAGAGGATTTCCGACAACGCCAGGTGATCGAGGCGCGGAACGAAGCCGGCACCATCCTGGCCGCGCTCGAAAAGGGAAAAAAGAGTCCAGCCTGGGGACAGCTCACCAGCACCGAGAAGAAGCGCATCGCCAAGCTGGAAAATGCTTTGAACCAGGTGCAGGGCGAAGACGACTATCAGGCCATCCGCACCGCCATCGACGCGCTCAACCAGGGCACGATGCGGCTGGCCGAGTTGATGATGGACAGCGCCGTCTCCACCGCCCTGAAGGGCAAGACCATGGACCAGGCGGATATGGGAGAAGGGCCCGACGCGCCCCATCCCGTCGCCAAGGCGGAATTTGAATAGAACAGTTCGACGGTGGTCAGTCGTCGGTCGTCTAGAATGCACGCGATCTAAGATTAGGAGCTGTGATGGCAGAAGAAAAAAATCAAGGCGCGGGAACGGCAACCGTCGATCCTCCCGGCGAGAACATGGTACAGGTCACGTTTCTGCCCGAGGGCAAAACGGTGCAGTTCGAGCATGGCAAGCTGCCTTACAAGGACCATGGGAAAGAGGAATCGCTGCTGGACGTGGCCCTGAACAATGGCATCCGGCTGGACCACGCCTGCGGTGGCAATTGCGCCTGCACCACTTGCCACATCTGGGTCAAAGAGGGCGCCGACAATCTTTCCGAGATGGATGACGACGAGGCCGACCGGCTGGACATGGCCGCCGATTTGCAGTTAAACTCCCGACTCGGCTGCCAGGCCGTCATCAACAAGCCCGGCAAAGTTGTCGTCGAGATTCCGGCATGGAACCGGAATTACGTTTCGGAAGAACATTAGAGCGGTTTCTGGTTCCCAGTTTCTGGTTTTGAAACCAGAAACCTGAAACTGGAAACTGATTCCAAGGAGCAAAGCATGCCGAAGGAGTTGACCTGGGATGATGCGGATGACCTCGGAATCCTGCTTTCGGAGCAGCATCCTGAGACTGATCCGCTGGCCGTGCGCTTTACCGATTTGCACCGGCTGGTAACGGAGCTGCCCGAGTTCAAGGACGATCCCAAGAAGTCGAACGAGGGTAAGCTGGAAGCGATCCAGATGGCATGGCACTCGGAATTTCTCGACCGCACTCAAGCCTAGAAGCTAACCGCAGCGGCTGAAGCTGCTTACCTTGCGGTCTGTGGCGGCACGGCTGAAGCCGTGCCCTTCCCAAAC
>JBARIF010000612.1:0-26194 GCA_049799615.1 Terriglobales bacterium
TCCCTGATATGCTGCGCCACGATCCGATCACCGGTGACTACGGTCCGAACTTCTTCGGGCACGCCTGGAATACCGCCACCTACATAGTTCATCATCCCGATTTTGGATGGGTGGCCTTTGGCGGCAATATCAGGATCAAAGGCGAGACGGTGCAAGTCACGCCCCTCGATTCCTACCGCTCGCGGGTTTATGTGGCTTCTCTCGGCCTGTGGCTGACCCTGGATGCCGGCACCTTCGAGAGTGTAGAGGTGAATCCTAAAAGCGGTGCGGTTCGCGTGGGGCTAAGCGGCGCCACGCAGTTCACATCAGCAGCTCGCCTGCGAGTTGAGCAGCCGGCCAAAGTCGCCGGCGTTGGAACCTATCATCCGGTAACTACGCTTGAATCAGAGCGCGATGCGTATGTCATTCCCCTCAAGAAAGGAACGACCTGGATCGATCTCACCAGCAAGCCCTAGAACCGGCATTGCTGCGGTCAGCGGGTTACAGCTTGATCCAGCACCACTCCTTTGAATACGGAACGCGGCTCATGCGATAGCCGGACTTCGCGCCGGTGACGACCGTGTCGCTCCAGTTGAAGCCGCAGCCGTTCTCCGGATCGAACAGGCCAGGTTCTTCCGAGAAACACATATTTTTCTGCAACACGGTGTAGTCGCCCAGAGCAAGATAAGGCGGCTGGTGCCCTTCCACGCCCGATCCGTGGGCGGGGCGGTGGTAAATGTACTTTTGAACGCCGTTCTCCACCTGGTATTTGTGGATCTTGTAAGCCAGGCTGGAGCACGTCGATCCTTCGCTTTGCAACTCTACCTGCATGTCGCAGCAACGCTGACTCACTTCCCAGAGCTTGCGCATGTGCGAATCGAACTCGCCGGCCTGGTCGGCAATGATGTACATGCGGTAGTTTTCTCCGCCGTAACCGCCGATGCTCGCACCTCCTGAAACTTGCAGGGCCATGCCGCGTCCAATGCGGTTGAAATAAGGCTGGTTGGGGTGGGGATAGGCAGTGACCGGGCCGGCGCGAACCTCCACCTCCACGCCGCTCTTGACGCCGCGATGCGGCGCGCCGTTCGCCAGCTTGAGATCGGAATAGAGCTGCTGGTTGATCCAGAACTGCGTGGCCATCGCCACTTCATAGTCGGTGATGTCGGTTCCGTGTGTGAGAATGTAGTCGCGGGCGAAGGCGTGAGCGCGGTCAAAATACACATAGGCGCGGCGCCACAAGGCCAACTCTTCCAGCGTCTTCACGATGCGCATATCGATCAGGATCGGATCCACGTTGACCCATTCCACGTCCGGCAGAATCTCGCGGGCCTTGGCGCTTTCAGAGGGATACAACTCGCCGTCGATCCCAATCTTTCTGCCCTGGATGCCGTGCTCCTTGATACCTTCCAGCAGGAAGCGAAACAGGTCGACGGTCTTGCCCTGGGCCACCTTGCCTTCGTTGGGGAACGATCCGTCGTCCTTGAAATCGAAATAAGTTTTACCGCTGCCAAACCACCAGCTGCGCACCAGGTCGCGATCGAGCGCGGGGTACATGAACCAGGGGTCGGCATCGTCGTGATTCATGAAGGTGGCTTCGGGCCGTTCGGTCGTGGTGTGCCAGTAGCCGGTGAGATAAGTGGTGTTCAGCGGATTGCGTACCAGAAATGCTTTCACGCCTTGCGCTGCCAACTTGCTCTTGAAGCGCTGTACCGTCTGCTTGTTCCATTCCAGTGTCAGGCGGTCATCGGTCGCCGGGGCGGGCGGCCCTTCTTCACTGGGCGTGGGCTTGACGAACAGGGCTTCGCTGTTGCCGCTGGCTTGCTGGCGGAGGATGTCGAACATCGAAGAAGTTGAAGTCTGGGCCGCGGCGACCTTGTCAACGCGAGCCAGGAAACCGGCGCCCAGCAATCCCAACGTGCTCTTTTGTGCGAAGTCCCGACGGCTGGTCTTCATTTTGCCTCCGGCGTCCAGTGATTCGCCCTGGGCAGTGCAGTGAGAAAAAGGAAAATCAATTGCCTTACGGCTTGGGGCCCACTCCGCGCAGGTGGAACGCAAAGAATCTGTCGACTCGGTTCCACGCGTCGCGCAGAACGTGCTCGCGGCTGAAGTAATGGAACTCGCCGGGATAGATCATGAATTGGACGAGTTCACCTTTGTTCTTCTTCAACGCTTCGTCTATCAGCCAGACCGACTGCAGGAAGGGCACATTCACGTCGGACGTACCGTGCAGAACGAGCAACGGCCGCGCCAGTCGATCGATATGCGAGATCGGCGACGCGTTGGCGTAAACCTTGGGATTCTCAGCGGGCGTGCCCATGCGGCCTTCGGTCCAGTCATTGTTGTAAGGATCGTGGTAGTACATGACGTAGTCGGCCACGCCAGCCACATCCACGGCTGCGCGAAACAGGGTAGGCTGATCGGTCACGGCAATCAGGGTGAAGAAGCCGCCGTAACTCAATCCCCAGATTCCGATGCGGTCGCCATCGACATAGGGCAGCGTCTTCAAATAGTTCGCGCCCATCCAGGCATCCTTGGCGTCATTGCCGCCGACATCCATGTAGACGCCGTTTCGCCAGTCTCTGCCATAGCCAATACTGCCGCGATAGTCGGGAGCAAAAACCACGTAGCCTTGCTGCAACAAGTACTGGTGATAGCTGTAGTAGACGGCGTAATTCCGCTGGATGTGCCAGCCGTCGTAATTTTGGTTGATGCCGTCGCCGTGGACCCAGATGATGGCTGGGTGCTTCTTGCTGCGATCGAGATTTTTGGGCACAAAGAGCCAGCCCGGCACCGGTTTCCCGTCAGGACCGGGATAGGTCACGAACTGCGGCTCGACGAATGCGGAGTGGTCGATGCCGGCGGGCATGGAATTCGTGAGCCGCACCGCCTTAGCTCCCGCCCTCGCGTCGGCGACAAACAGATCGGCGGAATTTTGCGTGTCGGTGTGCTGGTAGACCAGACGTTTGTCATCGGGAGACCAACTCGGCGCGACGTTGGTGCCGCGGCCGGTGGTCACGTAGGTGATGCTGGCGTGTGCAGGATCGCTACCAATCGTGGCGATGCCGACGCGACGGTCGCCTGCATGGTCCGGTTCGTTGGCGTCAAATGCAATTCGGGTGCTGTCGTGCGACCAGGCCGGACGCCACGCCTCGAAATGCCCTTTCGTGATCTGCACGGCGTTGCCGCCCGCAGCCGGAATCACGTACAGGTGATCCCATCCATCCAGATCGGTGAGAAAGGAAATCCATTGGCCATCGGGGGAGGGCTTGGGCCTGGATTCCGCTTCCCAGTCAGGAAGGCTCCAGAACGTGTCTTCGTTGTCTTCGTGGATGGCCTGGGGTGTGCCACCGCTGGCGCGGGCCACAAAGATCGTGCGTGTCTTGAAGTGGTTCGATTGTCGATCGTAAGTCAGGTGCGCGGAGTCTGTCCACGCCAGGCCGTTATATTCTCCCTTCGTGTCGATCGCGGTGGTTTTGCCACCGGCCGCCGGAACAACATAGAGCTGGCCAGGGGCGTATTCGAACACGGCGTAGATCAGCTTCTCGCCGGAATAAGACGGCGATTCATCGTGGCGGATGATCTTGCTGCCTCCGATGTAGGCGATCTGCGATCCATCCGGCGACCACAGCAGGCTGTAAATGCTTTCGTCGTCGTGAGCGATTTTGGATTCGGCGCCGTCACTCATCGAACGAATGATCAGGTCGCCGCCATGCTGGGCTTCACCGGCGCTTCCGGCCCGGACGAATGCCAGTCGAGTGCCATCGGGGGATAGCGAGAACTCGACCTCGGCCGCCGGCGTGGTCCAGACTGCCCGCGCTTCTCCACCATTGGCCGCTACTTGCCACAAATCAGCCCCGCGAGAAAAATAGACGGTGCTGCCATCCTTACTCCAGAAAACGTCGGTGACTTTGCCGTCGGGGAAAGAAGTGAGCGCGAGCGGAGCGCCGCCACCGTCGGTGTTGACCAGATACAGATTCACGATGTCAGCGCGGTCCCAAAGAAACGCGATGTGCTTGCCATCTGGCGACCAGACCGGGTTTGACGGATGCTTGATGTCGATCAGGTTTTCAATCGTAAGAGGATGCGCACTCGTGGTCTGAGCCGCACCCGTTCCAACGCACAGCAAGAACGTCAATACACCGCAGCCCAGCCGTAGTCTCAATCCGAACATTTACGCCCCCAAGAGCGAAAAAGGCGGATGGAATCGAAACATCCGCCTTACACCGATCGGCCGCAACCAAAGCCCAAACGCTAGAAATTCACGCGAAGACCAAACCTAGCCAGGAAAGGATTAATTGTGTTGGTCGGGAACAAGTAGTTCGGACCAAACGTTTGCACCTTGGAAACCACGGTCTGCGCGTTAGTCAGGTTGAATAGGTCCACCATAGGCTCAACATGCACACGATCCCTGAATACGAACTCGCGCGAGAAGCGCACATTCAGGAGGTTCACGCTGGGCAAGCGCAGATCGCCCGCGGGCTTGAGGATGACCGTGGTAGACAATTGATTGAGCTCCGGACCCGAAAAAACCTGCGTGGGTTGAAACGGGAACCCGGTGTAGTGTTGGAAGTTGACGCTCGATTTGAACTTCCAGGGCAACTCATAGCTGCTGTCCACCTTGAATACGTAGGTGGCGTCGTTGTTGAGGAAGTTGTTGCGGCGATTGATGTCGCGGTTGGGATCGTTGAAGTCGTCACCAAAAATAGCGTCGTCGGAAGAACCAGCGCAGCAGAATACACCCTTCTGGCGCTGGATGGTAAAGCCCGCCAGCAGCTGCCACCGATGCGACAAATGCTTCACCGCATCAAATTCCACGCCGTGGTAGGCGTTGTCGTCCAATTCCGAATGTTGGTGAGCAGAATGTTAGGCGCGGGAGGTGCTGTATTTAAGGTAAACAGAGTCAGAGGCTGACCCGTGACTCCGTTTACGATTGGTTGCCCGTTGAGGTTTGAGATGGGCGAGTAGTCCGATGTCGGTTGAGCCAGATTCTTGAGGCCGACCAGGTTTTTCTTGACCCGGTAGTAATAGGACGCGCTCACGCGCAGGTCGCCCCACAGTTGCTTTTCAAATCCGACGCTGACCTCATCCGAGTAAGGGCGGCTCAATTTCGGATCAATGTGCGTGCTGGTGCCGCCAAAACCAAAAATAAAGTTTGCCGGATTCTTCCACTCGCTGGGCTGGGGAATGCCATCTCCATTGGTGTCAGTCCAGCTATAACCTTGACCGGCAAATCCCACCGGGTTCACCGCTTCGACCAGCCCTGTGCCTTCCATTTTGTAGTATCGGCCATAACTGGCGCGTATCACGGACGTGCCATGCCCGGTCACGTCAACCGCGAGGCCCAGGCGTGGGGAAACGTTGTTCCACTCGATCAAGTTGCCCGAGGCAGCGAACTTGGTCGGCGGAAACAAATCGGGGAAGGTCAAGTTGGGGTCGGTGGACTGCGCCGGGTAGTAGCTGGTGAATCGGTCATAGCGCAATCCCAGATTCAGCGTGAATCGCCGTTTGAGAGTCCACGCATCCTGGAAATAGGCGCTGGTGTCCTTGAAATAGGTTTTCTCCGTAAAGGGCGTGTCGTACGCAACAACGTCGAGGGCCGCGCCATTCTGGTACTGAGCATTGATACCCTGGTTGATCTGGTAGATGTAGGGGTTATAGCTGTCACCCCACTCGAATCCAAATTTGAAGTTGTGAGTGCCTGCCAGCGAGCCTTTGTAGTAGGAGGCGCCAACGGAAGTCTTAAACACCCACGCCGGATTCGAAAAGGCGAAGGGAGCGGCCCCGGTTTCGGTAGAGAGAGTCACGTCCTGCCGGGTGAAGTCGTTTGGCCCGACGGTATGCTGGTAGCCAAGGGGAAATACTTCCTTGTTGTAGCCGGCGCGAACGTCGAGCAGGAAATTATTCGTGATCTGGCTGGTCCACAGCCCCTGCAAGATGTAGGCGGGCTCAATCTGCAGCCAGCTCGCCTCTTTGCTGACGAACTGGTATGCCGTGTCGCGGCGATAAAAACGGTTCTGTGAGTTGTAGAGCCAGACGAAACTGAAACGGTTTCTCTGGCCGACCTGCCAGTCACTGCGCAGGTCGGTATTGGTCTGGTGGTTGATGTCCGGGACAGGGTTACCGGCCTGATCACGCACCGTGAGAATGCTAAGGTCAACGTCATAGCGCCGGTACGATCCAAAGAGCCACCACTTGTCTTTCATGATCGGGCCACCCAGGCTCGCGGTGGTGTCGCGATCGAGAAAAATGGGTGAACCTGAGTTCACCGTGGCGCCATTGAACGTGGGCAACTTGGGGGCGGCCTGTGTTGCTGCCGTGGCATAGTATGCGGCGGCTTGTCCGTGCAGGGTGTTCGATCCCGACTTGGTCACCATGTTCATGTAGATGCCACTGATCGAGACCGCAGAAGCGGCGTTGTCCGCGACCACCTGAAATTCTTCGAATGAGTCGTGGTTGCTATAGAACTGCGTGTAACCACCGTTGGCGCCGGGCCAGTTCAAGTCCAGGCCGTTGAAACTGAAGACCTGCTCTCCCGGCGTGCTGCCGTGCACTTGCATGGTCGACTGCTGCATGCTCTGGTTGCCCCCAACGTCGAACGTGGTCAGGGTAACGCCCGGCATCTGCGCCACTGTGGACCACGGATCGCGGCCGGCAGGAATGTCCTGCAACAACTGTTGGTCGAAGGTGGTCGAGGTCTGAACGCTTTGCACGTCCATCACTGGTTCGCCCATTACGGTCACGGTTTGCTGCACCTGGCCAACCTGAAGACGGGAATTTATCGTGGCGGTGAATCCGGCGTTGATCACGATGCCGGTCTGGCGGAGAGTCTGGAAGCCCTGCGCCGATGTGGTCATCTCATAGGTGCCGGGCGGCAAGAGATCGAAAAGATAACTGCCGTCGGCCTGCGCAGGCGAGGTCCGGTCGGCCATCAAGGCCGGGCTTTTGACCGTGACCGAAGCGTTGGCAACGGCTGCTCCCGAGGAATCCGTAGCTATTCCCGTGATCTTGCCTGTGGTGGAGACTTGAGCCTGAAGCAGCCTCGATCCGGCGACCGCCAGTAACACCGTGAGAGAAATCCGCAACCAAAGCCGCACCACAGAAGGCAAGTATGCGCACGCCATGGGCCCCCCTCCAGAACCAATCGCTTGTCCCGAATCGTATACTTTATACAGTAGGCTTGAACATATTTGTCAAGAAAAAAACGATAAGCGGGAGCGGTGTTTTCGCTAGGCCTGTCGAGCGTTGCTAGCCAGCTCGCGAGACCAGCGCGGGCGAGTTGGATTCACCCGTCATGTGCCCGTCAATCATGCGCCCGATGCCCAGAGAATTAGCGTCCCGCCCGTAAATGGCGGCGGAAATGTCAGTTTGCGCCGTCCAGTCGACTTTCGCCACGGTCGTGCTGGAGAAGCCAGGCTGCAGCCGTTGTCCGCTGGCTGGATTTATTCTGAAGAAGGGCCCCGCCGCCTCGACGCCGTAGCGAAGCCCATGACGGATCGTCCCATCATTTTCGCCATGCTCTGAAAGACTACTTTGCGTTGGGCAATGCATAAACACCCACGGGTTGCGGGCGTGTGCGCAGCGCGTCCCGAATAATTTTTCGCGCCTGCTCCAGTTCTTGACCGACCAGTTCCAGGCGCGGCGGACGCACCCGGGCGTTGCCCATCCCCACCTCTGCTTGCACCAGCTTGATGAGCTGCACGAAGTTGTAGACCGTGTCCATGCGAAGTAGGGGAAGGAACCAGCGGTACAGCTCGAAAGCTTTGTCAGCCTCTCCGCCAATTCCGAGGTTGAAGAGATTGACGGATTCGCGGGGAAGCGCGTTGGTCAGGCCGGCGATCCAGCCGGTAGCGCCCACGCCGATGGCCTCAAGTATGGCGTCGTCCACGCCGACAGAAATTTCCAGCCGGCAGTCGACCAAAGCCCGTATCGCCGACACCCGCCGGACATCCGTGCTCGATTCTTTTACCGCTTCGAAGTTCTCGTGTTCCGCGGCCAGTTCGCTGATTTGTTCCGGCAGGAAGTCGGTGCCGTACGCGATCGGATTGTTGTACAGCATGCAGGGCAGCGACGTAGCCCGGAACACCGCCGCCACGTGAGTTTTCATTTCCCGCCACTCCGCTTTGTACACGTAGGGAGGCAGCACCATTAGGCCCCCGCAGCCTCGGTCGGCCGCTGCCTTCGCCAGGGCCACGGCTTCCCACGTGGTCAAAGCTGAGATGGAAGCGATCACCGGTGCGAGGCCCTTGACCGCACGAACGCAGGTCTGCAGCAGGTCCAGCTTCTCGTCGAAAGACAAGGTCGCTCCCTCGCCCAGCGATCCGAGTGCTACGATCCCTGTGCAGCCATTGTCCAGCAGCCAACGGCAGTGTTCCGCCATAAAGCCGTGGTCGATGCGAAGATCCTCGGTGAAGCAGGTTGTGATGGCAGGCATCACGCCTTTCCAGCTCATTGGTACCCTCCTGTAGTTTCTCGGTGCTTCAGTTCCGGGGCGCTCACGGCCACGGCGAGGCCTTCCACGCGGGCGGGAAAGATGGGAGGCCGCACCGAATCCGGGTTCCACTTGAAAAGAAATCGGGTGGCGGGACCGCACACGCGGCCCTGACAAGACCCCATGCCGCAGCGCGTCTGCAATTTTGCGGCGCGCCAGTTCGGATACGAGCGAAGACGGGAAAGGGGGACGTCTTCACAGCGGCACACCACGGTTTCGGCGGAAGGTAAATCGCGTAGTTCAGAGCGCAATTGGAAGGTGTGCTCAAGGGTCGCCGCAAATTTCTTCAGCTTGCGTCGCTCCGCAAAAAGCTCGCGGGCTCGTGTCGTACGTCCTCCCGAGGCCAAGCCCGCAATCTGACCTTCGACCAGCGCCAGTTCAACTCCGCCAATTCCGGTAGGTTCGCCGGCGCAAAATACTCCGGAGACGGTTGTCCGCTGAAACTCGTCGACACGCACGTAGCCGTCCTCGATCTGGCAGCCTGCGAGAGCGGCGAGTTCTGTGTTGGGCACGAGATGAAAACCGCAAGCCAGGTAATCGCAAGCCAGGGTTTCAGCCTTGCCTCGGCGCAAAATTGTAACCCCCTCGAGCACGTCTTGTCCGTGCGCCGCAACAGGCCAACTGCTGCTCGCGAATGGCACTCCCGCAAGTTCCTTCAGTAACAGCAGACCTTGAATCATCTTCGAGGGTTGAGCGGCCAGCGCAAGACCAAAACGCGCCAGGCTGTTCCAGGACGTTTGCTCGCAGAGTATCGGAATTTCCGCACCATGCTTGCGCAGGCTGGCCGCGACCGCCGGCAACAGCGGCCCGGTGCCGGCCACCACCACGCGTTTGCCGCGGATGGAAAGGCCGCTCTTTACCATGGCCTGCAGACCGCCCGCACCCATCACATTGGGCAAGGTCCAGCCCGGAAAGGGCAGAAATCTTTCTCGTGCGCCCGTTGCCAGAATCAGCTTGTCGTAACGCAGTTCGCAAATCTCGTCTGTCGTTTCTCCTAGCAGTACACCCGTTTCCGGCTGGTGAAAGATACGAACGCCGCACAGTTTCACTACCTGCGCAGCCTGCAATCGCTCCATCCACCCTGCCGCCTCCGGGTTACCGCCTTCGACTCCGCCGCGCCAGATTTGCCCACCCGGGTTGAAATTGTCATCCACCAGCCCCACATGCACGCCGCTCTCTCCCGCGCGCGTGGCGGCCGCCATTCCGGCCGGACCCGCACCCACCACCAGGATCTCGAATTTTTGGCGCGCCTTGCTAGTCATTGCTGGTTACTCCGGTGGTCACATCCATTCCCGGTTCGCACAGGATCTGGCAAGTGCGGCAGTGCGATATTCCATTGATGGTCATGCGACACTCGAAGCAGACACCCATTCCGCACAGCGGCCCGCGCGGCGTCCCGCTGACTGAGATGCGGCATGCCTGCCCCGCCTGCATGGCCGCGACCGCCACCGTCGTGCCCGGAGCCACTTCGACGGGGACGCCGTTGACGGTCAATGCAACAGCGTTAGGCATGGACGTGCTCCTGAACGCTTCTTGATCGCAGATAGGGCTCAATCGGGATCTCAGGTTCAATGTGATCGATTTCCTTTCCGTCGTCGCCTGCAATTCCATTGTCGCAGCGGGCGTGCCTTGGCTGGCAAGCACCGGATATTGTATACAAGATAGGGCGACCTAGAACAGCCTATTGCGCTTTGCAGGTTTTGAATCCACGAGGAATGGCAGCAGCCAGAACCGCGGCGGAGTCGGGCGTGACTCCACTTTGGGGCAACGAATTTAGAGTTGTGTGCGATCAGGTTCTGCGATCGGAATTCCATGGGCGCCGATTCGGCGTCGGCCGCCGGTTAAGGCTGCTGCGGGCCGAAGGACCGTGCGCTGCCGGGGACCATCTCCAACTCCATCAGGGGAACCGGAATCATGCCCTCGTTGTTGAAGCGATCCATGAAATCGCGTAGCACAAAGGGCTTGCCGGCCAGGTCCTGCTGGTGGGAATACTCCGTGATCAGTTCGTCGGTGAGCATCTTGCCGGTAATGTAGCAGCTACCGTAGCCGGGCTGGCGAAGATACAGCAACTGCTCGAATACGGTAAGCGAGTCCTTGGCATTGGCCCAGCCGTGCGGCGTCCACTCGGCCTGAAAGTGTCCAGCCTGCTCCAGGGTAAATTGATTGGCCTGCACATAGAGCGAGGCTAGGCCACGGGCGGCGCGGTTGGCCAGCGCAATCCAGACCAGCTCTTTGGCGCGCGGATTGTCGTCATACAGGCCGGCGTGCATCACCAGTTCTTCGAAGGCGGTGGCGAAACCCTCCGCGCGATTATCCCAGATGTTAGAGAGCAGGACCTGGCGGCGAATCGGACTGGGATTCGGTTCATCCCGCATCCGCGACAGGTCGAGATAATCGTGGGAAAAAAGCACCATCGGCTCGCGGTGAGTGATCCGGGTAAAGAACACCCGTTCCTCCTCGGGAACGAACTGACCGAGCTCTTCCGCCAGCGCCGGCCTGATGTAAGGCTTGTCCGGGATAATCTCCTGCTTGACCAGGAAATCGACGAACTTATCCAGCCGGTCACGCGCCATTTTGTCGAACGCGGCGGCATCGGCGGCCGGTTCCAGCGGAGGCAGGTTGCGGTTGTTGTGTTCCTCAAGACGCAAGGAGGATTGCGCGCGCTGCAGCTCGCGGCGCAGCAGGACGACCTCTTCATCCCAGTTGTAAGGAATAAAGTGCACGTTCTGCTGATACCAGGTGTAGTTCTCTTTGCCTACGCCGGAGGGACCGGTCTTGGTGGGCGCCAGCTTTTCCAGCCAGGCGACGAACTCGTCGGTTGCTTTGCGGGCGCTGGTTACGGCGGCGCGCAACTCCTGGCTGGCGCCGCTCAGGTCGGCGTGCTGGTGCTCGGCCAGTGTGTGGACAGTCAGCGTCCCGGCCTCGAGCGAAGCCAGAGTGCGGGACTGATTGCGCAGTTCCTCCTCGCCATACACCCAGAGGTCGCGCGCGTTGCTCGCCTTGAGATTCTCTCTCGCCTCGGCCAGGAAGGCGGGAATCATTCCGATCTTCGCAGTTAGATCCTTCTGCGCCTCAGCATCGAGCGGAAAACGATAGTTGTAGAGCTGGATCTCGGGGTAGGGAACCGGAGCCTCGCGCGAGGGCACATCGCTGCGGGACGACCATATGCTGACATAAAACGCGGGATCGCGCGCCCAGGGACGGAGCACCCTCAGGTTGAAGTCGAGCCCATTCATCTCGGCCTTCACCAGCTTGTAGTCGCTCTGCTCTTCAATGGGCCACGCCTTGGGATCCATTGCGTCGAGCCGCCTGCGCCACCCGGGCAGCGCCGCAGCCTTAGCTGCCATCGCGCCCGCGCTGTAGTCGGGAACACTATTCTTCATCACCGGATGTTCAAATTCCCGCCATTGCTGAAAGAGCTTGACCAGCGCGGGATAGCCATCAGGCTCGTTTGCCGCCGTTGCCGAAGCACCGCTCACTGCTCCAAAGAACAGGGCGATGATGACCATGGCAGGGCACAGATGAAGCCGCATGTTCACCGAGCGACACTTGCGGTCGAGATAGCCCATCACTGAGATCTCCTCATCGTCGAATCGAACGTCTGGACGGGTGGGCTAGCCTATCCCGCATCTGACGGTTTACGCAAGGGTGGGAGGCATTCCGAAGTGGCGGCTTCTCCCGTTCGGCACCGACCTCGGATATGAGTTGCAGCAACGACCAGATCGCCTTCGGTTTCTATTGGATATTAACAATCGAGTAGCCTCGCACCTGGAACTCCGCCTGACGGCGTTGCAGAACCAGACGCCGGTCGCCATGTCCGGGGTGACCACGGCTGCAAAGACGATCACTCAGGATGGACGCAAAGTGAAGCAGCCGCATTGCCATTGCTGGGAACTTCGTCGGTGGAAACAAGACTGCCGCCTTAACACCGATGTCGAAGGAAACGGCACAAAGATCGTTCTGCAGGTGATGTTCGATCGACAAACGGCAATCCGCCGACTGGATCAGCCGCGCCCGATTTCTGTATCCTTAAATGACCACTAAACAATGCAGGGGATCGATTGCCCATATTGCCCGAGAAGACGCGCGAAGGGTGATGATCGATGTGCCCGCGGCATACCGTATCAAGTAGCCATGATGAGTCTGAGTATCTCCAGGAAGCTGGCCTTGGTAACCGCGTTGATCTCCTTGCTGCCCTGGGCCTTCGGGCAGATCGGCCAAGATACTGTCGTTTCGATCACTACGGCATTGCGCACGCGGGATTTTGACAAGGCTCTTCAACTCCTGCAGCCGGCGCTACAGCAGTCTCCGAAGGACGCACAACTGTGGACCTTGCAGGGGATTGCGTTTTCGGGCAACGACCAGGAGAAGCAGGCCCTGGCTTCGTTCCGGAACGCGCTCAAGATCTCTCCTGACTATCTTCCTGCCTTGGAAGGCGCGGCCCAATTGGAATACAAGGCGGGTAGCGTGGCGGCGATCCCGCTCTTACAACATGTGCTGAAGTTGCGCCCCGGTGATCTGACCAGCCATGCCATGCTGGCGGTTTTGTTCAGCAGGCGTCGCGACTGCAGTTCAGCGGTTCAACACTTTGAGCAGAGCGGCCCACTGCTGGATTCTCAGCCCGGCGCGCTTCAGCAGTACGGCGTCTGCCTGGTAAGAGTGAAGCAGTTGGGCAAAGCAATCTCTGTCTTCAGTCGCCTGGTGGCTCTGGACCCGGCTAACGATGAAACGCGGAACTATCTGGCCACTCTCCAACTGATGGCGGAACACCCCATCGACGCCATCGAAACATTGAAGCCGCTGCTGCAGGCAAGCGCTCCGGATTCGAAGACGCTCCAGCTGGCGGCATCGGCCTATGAAGCTGGTGGCGACACGCCGCATGCGGTCAGTTCGCTGCGCCAGGCTATTATTTCCGATCCCCGCAATGTTGCTCTCTACCTCGACTTCGCAAGCATTTCTATGGACCACCAATCGTTTCCGGCTGGCATCGCTATGATCAACAGTGGATTGGCCGTGCAGCCGAATGCGGCCAAGCTCTATCTGGCTCGCGGCGTTCTCTATGTGCAAATGGCGCAATATGATCAAGCCGAGGCTGATTTTGACAAAGCGAATGCCCTCGATCCCGGGCAAGCAATCGGCTCGGCTGCTCTGGGATTGGAAGCGGTGCAGAAGAACTCACCGGATGAAGCCCTGGCCACGGTCCGGTCGAAGCTCGCAAAAAAGCCAGATGATGCGTACCTGTTATTTCTCCAGGCCGAGATTCTCAACCAAAAAGGTGCAGAGGTGGGGAGTAGGGAATTTCAAACCGCTGTAGCCTCGGCGAAGAAAGCGGTTTCGTTGCAGCCGGGACTAGGAGCAGCGCATAACCTGCTCGGGAAACTATATCTGCAGGCGGGGCAAAATCGCGAGTCTGTGGAGGAGAGCAGGAGGGCGCTGAGCATAGATCCAAAGGACCAGACGGCGGTGTATCACCTGATTCAGGCACTTCGGAAAACCGGGGACAAAGCCGAACTCCCGGAGTTGCTCAAACGCCTTTCCGTGCTTCGCCGGGAAGCAACCAAACAGGAAGAACTGCGCAACCGATACAAACTTGTCGAGGGGAGTGCGCCTCAAGACCAATCCGCCCAACCCTGAGTGCTACGCCGGGAGATCGTTTCCTGGGAAGAGATTGCGGACTCCGGCCGGATTTTTGTCGTCTGGCTTCCTCAGTAGACCTTTACTCCTTTCTTCGACGTGGCGATAATGGAAAAATACGCGCCTGAAACACAGGCAATCCACGGATCCGAAAAGGTTAATGACTTTAACCCGCCGCTCTTTTGTCCAACTTTCCCTCGGCTCCGTGCTCACTGCAACCGCAGAACACCTTCTGGCGCAAGGGGTCGCCACCCATACCGCGAAGCCCATAAAAAGGCCCGCCCCATCTGGACGTCCCTTCAATGCGCACTTTGTCGATGTCGCGGCGGCGGCGGGATTGACCGCGCCCACTATTTACGGGGGTGTGGAAAGTAAGAAATACATTTTGGAGGCCACCGGCTGCGGCTGTGCTTTCCTCGATTACGACAACGACGGCTGGATGGATATCTTCCTGCTCACGGGCACCCGTCTAGACGGCGCTCCTCCGGATACAAGCAACCGCCTGTACAAGAACAACCGCGACGGAACCTTCACCGACGTGACCGAGAAAGCCGGACTGCGGGCCGTGGACTGGGCCTCCGGAGTTTGCATCGGCGACTACAACAACGACGGATTTGAAGACATCTTCTACACCTGTTTCGGACAGAATCGTCTTTATCGCAATAATGGCGATGGCACATTTACCGATGTAACCAAAGCCGCCGGCTTGTGGAACGAGCAGCCGCGCTGGGGCGCGGGGTGCAGCTTCCTCGATTACAACCGGGATGGCCACCTCGATCTGTTCGTCTCCAACTATGTTCGTTTCTCCTTCGAACACGCTCCCGTGCCCGGGGAAAACAGCAATTGCAACTGGAAGGGTATTCCCGTGGAATGCGGGCCGCGCGGGCTGCCCACCGGAAGACATTCGCTGTACCGCAACAATGGCGACGGAACATTTACGGATGTGAGCAAGCAGGCGGGTATCGCGAGTGCCACCGAGAGTTACGGAATGACGGTAGTCGCAGCTGACCTGGACGAAGACGGCTGGCCTGACATCTACGTCGCCTGCGATTCCACTCCCAGTCTGCTCTTCATGAACAATCATGACGGAACTTTTCAGGAAGATGGCGTCGTCCGAGGCGTGGCCCTCAGCAATGACGGGGCGGAACAGGCAGGCATGGGAGTAGGTCTGGGTGACTATGATCTGGACGGGCATCTCGACATCTTCAAGACTCACTTTGCCGATGACGCGAATGGCCTCTTCCACAACGATGGCAAGGGAAATTTCGACGATGTCACCCTTTCCTCACGTGTCGGCGTGGAGACCCGCTATATCTGCTGGGGCGCTGGCATGGTTGACCTCGACAACGACGGTTATCCGGATCTTTTCATGGTTACGGGGAGCGTTTACCCAGAAGTGGAACGGAAGCTGCCGCAATACGCCAACAAGACCCCGAGAGTGATATTTCGCAACCTGGGCAACGGAACCTTCGAAGAGCTCGACACCGAGGCCGGCCGTGGGATTGGGGAGGCGCACTGCAGTCGCGGCTGCGCCTTCGGCGATTTCGACAATGATGGCGATCTGGATATTCTGATCGTCAATCTCAATGAGCCGCCGTCCCTTTTGCGCAATGACTTGAGCGGCAAGCAGAACTGGATCAAGGTCAAGTTGCAAGGCGTGAAGTCGAACCGTAGCGCAATCGGCGCACGAGTACTCGTCCGCTATGGCGGCAAGGCCCAGGCCCAGGCCGTGCTCAGCCAGTCGAGCTTCTATTCGTGCAACGATCCGCGGCTGCACTTTGGCCTAGGCTCCTTCGGGAAGGTGGATATCGAGATCTTCTGGCCGAACGGCTTGCACGAAAGACACAACCAAATCGCCGCCAACCAGCTGGTGACTTTGACGGAAGGCGCAGGTCAGATCGCCAGCCCAGGACGGGCCAAAACCAGAACCTGAGACCTCTGACCTTTCTTGCAACCCGCCTGTAGCTTTGCAGTTGGGAAATCCGCTAACCACAGAGGGCACGAGCCCGAGGAAAGCCCTTGAGACTAAGTTGCTGATGAATGTTGCGGGTCAGTGGTGACCCACCGGTCCACTGCCCATCTTAGAAATTTCTTGACAGTGTCGTGCGCCCGGAGCTATAAGTCTTTTGCACTGCAAGTAAACGTTTACCGAAAGAAAACGTTTACTCACACCCTTTGGGGGAGGATTGCATGGCGTCCAAGTTGAGTGTCCGTTTCTACGTGGGTCTGATCGTGGCTGTCCTGTTGGCGGTCAGTCCCGCCGCCTTCGCACAATTCACTGCCAACATTCAGGGAATTGTCCAGGATCCAAGCGGGGCGGGTTTGGCCAACGCCAAAGTCGACCTCCTGAACACTGCGACTCACGTCAGCACGACTACAACGGCTGACAGTTCTGGTAACTACCGCTTTGGCAGTCTCGCGCCGGGGGCCTACAGTGTGACGGCCGAATCTCCTGGCTTCGCCAAGTCCCAGGTCGATGTGACCTTGCTGACTGAACAAACCCTGAACGTGCCAATCACGCTCAAGGTCGGCGCCATATCTGAGGCGGTGAACGTTAGCGCCGAGGCCCCGGTGGTCGACACCTCGGACAGCCGCACTCAGCTGACGCTCGAAAATCAGACGGTGGCGCAGTTGCCAGTGGTGGGCCGCAACCTGGTCACGCTGGTGACGCTGGCGCCCGGAGTCTCCGGGTTGGGAACAAGCGCGACCGGCAGCCCGGGATCGGGTGTAGACAACTTTTCCACTGAAGAGCAGGTTGACGCCAGCGCCAACGGTCAAGGTCAGAACAACAATCAATACGTTGTGGACGGACTCGACGTGACCAGCGGAATTCGCCAGGGCGTGTTGAATCTGACCCCACAGCCGGACTCCATCCAGGAAACCAGCATTCAGGTCAATACATTTACCAGCGAATACAGCCGCGCCGCCGGCCTGCAAACCATGTTTACAACCAAGTCTGGCACCGACAAGTATCATGGTTCGGTTTCGGACTATTTCAACTATCAGGGAATGTACGCGCAGCAGCACTTTTCGGGTCCCTACCTGCCTTTCCATTCCAACAACATGGGCTTTGCCGTGGGTGGCCCCGTCATTCCGCATCACAACCATCTCTTCTTCTACTTCGCGGCAGAACTGTTGCGCTCGTCGCAGAGCACAAACGGATCGGTAACCTTTGCTGATCCCCAGTTCACCGCCTTCGCGCAGACGAATTTCCCCAACACCGTGGGCACGCATCTGCTGAGCACCTACCTGCCCGCCAATGTGTCCGGTGCGGGCGTCTCGCAGACCGCGCAGGATATTTTTGGCACGGGCGCGAGCGGCTGCGCGACCGCAGCCACCAGCAATATTCCTTGTGCCCTGCCCATGATCGATGCTGGCTCGTTTAGCGCCACGCAAATACGCAACGGCACCCAGTATTTTGCCCGCCTGGACGCGCCTTTCAAGAACGACCGGGTCTATGCCAGCCTTTTCAGGACCCTCCTGACCAGCGGAGCGGCGTCGGCCATGCCGCAATTTTCCGCGCTGAACCCGACCTGGCAGGTTGCCGGTCAGTTGAACTGGACGCATACCTTTTCTCCCACCACGTTAAACGATGCCTCTGCCGGCATCAGCCGGGTGGAAGGCCTTCTGGGCAGCGGCGCCAAGGATTACACCGTGCCTTCCGTATCAGTCAACGGCATCAATGTCGATTCGGGCCAGGCCTTCGGCGTAGGTTTTGCGCAAGGCGATTTTATTCAGCACAACTATCACTGGCGCGACGTGCTCACCCACGTCAAGGGAGCTCACACTCTGAAGTTCGGCTACGAAGGCTGGTATGGCGACGACGTCGAGCCTTTCCAGGGACCGTGGTCGCAGCCGAAATTCGCCTTCGACAATCTGTTGAAGCTGGCACAGGATGCGCCCACCAACGAGAACGGGATCATGTACGATCCCGCGACCGGCCAGCAGAAGCTGTGGAACTGGGATGCCGCTTCGAGAACCTTTGGACTCTTCGTTCAAGATACGTGGAAGGCAAGGCGCAATCTGACTCTGACCTTGGGCCTGCGTTACGACGACAGCGGCAACCCCTGGTCCAAGAGCGACACCACCGTATTCGGAAACTTTTACCTGGGTACGGGCACGACTCAGCAGGAGCAGATTGCCAACGGTTACGCCAAGCCTACCCACAACGCCCTGCTGCACTCGGTGAACAACCTGTTCAGCCCGCGCGTCGGTGTGGCCTGGGATCCCACTGGAAATGGCGACTGGGCGGTGCGCGGCGGTTTTGGTATCTACAACAACTGGCTGACCCAGGCCAACGTCCAGGAAGAATTCCGCGGCAGCCCTCCGGGACTGGTCTTGCCGACCTTCTTTGCGGGTGGAACCGCGACCGCGGACGCTCCTATTTTTGTACTGGGAACCAGCGACAAGCCTCCGTTTGGATTTACCTTCCCGACGTTCCAGGGCGGCCTTAACGCGCAAGGCGGAGTGCCCGGCACTGGTTTCGCCATCGGCGGCATCAACCCACTGCTAAAATCGCCCAAATCGAATATCTGGTCTGCTACCGTGGAACGAAGACTGGGTAACAACTTTGCGGCCAGCGTGGGCTATTCCGGCTCCCATTCCTACAACATCGTCGACAATGGCAGCGGCACCGGTATTGTCAGCTATGGCGTTGACATCAACAACTTTGCGGGCGATCTTATCGTTAACCAGAGCAAGGTTCCCACCCGGCTCAATCCCAGCTTCGGTGCCATTACCTACAGCGACAATACCCGTTACGGCAACTACAACGGCGTGTACTTTGATATCAGGGGACACTTTGCACGTGGGTCTCTGGATGCTTCGTACACCCGTTCCCGGTCGCAGGATGATGCCGGCACCTATCCCACGTACGTGAATCCATCCCAGTTTTACGGGCCTTCTCCGCAGGATGTCCCGAACCGCTTCTCACTCAGCTTCAACTATGAACTGATGGGGCTGAATGGGGGCAAGGGAGGGGTTGGCCTTCTGACTGGCGGCTGGGGAATCAGCGGCACGAGCATCTTCCAATCTGGTTATCCGCTTACGGTCTCGAATAGCAATTCCTATCAGCCGGTTTGTGGTGACACCTCGCCCGGTGCCGCCCCCTGTCCATCGTTTGCGAACCCAGCCGTGGGTTTCGCTCCCGGGAGCGGTGACTACAATGCCGACGGAAACAATTTCGACTATCCGGACGCGGCCAACTACCACCAGGGAAATACTCGTAAAGCATTTCTCAACGGAATTTTCACTCCCGGGCAGTTTACCGCTCCTGGAACTCTCGGTTCCGAGGGGAATGAGAAGGTAGGTCAGTTCCGCGGACCGAGCTTTGCTGAAACCGACATCAACTTCTACAAGAACACCCGGATTACCGAAAGGGTGAATTTCCAATTCCGGTTCGAGGTCTTCAATCTCTTCAACCGGGCCAACCTGTCAAACGTCAATGTCAACCTGCCCGATGGAAACTTCGGCAAAGCGACTGCGGCGCGCATACCCAGGTTCTGGCAACTGGGGGGCAAGCTGTCTTTTTAAGCGGCTCGACAACTGAACCAGAAGCCGGCCCCTTCCCTTGAAGGGGGCCGGCTTTGCATTGTGTGGGTCGGACACTCTTGGCCAACGCTTTTGACGCTGGCTTGGACTGTCGCAGTGCAAGACGGTGTGCGGCTTCGGCAAGCTACGCAAAGAACGAAACCAACTTCAAAGACGTCGGACAAGAGTGTCCGTCCCACACTCCCGTCGGACGGCGTATAAATCAACCATGAGGGTACTTCGCCGGGTCTGGAAAACTGGCTTCATTCTTGTCCCGGTCTTCTTACTCTACGGCGCATTCGGTCAAGCCACGCAAGAGCGGGTCGAGCAAATAAGCTCCGCGCTGCAGAATAAACAATTTCAGACGGCTCTCGAACTGCTTCGCCCAGCCCTGCAAACTTCTCCGGGAAACGCGCAGCTTTGGGCGATGCAAGGCTTTGCCTACGCCGGCGAAGGACACAAGCAAGAAGCGTTGACTTCATTTCACGGCGCCCTGAAGATCTCCCCGGACTATCTCCCTGCGCTCAAGGGAGCGATTCAAATCGAGTATGAGAATGGCAGCGCCGCGGCGATCCCGCTTCTGCAACGTGTGCTACGCCAGCAACCCGGCGACTCCACCAGTCATGCCATGGCAGCGGTACTGGAATACCAGCAGGGGAACTGCGCCAGCGCGGTCGGTCATTTTGAAAAGGCCGGGGCGCTCTTCGACTCCCAGATTGAGGGTCTGCACGCATACGCCACCTGCCTGGTGAAGCTCAAACAGCCCGACAAGGCAGCAACCGTCTTCGAGCGCGCGCTGGCGCTTAATCCCAGCGATCACCGGGAGCGACGCCTGTTAGCGTCGGTGCAGCTCATGGCTCACAAGCCTCAGGATGCTCTCGCCACCCTGGGGCCTCTTCCACAGGCAGATGCCGAAACTCTAGAGCTGGCATCGCGAGCCTATGAAGTCCTCAAAGACACGCCGCAAGCGGTCAGCACGCTGCGGCAGGCCATCCTGCTTGACCCGCAGAACGTCAACCTCTATCTGGATTTCGCCAACCTGTGCTATGCCCACGACTCGGCTCAGGTTGGCGTCAACGTGGTCAGCGACGGCATAAGCCTGCAGCCGAAGGCGGCTCCGCTTTATTTTGCCCGGGGCGTTCTCTATGTCCAGTTGGCTGAGTACGACAAGGGGCAAGCTGACTTTGAAAAGGCCTACGAACTGGATCCGAGCCAGTCGCTCAGTTCAGCCGCCCAGGGACTCGCCGCCGCGCAGCAGAATGACCTTGACCGGGCGCTGGCCAAAGTCCAGGCCAGCCTGGCGCGAAAGCCCAACGACGCCATCATGCTTTATCTGCAGGCTGACATTCTCAACCAGAAAGGCGCGGAGCCGGGCACACCCGAATTTCAGGCAGCCATGCGCTCAGCCAGACAAGCCGTCGCTCTACAGCCCGGCCTGGGAGCCGCGCGAGGCGTGCTCGCGACCCTGTACCTGCAGGAAGGACGGTATAAAGATGCGATCGAGCAGTGCCGCAAGGCCCTGCAGAGCGATCCCAAGGATCGAACTGCGGTCTACCATTTGATCCAGGCGTTGCGCAAGACCGACAACAATGCCGAGATTCCTGAGTTGCTGAAGCGGTTGGCCCAGCTGCGTCAGCAAGCCGCCAAAGAAACCAGCGAGCGTTATCAGTACAAACTGGTCGAGGATGATCCTTCGTCCAAAACGCCGATCCAGCCCTAAGTTGGGTTTCCGGTTTCGTCCCCGTTAACTCTTCAGCCGGACATACGTGCTGTAGCTTTCGTCCTTGATGCTCATGTAAGGACGCATCGAGATCGACTTCCCGTCCGCTGACGTGGCCGTCGAGTCCCCGGCCGCATTGTTCGCCAGTTGCGCGCGCAGCAACTCGGCCTTATCGAATTCAGGCTGAGAGTCGGCGACGGCGAACAGAACCAGAGGCCCGCGCATCAAGGCCACCAGGCTGGGATGGTTGGCGTCCACGGGCTCGAGGCGCAGCGGCATGGGCAGCTCAAGCTCTACCCGATCGCCATCCTTCCAGGTGCGCCGGATGGCGGCGAAGGTTCCGGGCTGCACGGGCGTGGAAACCCGGCTGCCATTCACGGAGAGCACTGCATCGGAAGTTGTCCAGCCGGGGATGCGGACATAAATCGTGTACTCTGCTGATCGCGAGCCCGAAACATTAATCTGGACTTTGCTGTCCAGGGGATACTTGGTCTGCTGGGTCAGTCCGTATTTGTCGCCGCCATCCGTCCAGTGCACTGAAGAGGGCGCGAACAGGTTCACGTACACGCCATCGCTCGCGCGCAAATAAGTGCTGATGTGGTAGTCGGCGGCCAGTTGGGGAAAGGTTCCCGAGCAGCACGGCCATTTGTCCTTGTAATAGACCTTCTTGCCGGCGTTGTTATAGTCCGCGTAATAGAAGGAAATGCCATCCGCCTGGATGGGAAAGGCGCCCAGAATGGTGTTGTACAGCACTCGCTCCATGCTGTCCCCGTAATGCGCCTCCCTGGTCACCCGCAACAAATATCGCGTGATCTTGAAGTGTCCGTACGCGCCGCAGGGCGTTTCGAAGCTGGCATGTGTGCTCGAAAGGCTGTCTCCGAGTTGCCCCGTGCCCGGCTCTCCGAAACTTTCATTTGGCCCCCATCCGCCAGTGGCAAAGCTTTGCGTGGTTTCGAGCATGCGGAAGCCATTTTTGGCGGCCCGCAAATGCATTTCACTGCCTAACGTGATGTATGCCTGCATGGCGGAACTGAAGGCATTGACATGGCTGTAGGCGTGTTCGAAGGGGAGCACGTTATTGCCCTGCGAAAGCGGACCGAAGTAGGTGTCGTCCTCCAGATAACGCTTTCCCATATCGCGATAAAGCACTTTGCCGCTGCGCTGGTAGGCCAGAAAGAGGTTTTCCGGGAGGGTATAAGACTCGTCCCATGTGTAAGGAGTGTTCTTGTGGGGGCGGGAGCGTTGCTCAGCGCGCGAAAGCGCTTTTTCCGGAAGATACGCCACCACGGCCCGGGTGAGCTTCTCATGAACGTCCATCGCCATAGGATCGCGGACAAACTCGTGGGCGTCGATCAATCCGCAGGAAAGTTTGTCGTAAGTGTAGGCGGGGAGCCGGTAATCGACGAAAAATTTGGCCTTGGGATCGAGCGTTTCAGCATAACCTTTCACCAGACGCAGGACTTTCGCTCGCGTAGCCTCCGAGCCGGTCACCGCATAGGCGCGAGCCAGGGCAGAAACGTACTGCCCGAAACTGTGTCCCGCGATAAAGCCGTGAAAATCGCCACGCGTCAAATCGAAACCGGTGAGGTCGTACCAGCCTCCCATGTCTTCACCCGGCGCCGGCAACCCGGCCACCTGGCGGAAGACCTTCAGCATGCGGTCGTCGTCGAGATGCAGGAAACGCTCATGATTTTCGTCGAACTGCTGCTTCATGGGGCCGTCGAGCAGTTGCACGTCGGCGTAGGGAAAGGTCGCGAGGGGCGTGGTGATCGCCACCAGGGTTTTGTCCGTTGCCGCCGCCGATGCCGGGAGCGACCGCGCCGCATAGGTCGCCGCAGTCGTCGCCGCGGCGGTTTTGAGGAATGTTCTTCGGTCAACGATTTTGGCCATAGCGATAGCTTCCTTTAGCAAACGTTTACTTTTATGCTAGATTTAACTCCGCGTTCCCCTGCTTGTCAACAGGGATAGATCATCATCGACTTGCGTTAGATATTTCCGAATACGTTTGCTTTCATGCCCACGAACTCATCACCAAATTTGCCGGCGAGCAACAAACTCAAGGGCGGCGGGGTTTCCGCTCCCGAGTTTCGAGGGTTAGAGCTATGAAGGACCAGTGGACTCGTCGGCAAGTGTTGGAGCGGTTGGCCGCTGCTTCAGCGGTGTGGATGCTCCCCCGAAATACAGCAGCAGGAAATCGATCTCCAGGACTTGCCGGTACGAACGATTTTGAAGTCCAGCTGTCTTCGGTCAGCGAGCACACCGCCCGCTTGAGCGTCCTTCTGGTCAGGAACGGCCAAGTGGACCCCATTCCCCATAATGGATGCCTCGTCAGAACTGCATGGGATCCTCCGATCGCCAGGCTGCGAGGCGGATCTCCGGCTCAAACCGTCAGGCTCGGGAACTTGATACTCAGGGTTTCTCCCGATCCGCTCACCTTCGTTATTGCAACTGCAGCCGAAGAAACTGTCCAAACACTTACCTGGGACCGAGCCTCCGGCGCCCTCAGCTTCGTAACCGGGAGTTCACCCCTCCTGGGACTGGGAGAGGGTGGACCACAGTTCGACCGTCGGGGTTCGACGGATTCCATGATTTCCGGCCAGGGAGGCTACAAGCTTGCCACCCACGGCGGCCGAGTGCCAGTTCCGTGGATCGTCTCTCCATCGGGATGGGCGATGTTTTTTAACCAGCCCTTCGGTACCTTTGACTTCACCGGATCTCAAAGCAGGCTCCTGCCTCCAAACCCGGACGCGGCTCTGCCTCTGGATATTTTCGTGACCGTCGCCCGCGACCCGGGGACGATCATGGCTGAATACGCTCGTCTGACCGGGCTTCCAGAAATGCCTCCGCTATGGAGCTTCGGCTATCAGCAATCTCACCGGACCCTCGCCGGTCGCGACGAGATACTGTCTGAAGCCAGGATGTTCCGCGAAAAAAGATTGCCCTGTGATGCGCTTATCTACCTGGGTACGGGTTTCTGTCCGTCGGGCTGGAACACGGCAAATGGCTCTTTCGCGTGGAATTCCCGGGTGTTTCCCGACCCCAGGGAAATGATCGGGCAACTACATGCCGAACATTTTCGGGTGGCGCTGCACGCCGTAATCTTGTCGGACAGGCTCAGTGGAACGGTTCACGATGCCTGCGAGCTTTCGCAATTCGACGAGCAGAAGGCAAGCTGCTATTGGGACGCGCATCGCCAGGACTTCGCCATGGGCGTGGATGGCTGGTGGCCCGATGAAGGCGACCCGCTCGACATCGCATCGCGCTTGGCTCGCAACCGAATGTATTGGGAAGGGCCACAGATTGATCGGCCCAACGAGCGTCCCTACGCGCTGCATCGCAATGGCTATGCCGGCATGCAGCGGTATGCTTCATTTCTCTGGTCAGGAGATGTTTTTTCGACCTGGGAGACATTGAAAACCCAGGTTCCCATTGGCATCAACACGTCGCTGAGCGGCATGCCGTATTGGGGCACGGATATCGGCGGCTTTGTCCCGACGAAAGAATTCACCTCCGAGTTGTACTTGCGCTGGTTTCAGTTCGGGGCGTTTTGTACCCTCTTCCGCAGCCACGGCCGCGCCTGGAAGCTGCGCTTGCCCTGGGGTTGGAACACGGGTGAGCCCGGGCCCGCCGAGATCAACAACTACAACGGGGCTGCTATTCCTGATCCCAGCCAGCTGCACGATGCCAGAGTCGAACCCATCTGCCGCAAGTATCTGGAACTGCGCTACCGCCTGTTGCCCTATCTTTACAGCGCCGTGCGGGAGTGTTCGCTGTCAGGTATGCCGGTCATGCGAGCATTGTGGCTTCACTATCCCGACGATGCCCGGGCGGTCGCCTGCGGAGACGAATATCTATTGGGGAAGAACTTGCTGATCGCCCCAGTCGTTGATAAGGGTGCAACCACGCGCCGGGTCTACCTCCCGAGGGGCCGCTGGTACGACTTTTGGAGCGATGAGATGCTTGAGGGAGGCCGCGAAATCAGCCGCGAAGTCAACCTCGAGATCATCCCCATCTACGTGCGTGCCGGGTCGATCCTACCGCTTGGTCCCATAAAGCAGTACACGGCAGAAAAAGTAGATGGTCCGCTTTCAATTTCGATTTATCCCGGCCACGATGACACGTTCTTGCTCTACGACGATGACGGCACCACTTTCAACTATCGCAGGGGGGAATGGATGGGTAGTCAAATGATGTGGAATGACGCCCAGAAATCCTTGGCCATCGGTCTTGCACCCGGCTCACGAATGTTGCCTCGCGTGCGGACGGACATAGAGGTAAAACTGGGGCAAAGCACGCGGTCCGTAGCGTACGACGGCACTCCGATTAGAGTATCGTTTTGACTGATATTCAGGTGCTGCTACGGTCTATTGGCGATGTTAGAGCAGCAATCCTCTCCCTGACCCGGGTGACGAATTTTGGCCTCCCGGGCCGGGTTGTCGATCAACGAATCAGCAAGTTGCGCCGAATCAACGGGGGTGATCGGTCCGAATCCCACTCCCATTCCCACTTCAGGAAGCCTTGCGGTCGAATCCTAAAGCACCGGTTCAGGGAAATTTCATAAACGAGGGCGATTACAACCAACCGCTCGCTGTGCTCCCACATCGAAAACGTGGCTGTGGGCCAAAGATGCTCCTATTGCCCCAATAGCGATCGAGAACTGCGGTGAAACCATCCGACCCTCTTTAGTCAGTTCTGCGCCTGTCGGGTAGAGACCAACCGTCGTGTTGAGAGCGGAGAAAGTGGATCCATGAGGTATTTATGGGTTGTATTTTTGTTCTCGCTGATGGCGGCAAGTATTTACATGGTGGGTTGCGGCGGCGGCTATGGCGGGCAAAGTGGGCAGC
>JBARIF010000613.1:0-23950 GCA_049799615.1 Terriglobales bacterium
CCACAATCTGCTGCGCCAGAATATCCAACGGCGCATCGGGGATGATCAGCCGGTCCAGATCTCCTTGCCGGATGGCTCGTACCAGCGCGGCGCATTCCAGCAGATCGTCGCGCGTGCCGGCGAAGAATCGGCCCTTGGGCACCGCGCCGCGCCAGTGGCCGGAACGGCCGACCCGCTGCAGCGCGACCGCGATTGCCCGCGGCGAACTGATCTGCGCCACCAGGTCCACAGTGCCGATATCAATTCCAAGTTCCAGCGATGCCGTTGCTATCAGGACCTTGACTTTGCCTTCTTTCAATTTCTGTTCCGCGGAGAGGCGCAGCTTGCGCGACAGGCTGCCATGATGCGCGGCCACGTTTTCCTCGCCCAATCGTTCGCCCAGGTTGTGCGCAATGCGCTCCACCAGCCGCCGGGTATTGACGAACACCAGCGTGGAACGATGCTGTTCCACCAGTTCCACCAGCCGGTTGTAGATCTCATCCCACATGTCGTTGGTGGTGATCGGCCCCAGGGATGAGCCTGGTACTTCGACCGCGAGATCGAGTTTCCGCTTGTGTCCGACATCCACGATCACCGGCGCCGGCCTTCCGTTGCCGGTCAGGAAGTGCGCCACTTCTTCGATGGGTTTCTGGGTTGCGGAAAGGCCGATGCGAACCGGGGTGCGATGCGTCAGCGCTTCCAGGCGCTCCAGCGACAGAGTCAAATGTGCGCCGCGCTTGTCGTCGGCCACGGCGTGAATTTCATCGACGATGACAGTTTCGACATCGCGCAGAATGGCGCGACTCTTTTCCGCGGTCAACAGAATGTAGGGCGACTCGGGCGTGGTGACCAAGATGTGCGGCGGCCGCTTCAGCATGGCTCGGCGCTCGCGCATCAGCGTATCGCCGGTGCGTACCGCGGTGCGGATTTCCGGCATCAGCAACCCGCGCTCGCCCGCCATCTGAAGAATCTCGCTCAAAGGACCTTCGAGATTTTTCTGAATGTCGTTGCCCAGCGCCTTCAGCGGCGAGACGTAAAGGACTTCAGTGCGGTCATGCAGGTCCCCGGCCAGCGCCTTGCAGACCAGACGGTCGATGCAGGCCAGAAATGCAGCCAGAGTTTTGCCGGAGCCGGTGGGCGCCGAGATGAGGGTGGTCCGCCCGGCGAGAATGTGGGGCCAGCCCTGCTCCTGAGGCTCGGTCGGCGTGCCAAACTTCCGCACAAACCATTCCGCGACCAGAGGGTGTGCCCAGGCGAGCGAGAAGGGAGGAGAAAACATGGTTGGTCATTCTAACATGGTACTTTCGTAAAATGTTCGCCACACCTGAGTGCTGATTCACCAAGTACGGGTCTATTTGACGGTGAGTAATATGCTGAGTAATAATATGTAGAGAGGATACTACATGGCCAGCGCGAAGGTTTCAGTTCTTACCAGGCAGGACATTGCCGCCACTGCGAGGAGCTTTCGATGGAAGCGGCAAATGACGAAGTGGACTGTGATTGTTGATGGGCGGGAGCTTCCGGCCAGGCCGCTGGTATTGGAGGCAGCAGGGGTACCTCCAAATGACCCTACTAACTCACACCAGGCGGTCGCTCTCCTGCAGGATCGAGGATTTGACGTTCGTTACGAGGGCAAACCAGTGCACAGAGAGCCCCACGACGATCGGGCCATTGAACCTGTCAGTGATGAGTTCATCCGCAGCCTTCGCGGTTGCCTCAAAGGCGAGGACTCGCTGGTGGAAGCCCGGGAGCGTGAGCACCGGATCGAGAAGGACCGCAGCGTCCGATGAGCAGGACATATGTGCTGGACGCAAGCGCGGTGCTCGATTTCGTGGAAGATGGACCTGGTGCCGAACGGATCGAGCAGCTATTCAAAGACGCTAGCCTCAGCCGCAGGGCATTGCTAATGTCGGTTTTGAATTGGGGAGAAGTTTTCTACCATTCATGGCAGCAGCGCGGGGAGGAATCTGCGCGGAGGACGGTCGCAGACCTTTTGCGCTTTCCCATCGAACTCGTTCCGGTGGACCTTTCTCATGCCCTGAAAGCCGGCGAACTCAAGGCCGTCCACAAGATTCCTTATGTGGACTGCGTGGCCGCCGCGTTGGCAGTTCTCAACCAGGCCGTCCTGGTGACTTCCGACCGCGACTTCGAAAGACTCGGAAAGCAGTTTCCGATCTTGTGGATCGCCCGCGCATAACCGGTAGATGGACTGAATGCTAGAATCCCGGCAATGCCAAAAAAATCATCTGCCGAGACCCGCGCCAAAAAAATTAAACTCCTGCTCTTCGACGTTGATGGCGTTCTCACTGACGGCAAGCTCTTTCTCTTTCCCGTTCCGACTGAGGAGGAGCGCCAACTTGTGGTGGAGGCCAAGGGATTTCACGCTCAGGACGGCGCCGGCATCTCCATTGCCCGCATCGCCGGTATCAAGAGCGGACTCATCACCCGGCGCAATTCTGAAACCGTGGCGCTGCGCGCCCGCGATCTCAAACTGGAGCAAGTCCACCAGGGCATTCGGGACAAGTTGAAAGCCTTCCGCGCAATCTTAAGCGCTGAGGGACTGACGGCCAGAGAGGTGGCCTTCGTCGGGGATGACGTGATTGACCTTCCTGTGATGCGGAACTGCGGTTTTTCCGTCGCCGTTGCCAATGCGCGCCGGGAGGTCAAGGCAGAAGCCCATTACGTCACTCCTCACGCCGGAGGCGATGGGGCGCTGCGGGACGTGATCGAATTTATTCTGAAGGCTCAGGGAAAATGGAAACAAGCAGTGGAGAGATACATCCGGAACGAGAGCGGGGACAACAATTAGCACTTGGCAATTAGCCGACCCAGCCCAGGTTGGTTTGAGCAGATTGTGAATCCGGGCGGTTGCTCGGCGTCATTAGCTGAGCGCCAACTGCCAATTGCTACTATGGCGCAAACAAAAACCCACCGGCCGTCTGCTTGGGGCGTGCTCGGGTCGACGACCGATGGGCTACCGTTTCTCCTTACTCACCCTGTTGTTTTCAGGAGTAATTAATTTCTGTAAACCCCGGGCGCGCGAAAAGTTTCGCGGGTTTTTGTAAATCTTTGTAAATTCAGCAACTATTCCGAAATCGCCACCGGCCGTGCCGCCATGAGCTCGGTAAACCGGGGATCCTTGCGTAGTCCGGCAAACTCCGAGTCTTTATACACGTCGTCGATGCCCTTGTAACCTTCTTCCATGGCTCGCCGCAGATATTGCAGGGAGCGGTCGGCGACCCCGCTTTTGGCGTAGAGCTTGGCCAGCACATAGTAAAAATGAGCACGATCACCCGGCGATGACATCTGCGCCAGCACTCCGGTATGCGAAGTTCGCTCAAAAATGTCCGGATCCAGCTGGAGCGCCTGGTTGTAAGCCAGGCTGGCCTTCACATAGTCCTTCTTGGAGAAATACGCCGCTCCTAAATTACTGAAAAACGAGCCCGAATCCTGCCGTATCTTGATGGCCTTTTCGTATTCTTTGATGGCTTTTCCGTATTTTCTTTGCAGATAATAAATTACCCCCAGATTGTTGTAGGCGTCGGCAAACTGGCGATCGTTCTTGATTGCGCGTTCGAAGTCCTTATGGGCATCGCCAAAGCGTGCCATCTGTAACTCATTGATGCCAATCTTGTTGTAAAGCTTGGCGCTGTCAGGTTGCTTTTTCAGCGCCGCCCGGTAGTAATCCAGCGCATCCAGGTAGAACTTTTCGGAACGCAAGGCATCGCCGCGAGCTTCCAGTTCGGTGGCTGCGGCGTCGGCGGGCGGGGGGCCAGCTCGCCGCACGGGCGGGGGACTGATCTCAACCTGCTCCGAGGAATGAGCCTGGGCAAAATGATGGACCTGAGCCGGGGAAAGAGTGGGGAAAAGCGGTGCAAGCAGGAGGTAGAGCAGATATTGACGACCCATAAGTCCGCTCCTGAAGACAGAGCCAACTCGGTGCGGGCTCGTCTACTGAGGACCCTTACCGTCCTTGTCCGCCGGTTTGGGTGGCGGATTGTTAGACGGTTTGTCATCCTTAAAGATACCCGCAATCTTGCCCAAAAAACCCTTTTTCTTTTTGCCGGGATCTTCGGCTGCGGTGCCGGTGGTTCCAGGCGGCGCGCCGGATTGGGCGCCGGGAGGCGGGGGCGGAAGGGCCTTCTCTCCACCCAGGCCAAAGACCCGGGAGAAGAAGCCGCGCATTCCCTCACTCTGGTCGCAGGTCTCGCTGGGCTCGGTGCCCGCGATGAAGGCGACGCTGTAGGTTTCCGGGCAGGAGGGCGTGGCCAGCAGATTGGTGGTCTTGTCGAGCTGCACATCCACCACGCCTGAGGGCTGCGCGAACGGTCTGGCATCGGCGTACTGCGGCAGCGTCACTGCCTTCTTCATGAACTCAGCCCAGATCGGGGCTGCCGTCTGGGCGCCGCTTAAGCGAATGTCGCTGTAGTCGTCATAACCCACCCAGACAATGCACAGCAGGTTGCTGGTATAGCCGGCAAACCAGCCGTCATGCGAGGTTCCTGTCTTGCCGGCGGCGGGGGCGGTGAAACCGAGCTGGCGTACGGTGTACGCCGTGCCGTAATTCATCACCCCCTCCATCATGTCGGTCATGACATAAGCCACGCGTGGGTCAAGGACGGGGTGGGTGTCCGGTTTGAAATCAAGGACGATATCGCCGTTGGCATTCCGCACCGAATTGACCAGGGTCGGCGAAATGCGCACTCCGCCGTTCGCGAAGACGGTGTAAGCCGCCGCCATGTCGAGCGGTGTGGCATCGTAGGCGCCCAGGGCCATGGCGGGCGTGGCCTTTACCGAGGTGATCCCTGCCGCTTTGGCCAGATCGGCCACTTTGTCGTAGCCCACTTCTTCCGCCATCTTTACCGTGGCATTGTTCAAGGACATGGCCAGGGCATAACGCGCGGTCACATCGCCGTGATACTCCTCTTTGTAGTTGCGCGGCTCGTAGATCTGGTCGCCGTAGGCAAAGGTGCTGGGCGCATCCTGCACCAGCGAGGCGGGCGTGAATATCGGATTAGCGCCGTTCAGCGCTGTGTTCATGGCGGCGGCGTAAACGAAGGGCTTGAAAATCGATCCCGTGGGACGCTTCGCCACCGCATGGTTCAACTGGCTGACGCCATAATTCCGTCCGCCCACCAGGGCCAGAACTTCACCGGTGTGCGGATCCATGACCACCATCGCCACCTGGGCCTGCGGTCCAGGCAGAACGGTGGTCTCGTACTTGTTCTTTCCGATCTTCTTGCGCTTGGTGCGCAGTTTTGTTACCTGGTCGTCCACCAGCTTCATGCCGCTCTGCACCGCGGTTGCCGCTGCCTTTTGCAGGTCGGGATCAATGGTCGAGTAGATACGATAGCTCTGGTCGTTCATCTGACGCTCGTCGAGCTTGCTGATCAGCGTTTCGCGCAGCAGATCGACGAAGTAGGGAGCGTCACTGGCCTCGACGTTGGGCGGCGCCAGCTTCAGCGGCGTGGCCTTGGCCTTCTCCGCTTCCGCCTGGGTGAGGCTGTGAGTTTCCACCATGGCGTCCAGCACCAGGTTGCGGCGTTCGAGCGCGCGCTCGGGATGGCGGTAGGGTGAAAGATAGCTGGGCGCCTGAATAATTCCAGCGATCAGGGCTGCTTCGGCCGGGGTCACGTCCTTCAGGTCTTTATTGAAATAGGCCTGCGCCGCCTGGCCAAAACCGCTGATGGTGAACGAACCGCGCTGTCCCAGATCGACGCGATTGGCATAGAACTCGAAAATCTGCTGCTTGCTGAGCTTCTGCTCCATCTCGACCGCAATCAGCATTTCCGACAGTTTCCGCTTTACGGTTTTCTGCGGAGTCAGAAAGAAAGCCCGGGAAAGCTGCATCGTGATGGTGGAGCCGCCCTGCTCGTGACGGCCGTGAGTTACGTCAATCAACGTGGCCTCGGCCAGACGCAGAAAATTTACTCCGCCGTGCTGAAAGAAGCGCCGGTCTTCGATGGCCAGGACCGCATCCACCATCACCTTGGGAATTTCATCGTAGGTCACCAGTTGCCGCTTGGACCGGTCCCCGGCGTCGAACAGGGAAGTGATCATCTGCGGTTCGAGTTCGTAGGCCGCCAGATCGCCCGATTTGCTGGTGATACTTTCAATGTTTCCGTTCCGGATGCGGATGATCGCCGACTCCGGGCTGTGATAGGAGTCGGAACCAGGTTTGATCTCGATGCCGCCTTCAAAGAGGCGGTAACTGCCCATCGGCGATTTGCCGGTCTGGTCATACCCGGCGCGGCGCAGTTGCACCGCAATCTCCTTGGCTTCGATCTTTTCTCCCACCTGGACGGGTCGCGCGACGGCGTAGATTCGGGCGGAGCTGCCGAACACCGGGCCCTTGAAGCGCTGGTCGATCATCCGGCCAAACTTGACGTAGTAATAGGTGAAGAACACCCCGCCCACAGTGGCCAGGACGAGGAAAACCACCAGGGCCGCGCGCAACAGCGGATCGTGGAAGGACCATCCCCTTCCGGGTTTGCCAGTCTGCTTGCCTGTCGGGATCTTGAGTCTTATGGCCACAATGAGATGAGCGGAGGCGCCTCTACAGTCTTAGACGATGAAGGGCACACCTGCCGTTATCCGCCACCAGGAAATCTCCCTCCCAGCCAGACGGAGCGCTCCGCATCCTCGGTTCACTTCGGATAGTCATATCCATTTTAACCTGCCGGCACTTGTTTTTAACCTGGCGGCTGGTTGGCAGCCAGGTACCGTCCCGGGTTTCAATCGGTGGGAGCGAACACCGTATTGTCCGAAACCGTCAGGTCCTGCACCGTGTGGGTAAGAGCGCCGGTGGAAGTACTGGTATCCAGCACCGAAAAGGCACTGCTGACTGCGTCGGCGCAGAATGCTTCTCCGCCTCCCTGGTCCCACTTGCAATCCGCCACAATCGGCAGGTTGATGAAGGGCGAGCCCGCCAGGGCAGTCAAGGCGCCTGAGGCGGGGTCAATGGTGAAACCCTCAGTGGCCGCAAAAGCGCTGTTGTTGTCAACTCCGAAAGCGTAAACGAATTGACTGCTGGGGTGAATTCGCAGGTCTAACGGCTCGGCCATGGTGGTGGCGAAGGGAGAGTTATTGACTGCCGACAGCGCGCCGGTGGTCGCATCGATGGCAAAAACGTACAGGTGGTTATCACCGAAAATGCCGGAGAGCCCTACCGCGAACTTGCCGGTGAAATCCGTGCGGACTCCCGCCACGCCCAAACTGAAAGGACTTCCCACAACTGGAGAAAGCGCGCCGTTATTCTGATCAATGGAAAAGGCGTAAACCGGCAGGGCGGACAAACCTTGACCCGCGTATAGAAATTTCCCGGTTCCGTCCACGGCCAGAACGTGAACGAAATCAAGATTGAAGGCGGAGAACGGCGAGCCCGGAGCCGCTACCAGGGCCCCGGTCGTGGCATTGATCTGAAATGCCGAGATCTGGCCGGTAGTATCGTTTCCCACGAACAGAAAGCGCCCGGCGGGATCGCTGGTGATCGAGTCCGCGCCCGCAGAGGGAAACGGACTTCCGGCAACGGTGGTGAGGGCTCCGGTGGTGTCGTCTATGGTGAAGGCCTGAATGGTCAGCGTATCGTTTTGGGGCAGGTACAGAAATTTCTTGTTGACGACCGCCATGTCATTGCCCGCGCCGCTCGGAAGCGTCGGCGCGGTGAACGGACTCAGGGCGGTGAAAGCGCCGGTTGTGCTCAGGCCGGCACCGAGAATCCTGCTGTTGCCGCTGTCGAGGTAGTAGAGCAGGGAAGCGTTATTTCCTCCGCCTCCTCCTCCAGGGTTGGTTCCCGGCCCACAAACGGTGCCCCCGGTCTTGGCTCCGCCCGTAGAACCCCCGGAGCTACCGCCGCTGCTGCTCAAGGAAGTGGTTGGACAGCCGCCTCCGCAACCCGACCATCCCAACATTGCAACTGCAGCCAGCACTAACCACAAAAGCCTGATTCCCAGCTTCATACATCCTCCACACCGATTCGGCCTTAGCCCGTCTTCAGCCCGGTCTTGCACTTGCGCTGCCGACCCAGCGAAAGACGCCCATGCCAGCCACCCCGGATTGGGACGTTCTGGACAGGTATTCCTGAATGGTAGGTAGTTATCAGATTGGGAAACAAGAGTACTGAAGTAAGAGGGAGTTGTGTTCCAGGTTCCCGCCTCAGAACGCGAATCGGTCTACCGCTCGGCCGCCATCCGCCCTTCTAGAACACGCCTTTGTTTCTGGCGGAGGCGTCGAAGTGCAGGTCCATGGGATATCCGGGCAGGTTCACGTGGACGATATAGCTGGCATCGATCTCAACCGTGCCGGTGCCCACCACTCCGTTGCGCACCACTTTGATTTGTTCCTTGGAAATGGGGATATCCATCTCCTGGGCCTTCTTGAAAACTTCGTCGCGGATCACATCCTCGGTCTTGGTGGTATAGGTGGTCATCTGCGATTCGGTCTTGAGGACGTCCTGGAATTGATAGTTGCTGAAGTAGGGAGGCGCGAGTGTGGCGATCAGAATGACCGCACCCACAATGATCAGAATACCGAACACCATCTTCATAGCGCGCTCCGCTTCCGGCCGCGCGCAACCGCTTCACCGCGCAGACCGTAGGTTCTTTCCGAAATAATCGGTTATTGCGGAGATGCTAGCATCCTCCATTTGCCGAGTCGAGCGCCGAACCACTTCCACGGTACCTTCGGTAACCTTCTTTCCGACATTGATACGAAAGGGGATACCCACCAAATCGGCATCCTTGAACTTGACTCCGGGGCGTTCGTCCCGGTCATCGAGCAGCACCCCGTAGCCGGCGGCCTCGAGGCGCTGGGCAATGTCCACGGCGGTGCTCAGGAGTTTCTCGTCACCCACGTTGGTGGGCGTCACCACGATTTCGAAAGGCGCAATCGCCGGCGGCAGCCAGAAACCATTTTCATCGTTGCCCTGCTCCACGGCGGCGGTCAGGATGCGCTCAATCCCGATCCCGTAGCTGCCCATGATGGGGGTGACCTCTTTGCCATTCTTGTCCAGCACACGCGCGCCCATCGACTGCGAGTACTTGTAGCCCAGTTTGAAGATGTGGCCGATCTCGACCGCGGTGTCAATGCGCAGCGTCCCGCCACAATTGGGGCAGTCTTCACCCGCAGTAATGCTGCGCAGATCGACGTAAGCGGTTGGCTGGAAGTCACGGCCGGGCGTGATGTTTTTCAGGTGATAGTCTTCCTTGTTGGCTCCGCCGATCAGGTTGCTGCGGCCTTCGAGCGCCTGATCCACCAGCAACAGCGGAAGCTGAGTGTCGTTCATGTCCCTGGCCCACGCGATACCGACTGGCCCCAGAAATCCAGCCGGAGAGTTGAAGATCCGGCGGATTTCCTCTTCCTGCATGGGACGCGTTTCCTTGCCTCCCAGTGCGGCCGAGAGCTTGACTTCATTCATCTGATGATCGCCGCGCATCAGCAATACGACGGCGCGCGCCGGCCCTTTGCCCGTCTTCGCATCGAGGACTTCCATCATTAGCGCCAGCGTCTTGATCTTGTTCGTAGGCGAAACGCCCAGGAACCTGGCGACGTCTTCGATGGTCTTCATCCCGGGCGTGTGGACTTCGAGCGGCTTGCCGTCGCCCTCCACCTTGAGGTCCTCGACCACGGCCAGCTTCGACGTTGCCTTGTCGAGGTTAGCGGCGTACTTACACTTTTCACAGCTCACGATCCGGTCTTCGCCCGCCGGCGTCCGCACCATGAATTCGTGGGACTGCGATCCGCCCATGGCGCCTGAATCGGCTTCCACAACCATGTAGGTCAATCCACAGCGATCGAAGATCCGGCAGTAAGCGTCGTAATGCTTCTGATAGGAAACATCCAGGCCGGCGGCATCGATGTCGAAGGAATACGAATCCTTCATGATGAACTGCCGCACCCGCAACAGGCCGGACTTGGGACGCGCCTCATCGCGGAACTTGCTTTGAATCTGGTACCAGATCTGGGGCAGCTGCTTGTAGCTGCGCAGCTCCTTGCGCGCGATCTCGGTCATGACCTCTTCGTGGGTCATGCTCAAACACAGGTCGGCGCCCTTGCGGTCTTTGAGCCGGAACATGGTGTCGCCCATCACCGCCCAGCGCCCGCTGGCCTCCCAGAGTTCACGGGGATGAATCGCCGGCAGGTAGAATTCCTGGCCGATTTTGTCCATCTCCTGGCGAACAATGGCCATGATCTTGTTGAAAGAACGCTGTCCCATGAAGAGATAGGAGTAAATTCCGGCAGCCAGCTGGCGGATGTATCCGGCGCGGACCAGAAATTTGTGGCTGGCGACTTCAGCGTCCGCAGGCGCCTCCCGCAGAGTAGGAATAAAGAGTTGAGACCAGCGATGCATAGTTAGGGGTCCTGGGTAGCGGGGAATTGGTAATTGTAAATGATCATAAGAGTTGCCATTGGGCTGGCCTCCGATTCGTTCAGTGCAAGGGGTACGCACTAACTAAACGGCATGGTCAGGAAAAGAAACACTTTATGTAATGTATGTATATATATTGACATACATACTAAACATCCAATACAATTTTCCGGAGGTTGCACATGACTATGACAGCAACCAAAGCACGCGTAAAAGTGGCGGACGAAGTATGGATCGCCACTGCCCTGCTCCATCAGAAGCACCCGGAGCGTTTCGACTTCTCCATTGCAGAAATCATGGAGAGCGCAAGGGAGATGTGGCGGGAATCCGCCGGTTCGCTTCGCCCTGGATTTTATGTCCACGTGGTGCAGCACTGCGTCGCCAATCGCCCCCCGAATCCGGGACGGCCTCGTATGCTTGTCGAAACCGGACCCGGGCGTCGCCGCCTGTTTCGCCCTGGCGACTATTACCATCCCGAGCGGGAAGGGGCCAAGACGACTCCGAGCAGAGAGAATCTGCCTTCTGGCTACAATGGGTTGCTCAGTTGGTATCGCGACTGGTGTGCACTCGCGGGAACAATGGCGCAGGGAGAAGATCCGCTGCTCGCGCTCCGTGGATCCGGGAAGCACATATGGGCGGACGAGCATGCCGATGAATATGTGCGCCGCATCCGCGAGGGTTGGCAATGAGCCGGATCTTTTGGGATACAAACCTTTTCATCTATTTGTTGGAAGACTACGGCAAGCTCTCGAAAGCGGTGGTGGAACTTAGACGGAACATGCTGGTACGTGGGGACCAGTTATTGACCTCGGCACTTACTTTAGGAGAAATTCTGGTAAAGCCGGCAGAAGAAGGAAACGACGAGCTTTGCCGGAAGTATGAAGAAGCGATTACGAGAGCGTCCCTGGTACTTCCATTCGATTTGAAGGCCGCACGGCTGTACGCTTCGATCCGCTGCGATCGTTCCGTACGGGCGCCGGATGCGGTGCAACTTGCTTGCGCCGCGGGAGCGATCGTAGATCTATTCGTCACCAATGACCGCAGGCTTCATAAGAAGCGGGTTGACGGCATCCAGTTTATCGTCGCACTGGACGAAGCTCCAGTTTAACTGACCCTTCACGCCGCCAACTGCTTCAGGATCTCTTTCCCCAGCTTTTGCGCCTCGCCGAAAAACTTCTGATACTCGACGAACAGGCGATTCAATTCCAGCGACTTGTCCGGGCCAAGCTTCTTGCGCAGGATCATATCGCGCACGTGGACGGGGTTGGGCAGGGTGGCGTCTTCGGTCAGCTCTTCCAGCGCAGTACTTGGGTCGTAGTGATACATGAAAACCTCATTGTGCAATTTTGTAATTGCGTAATTTGGTAATTGAAGGGCTTACCCCAGCGCTCACGATTCGCAAATTTCCAAATTGCACAATTACCCAATTACCAAATTACGCAATTCCTACATCATCTCCGTTCCCCACAAATCGTGCAGGTGGATAATCCCCAAAAGAGTGCGTGCGCCGTCAACCACCACCAGCGACGTGATCTTCTTTTCTTCCATCAGCGCCAGCGCGGTGGCGGCAAATTCGTTCGCGCCGATAGTTCTGGGATTCGCTGTCATGCATTCAGCCGCGCTCAGGTCCAATACATCCTTGCCGCGTTTCTCCAGCAGCCGCCGCAGATCGCCATCGCTGATCACACCCACGAGCTTCTGGGCATCGACCACGGCCGTCACGCCCAGCTTCTTCCTGGACATTTCATAGATCACATCCGGCATCCGGGCTTGCGGGGTCACTCGGGGCACGGCGTCGCCAGTGTGCATCAGCGATTCCACCCGCGCCAGGCGCTTGCCCAGCTTTCCGCCGGGATGCAGATTGGCAAAGTCCTCTTCCTTGAAGCCGCGCTTTTCGGCCAGAGTCATGGCCAGGGCATCGCCCAACGCGAGCATGGCCGTGGTCGAAGCGGTGGGGGCCAGACCGAGTCCGCAAGCCTCCTGGGCGACGGAGCAGTCCAGTGCAACATCCGCCGCTGCCGCCAACGTGGAAATCGTTTGGGTAGCCGGTGTGGCGCGGGCGCCCTCGCCCGCGGCTTCTGCAAACACCGCATCCCCGGTCATGCTGATCAGCGGCACCTGCAGCCGCTTGAGGGTCGCTAGCAGCCGCAGAATTTCTTCCGTCTCGCCACTGGCTGAAAGTGCGAGCACCACATCGCCACGAACCACCATGCCCAAGTCTCCGTGCACCGCATCCACGGGATGCATGAACAACGATGGGGTTCCGGTAGAACTGAGCGTGGCTGCAATCTTGCGCGCAATGATTCCGCTCTTGCCCATGCCCGTGACCACCACCCGGCCGCTGCAGGCGTAAATTAATTCGATCGCTTTGACGAAGGCCGCCGCCATGGGACCCGCAATGCGATCGGCCAGCGCGCGCAATGCCTCAGCCTCGATCCGGACGACGTTTTCGCCTACGTGTTTCATGGAAGGAAAAGATGTTAGCAGAAGCCGGCAGTCGGCACTTGGCATTTAGCCCGACAGCACAGAGCAAATTTGAAGAGGAGCTAAAAGCTGACGGCTGTGACCCGATGGCTTCTTCAGAAATGATCATTCATACTCTGCACCCGTCCCGCCAGACTTCTGGCCTGGATGGCGCGGTCCCAGGGGCCGGCCTGCCAGTTGTCCTTTTGCTTTTCGGGATGAATCCAGGGCGGCAACGTGATCGACAGATTGGCCGCAATGGCGGCGGCATACGGTTCGTACAGCGAACGGAGTTGGGATAGTTTCTCCTCGAAGGCGGTGCCCTCGCGCAGCTTCACTCCACGCCCAGCCAGGCTTTCGCGCAACCGGTTTAGTTCCGGCGCGGGCAACCGGTCATCGGCGGTGGGCGTATAGCGCGCATTCACCACCTGGGCGAGGTCAACCACCGCATGCCGCGCCATGGCGAAGGTGATCTTGGATTGTTCGAAGCGCAAGCCGTCCACGCCCGCGATCACCAGCGCGGTGGCGTCCAAGATCGTGATCAGCGCACCCAGCCACGATTGATTGTTATGTTGCGAGCGGAAAAAACTTAACACGGGATAGGACAGATGGCTCTCCAAGACTTCTGCCGCCCAACGCTCCCAGTCCTTGAAAATCTGGTCGAGTACAGCCTGCTGGGGACAATTTCCGAAACGAGACAATAACTCGGCGGCCGACGGAGGCGAGCCCGCCCGGGCATCGAGCAGGGAAATTTCGATCTCGCGACGGGAGAAGGACGAATAAATGGTTGGCAAATACCCAATCACCACGCCTAAAAACGCAAAGCCCATGCCGGCTTCGATGACCGCCAAAGCGCGGGCCACGCCGGAGCTGGGGATGATGTCCCCGTAGCCCAAAGTGAAGAAAGTTTCACCACTGTGATAGACCAGCACGCCAAAAGTGAGAGGCTCATTGCCTAAACGGAAGTGTTCGCCGGCTCCATATTGCAGCAGGGCGAAACCAAAGATCAGCCCGGCTGCCCACAAAATCAGCAGGAAAATAAGCGACAACGGTCCGAAGTAGCCAAGAAAATTCTCCCGCCGCGCCCGCGACGGAATGCGGCTCGCGAGTTTCCTGTAGGGAATCCAGGTACGCCGGTAGAACCAGCTGGTCAGCCGGAAACTCCGCTGTACGCGGCGCGGCAGCACCACGGTCTCGAACGCATCCAGCAGGATGCCAAGAATGGAAAGAATTCCGGCGATGGCAAAAACGATATGCATCAGGCTGAAATAATAATGTAGGCGCGAGCGTCCCGCTCGTGCGGGAGAGAACCATGTGTCGCCCCGCCAAACCCTCTCCAACGCCAGTCCTGGCGTATCCCTGCACGAGCGGGACGCTCGCGCCTACATTGCACCGCGGACTTCAATCTCCTGTGAGGCGGATGGATTTTCCCGAGGCCGCGGAGCGCCGGGCCGCGTCCAGAATCTCAGCTACGATCACGTTGGTTTCCAAAGATGAAGGCGCGCCCGGCGCCGCTCCATCCAGAATGACCGCCCGCAGCAGCGACAACGAGTCATCATAAGGAGCGGCTACGGGCTTGGCCACCACCTGTTGTTCTTCTCCGCCTTTTAGCCGCACCCGCAGGTCGTCGCGGCGGACTGAGATCACGTAGCCGGTCTGGCCATAGACCTCCATGTCTTTAAGATCGAAGGGCCAGTTCCATGACGCTTGCAGGATGGCCTGCGCCTTGGGATAGGTCAGAATGATGGTGGCCTCGTCATCCACCCGGGGATAAATGTCCGGCTTGATCTGTTGCGTGATTGCGGTCACCGAGGTGGGTCGCTGCCCATCCATGAGCCAGGTCATGAGATCGGCGCCATAGCAGCCAAAATCATAGAGCGCCCCGCCACCATCGAGCTTGGGATCGTTAAGCCAGGCCAGAAACTCGGGAGCGACGTTGATCTCTTTCGGCCCCTGGTGGCCATCGTGGACGACCACCTTACGAATGTCGCCAATGCTCTTGTCGTGAGCCATGTCATAGGCCGCGTGGTTGCTGCGGTACCAGGACGTCTCGTAGTTCACCAGCACATGGATGTTGGCTTTGCGCGCGGCCTCGGCGATGGCATGTGCATCCTCGGCGCTGGCCGCCAGCGGCTTTTCCATCATTACGGAGATGTGGTGGCGGGCGCAGATTTCCACCACCTTTCGGTGATCGTAAGTGTTGGTGTAGGCCAGGACGGCTTGCGGGTGGGTCTTCTGCAGCATATCTTCCAGATCAGTGAAGAGCAGGCCGCGGTCGAGATTGAACTGGGCGGCATAGCGCGCTGCCACTTGCCGGTCAGGCTCGGCAATTCCGACAATCTGGATATCGCTGAGATGAAGTGAGTGCTGCAGGAAGCCTTCGACGTGGCCGTGGACCATGCCGGCGATAGCGACTCGCAGGGGCGCAGCGCCTGGCGTGGTTTGTGCAGTAGAAGCCGCGATTGTACTGAACAGGAGAGCGGCGAAGACAATCGGGAAGAGTTTCATTGCGGCCTCTGCCGTACGGCTAAAGGGGCAATGGTAGCAGATTCGCTCGGCGCGGCTGGTTCACGGTTTCGCGTGCGCCGCGGTCAGCGCGTTCTGTACCGCCTGCAGCTCTTTCAACACCTCGCGCAGCTTGGTCGACTCCAGCGCATTGGCCCCGTCGGATTTGGCCTCTTTGGGATTGTCGTGAACTTCCATGAAGATTCCATCTACACCCGCCGCCACCGCCGCGCGCGCCAGGAGAGGAATGAATTCCGGTTGCCCTCCGCTGACGGCGTGATCTCCCTCAGCGGCCGATGAAGGTAACTGGACTGAATGGGTGGCGTCGAACACCACGGGAACAAACTTTCGCATGATGGCCAGTGAACGCATGTCGACCACTAGATTGTTGTAGCCGAAGCTCGATCCGCGCTCGGTGACGAAGACTTTATCATTGCCCGCTGTGCGGCACTTCTCCACGATATGCCGCATATCGGCCGGCGCGACGAACTGGCCCTTCTTGATATTCACCACGCGTTCCGTCATGGCCGCTGCTACAACCAGGTCCGTCTGGCGGCATAAGAAGGCCGGAATCTGCAGGATGTCCGCGACCTCCGCAACCTTGGCCACGTCGGCAGTTTCGTGCACGTCGGTAAGAATCGGCACGTGCACTTCATCCTTCACTTTCTTCAGGATGCGCAAACCTTCGACCAGGCCCGGGCCGCGGTAGCTTCGAATCGAAGTTCGGTTGGCCTTGTCGTAGGAAGCCTTGAAGATGAAAGGAAAATTCAGCGCACGGGTAACGCCCTTGATCACTTCCGCCATGAAGATCGCGTGCTTCTCGCTCTCGATGACGCAGGGCCCGGCGATGAGAAAAAGATTTCCTGCGCCGATTCTGACATTGTCGATTTGAAAGGAAGTGGTCATGGTCGAACCACGGAGGACACGGGGACACAGGGAAAATCAGAGGCAGTGCAGTCCTCGGGTCCCTGAGTGTCTTCCGCGTCCTCCGTGGTTAACTATCTTTTTCCAACCCGCTCCGGCCGGTGAAACATGTCCACTTCGGAAGCAGCCTTCTCCGCTCGCCGCTTGAGTCCGTGCTCATATGCGGCCCCGATGAAGGTTTTGAACAGCGGATGCGGTTCCAGCGGCTTCGATTTGAACTCGGGATGGAACTGGCAGCCGATGAAGTGCGGATGATCGGGCAACTCCACCATCTCTACATAGGTTCCGTCCGGCGTGGATCCGGAAATTCGCAAACCGCCGGCTGTCAGGGTTTCTTCATATTCGCGATTGAATTCATAGCGGTGGCGATGACGTTCACTGATCTCGAGTTTGCCGTAAATCCTGTGCGCCAGCGTGTCGGGCTCGATTCTGCAGGTCCAGGCTCCCAGGCGCATGGTTCCGCCCAGTTCTTCCACGCCCCGCAGCTCGCGCAGCTTGTAGATCACTCGGTGCGGCGTCGCGGGATTGAACTCGCTGGAGTTGGCATCAACCAGTCCGCACACGTTACGGGCAAATTCGATGCACGCGGTTTGCATGCCCAGGCAAATGCCGAAATACGGTACCTTGCGTTCGCGAGCGTAGCGGATGGCGATCAACATGCCCTCGATGCCACGTTTGCCAAAGCCGCCCGGCACCAGCAGGCCGTCGTAGTCGGCGAGCTGTTCTTCATAGGTGCGGTCTCCGGTTTCGAGACCTTCCGCCTCGATCCAGTTCAGGTTCAGCTTCAGGTTGTGGGCCAGCGCGCCGTGGACCAGCGCCTCTTTCAATGATTTGTAGGAATCTTCGTACTCGACGTATTTGCCCACGATCCCAATCGTGACTTCGGCCTTCGGGTTATAGACCCGGTGGACGATTTCCTCCCAATCCTTGAGGTCGCGATCCTTGGCCTCCAGGCGCAGGTAGCGAAGTACCAGCGAATCCACGCCTTCCCGCGAGAACACCAGCGGCACTTCGTAGATTGACGCAACATCCTTGGCGGTGATGACCGCCTCTTCTTCCACGTTGCAGAAGAGGGCGATTTTCGACTTGATCTCTTTCGATAGAAACCGGTCGGTGCGGCACAGCAGAATGTCGGGCTGGATCCCGATGCTGAGAAGTTCTTTCACCGAGTGCTGCGTCGGCTTGGTCTTGAGTTCCTGCGCCGCGGCGATAAACGGCACCAGGGTCACGTGCATGAATAAGGTGTGGTCGCGGCCCAGTTCCTGCCGCATCTGCCGGATGGCTTCCATGAAGGGCAGGGATTCGATATCGCCCACCGTGCCACCGACTTCGACGATGGCGACATCCACATCCTGCGCTACCTTCTTCATCGCAGCCTTGATTTCATTGGTGACATGTGGAATCACCTGCACCGTTTTGCCCAGGTAATCGCCGCGCCGCTCCTTGGCGATGATCTGTTCGTAAATGCGTCCTGTTGTCCAGTTGTTATCGCGAGAAAGTTTTGCGTGGGTGAAGCGCTCGTAATGGCCGAGGTCGAGATCGGTCTCGGCCCCGTCGTCGGTGACGAATACCTCGCCATGCTGGAAGGGCGACATGGTGCCGGGATCGACATTAAGGTAAGGATCAAACTTCATCAGGTTGACTTTGAGCCCGCGGCTTTCCAGCAGGCAGCCGATCGAGGCTGCCGCCAGGCCCTTGCCCAATGAAGACACCACTCCCCCGGTCACAAAGATGTACTTTGCCGACATCGATTCCTCACCTTAAATTGTCTTTGAAATTTTGTGCAGGATGGGTGCACGACCAATTATGCCAGAAATGTTTTCGGGTGACTAGAAATAGTTTTTCGCCTTTGCGATCTCTGCGGTCTTTCTTTCTTTGCGTCCTTTGCGGTAAAGGGTTTGACCTGCCCTGAAAACCTTCAGAAAGCTCAACCGCAAAGGACGCAAAGAAAAGACCGCAAAGGCCGCAAAAGTGAAGGCCAGCCGACGCGCCCGGTTGCGGAGTACACTGGGCAGCAGAAGGCTGCATCTAAGTAGTTGATCTTATGCTTCAGCTTCATCGCCTCGTGATAAGCCTGGTCGCGGGAACGACGTTGTTCCTGTTGGCGGCCACGCCCGCCCTCTCGCAGCAGCTCGCCAAGCGTCTCATTCTCAAAGATGGCTCCTACCAGCTGGCCACCAAGTGGGAAGTGAAAGGCGAGCGCGTGCGCTATCTGAGCGCCGAGCGCAACGAGTGGGAAGAAGTCCCCAATTCACTGGTGGATTGGGCGGCCACCGACCAATACGAGAAGGACCGCGCCGCGGGCAAGCCCGCACCGGAGGCGGTAGAGCTCGACAAGGAGTTAGAGGCGGAGCGCCAGGCCGACGAAGCCCGATCTCCGCATGTAGCGCCTGGCTTGCGGCTGCCCGACGATGGCGGCGTGATTTTGCTCGATACCTTCCAGACCCAGCCCCAGCTGGTCGAACTGCAGCAGAGCAGCGGCGAGCTGAACAAGAACATGAAGGGCAACATTCTGCGAGCGACCATCAATCCCATTGCCAGCGCCAAGCAGACCATCGAACTGCCCGGCTCGCATGCCAGGATTCAGGCGCATGTCACCGTGCCCGCGATCTACGTCAATCTCGAGCAGCAGGACCAGCTGGACAAGGCCACGCAGATCGCCGAGAAATCAAAAGAAGAGCAACTAGCCTGGGACCGCTTCAAGATCGTGCGCCTGCAAAGCAACAAAGACAAGCGCATCGTCGGGGACATCAAGATCGCAATCTACGGCAAGGTCAGCCAGGAACAGAAGTTGGTGCCGACCACCGCGACCAAGCTTACCGGCGGCTGGGTCAAGGTAACTCCGTCGAGCGACCTTGAGCCGGGTGAGTACGCGGTGATCGAGCTATTGGGGAAAGACGGAATGAACCTTTACGTATGGGACTTCGGGGTGAATCCGGCCGCCGGCGCCAACCCGGCCGCCTGGCGCCCCGATGCGTCGGCGAATTCCGTTCCCGACAAGCCCAAGGAATTACAGAAGAGGTAGGAGAAAGTCAGCACTTGGCAATTGGCATTTAGCAATTAGCCCTTTTCGTTCTCCGAGCGGGTGCCCCATCCTCGTCTCTCCGTTTTTTGGAGATACAGGGTGGGGAGATTTACCAGGACTACGCTCTTCGCGGTCCGCTCAGTTCGCTCGAAGCACTGGCTAAGTGCCAATTGCGAGGTGCCGAACCAAAACCGTTGACCCTCGCCGCACCCGCAGTTACACTGGCCTCGATTTTTCTTGCCCTCAGGACTCGCCCTTGAAAGTTTATTGTCCCACGCGCCAGTTGCTGGCTGACGTCGACCGTTTGCTCGCGGCCAGCCGGCCTTCCGCTCATTATTCTCCACTGGAGGATGTAATCGATCTGCTCTGCCGCGGACGGCATTATGCCTGGGTCGGAATTTTCCTGGCGGTTGGAGAAGGCACGCCGCAGCAGGCGTTGGGCGCAGGCCGAAACCTCCCAAGTGAAGTGGCGCTGCCGGAAACTCGGTCCAAGATTCTCATCTCCATAAAGTTGGCCTCGCGGGAATTAGGAGTGCTAAGCGTTGAGAGCGATCGTGACGGTGCGTTTGGAGCGGAAGACCGCGTATTGCTGGAAGGCGTGGCTGATTCTCTGGCACGCTTCCTTACGGGCCGGGGAAAGTACCTCGCCCGCAAGGCCGTACAGATGCGTCGCGTCTGACAATGTAGGCGCGAGCGTCCCGCTCGTACTGGTGTCACGGTGTTCGGGCGGAGCAGCGCTTCAGCGCTGCATCAAAACTGGCATAGCGTGGCGGCTTTAGCCGCTGATGTGAGACCTTTCCTTCAGCAAAGCAATAGGATCCTCTACAACCAAGTCAAAGTTAAAGGCGTCCGACAAGAGTGTCCGACCCACACTGAATCAACCCAGCTTTGCGGCTTCTTCCTGAATTCGTTTCCACGCTTTCTCAACATGCGGCTCGGTGGTATTGGTCTGGCCCACGCACAGGCGCAGGGTCAGGCGATCGTGCAGGCGCGTATGCGTAAGATAAAGATCTCCACTGCGGTTGAGATGGTCCATCAAGGACTGGTTGATTTCGTCTCCACCCCGGAGACGGAAACACACCAAGTTCAAGGGCGCAGGCGCGGCCAGCTCGAAGCGATTGTCCTTCCTGACCCAGTCAGCAAACTTCTGCGCCCATGCCACATGCTGCCGGATGTGGTGCTGCAGCCCTTCCACGCCATAGTGCCGGATCACAAACCACAGCTTGAGCGCGCGGAAGCGCCGCCCCAGCGGAATTTGCCAGTCGCGATAATCGATGACGGCGCCGGTCTCGGTAGCTTTATTGCGCAAGTATTCCGGCAGCACGCTCAAAGTCTGGATGAGGGCCTTGCGGTCCGCGACGTAGAAGCAATCACAGTCGAAATTGGTGAACATCCACTTGTGCGGATTGAAGCAGTAGCTGTCGGCAAATTCCAGCCCCGCGTGTGTGTAGCGGAATTCAGGACAGAGCGCGGCGGTGCCGGACATGGCAGCGTCCACGTGCAGCCATAGGTGGTGCTCGCCGCAGATGCGGGCAATTTCAGGAACCGGGTCAATCGCATTCGATGAAGTCGTGCCCACCGTGGCGCAAACGAAGAACGGGACCAAGCCGGCGCGGCCGTCCTGTTCGATCTGCCGCGCCAGCGCATCAGGACGCATGGCGAACGCTTCGTCAACCTCGATCAGGCGCAGATTGTTCCGTCCAATGCCGGCGATCTGGGCGTCTTTCTCCACCGAAGAGTGGGCCTGCGACGAAGTGTAAGCGACAAGCTTGCCGTCGCAGCCGCGCTGGTTGCTGGCAAAGTTGGTGGCCCGCTCCCGCGCCGCCAGCAGCGCGCACAGCGACGCGCTCGAAGCCGTGTCCTGGATCACTCCTCCGCCGCTGCTAGTGGAAAAAAACTTCTGCGGCAAACCCAGCATCTGGACCAGCCAGTCCAGCACATGGGTCTCGAGCTCCGTGCAGGCGGGGCTGGTGGCCCAGAGCATTCCCTGCACGCCCAGGCCGGAAGAAAGCAGGTCGCCAAGAATCGCCGGGCCTGAGGCATTCGAAGGAAAGTAAGCGTAAAAATTTGGCGATTGCCAGTGCGTGATGCCGGGCAGAATCAGCTTTTCAATGTCGGCGAGAATCGCTGGAAAGGATTCTCCCTGAGCCGGAGGATCAGCCGGCAGCGATGCCCGGATCTGCCCCGGTTCGGCTCGTGAGAGCACCGGATACGACTCGATGCGTCCGTAGTAATCGGCGATCCAGTCCACCACGGCGTGTCCGTGGCGCCGGAATTCGTCGGGGGTCATGTGAAACGTCTTCTCGGCAGGCATGCAATCTTCCTTCGGAAGCTTCGTGTCCGTGGGTCGATGTTGTCTTAGCGGGAGGCTCAAACCAACTGTCCGTAATATACCCGCGTGTCGTATTCGAACCCGACTTGACCATCCGCCTGATGCGAATCGAACAGTCGCCGCAATTCGCGCAGCATGGGCGCGTGGGCGTTATCGTCAGCCGCCGGCGTATAAGAAGAAGACAGTAACCGCCCCTCCAGCGCGGGATAGTCGAATGTCTGCTGATAGTCAAAAGTCCGGAACTGAAATCGCGAAGGTGCGAAGAAGGTCTCTATCTGCTCCGTAGTGCGCTCCGAGCGAACCTCCTGATAGTCGGTGCCGTATTCCACCAGCAACTGCTCGTAGGCGCGCAGGAATGGGGTTGACCCGGTGCGCCGCTCATTCCAGAGCAGCACCGTCCAGCCCGCTGGCCGGCAGATGCGAATGAACTCGCGCCGCGCCCGCTCGCGCTCGAACCAATGTGCCGCCTGCGCCGCCGTCACAAAATCCACGCTGTGATCGTCCAGCGTAGTGGCCTCCGCCGTGCCCGCCAGGCTGAGGAAGCGAGGGTATGCGCGCAGAAATTCCTCTCCGGCCAGACGCATCCCGGCATTCGGTTCCACCCCGAAGACGCGGTTGCCGTTCTCCAGCAGCATGCGGGTGAAGATGCCTGTGCCAGAAGCAACATCGGCCACAACCGAGGCGGAGCTGAATCCGCAATCGTTCTTCAGCAGATCGATCACGGCAGGCGGATACCCCGGCCGATAGCGAACGTAGTTCTCCACGCGCGACGAAAAGCGCTGGGTCGGATCTTGCACAACCATGAAAATAGTTTAACCCGAGAAATGTGGGCACGAGCGTCCTCGCTGGGGCGGAGTCACCGGTTGCCCTGCAGCACGAGCGGGACGCTCGCGCCTACATTCGCCCAAATCCCGCTTAATTGTTAAATTAGAGGTTCCAAAATGCGACTCGTGGTCAAAGTCGGTACCAGTCTGAGCGCGCCCGGAGGGCGCCAGCGTCGCCATTGCCAACGGCCGCCATGCGCACGCCATTCCCTGGGCCCTCGAGCGCAAGATCGGAACTTATTTTCCTCCGCAGAAAAGGAAGTCTTCTGATGGCGACTAGCGTCCGCACCCCCAGCTCAACTCGCGACAAGCTGCTGCGCGCAAAGAATGCCGCTGCCCGGCTGGCCCAGTTCACGACGGCGGAAAAGAATGCCATCCTCCTCAGGATGGCAGACGCGATTACGGACAATGCAGCAAGCATCACCGAAGCGAACCAGGCAGATCTCAATTCATCGGGGCTGAATGGCGCCATGCGCGACCGGCTCCTGCTCACCCCGGAGCGCATTGCGGCCATGGTGTCGGGCGTGCGCGAGGTGGCCGGTCTTCCGGATCCAGTTGGCGAGACCATCGCGGAGTGGACCCGCCCCAACGGGTTGCGCATCCGCAAGGTACGCGTGCCTCTGGGCGTGGTAGGCGTCATCTATGAATCGCGGCCCAATGTGACCGTGGATTGCGCCTCCCTGGTGCTGAAGACCGGGAACGCAATCGTGCTGCGCGGCGGCAAGGAAGCAGTCCACAGCAATCAGCGGCTGGTCGAGATTCTGAGCCGCGTCGACGGAGTTCCCGAGGGTGCAATCGAGCTGCTGGATTCAAGCACGCGAGACTCGGTCCAGGAACTGATCAAGGCGCGCGGCCTGGTGGACGTGCTCATTCCTCGCGGCGGTCCCGGCCTGATTTCCCATGTCGCCGACAACGCCACCGTGCCTGTGATCGAGACCGGGGCAGGGAACTGCCACATCTTTGTGGACGAATCCGCGGATGTCGAGATGGCCGATGGCATCGTGGTCAATGCCAAGACGCAGCGTCCGTCGGTGTGCAATTCCGCGGAGAAACTGCTGGTGCATCAGAGCATTGCGGCGGAATATGTTCCGCGCATCGTGAAGAAGTTGCTGGATAGCGGAGTTGAGGTGCGCGGCGATGACGAAACCCGGCGCTTGGCCGCCGCATTGCGTGTTGGCCCCGCCGAAGCTCAGGACTGGAGCGATGAATATCTCCGGCTGTGCATCGCGATCCGGGTTGTGGCCGGGATCGACGATGCGATTGCTCACATCAACCGCTACTCCACCAAAAACTCGGAAGCGATTGTGACCCGCGATGAAACCCAGGCGCAACTGTTTCTCCGGCAGGTGGATTCGGCGGTGGTGTACTGGAACGCTTCGACCCGCTTCTCCGATGGAGGCGAATTCGGCTTTGGCGCGGAGATGGGCATCAGCACCCAAAAATTGCACTGCCGCGGACCCTTCGCCCTGGCCGAACTGACTTCGGCGAAGTACCAGGTAACGGGCAACGGACAGGTACGGTAGATATCCCCG
>JBARIF010000614.1:0-31497 GCA_049799615.1 Terriglobales bacterium
CGGCCCCTTCGCTTGCGAATGGGCCGATGAAGTCGAATGACCCCTACCTCACCAAAAAGGTGTCCTGCGTTCTTTCTTGAAGAGCGAAAAGAAAAAGCATGAAGTTGCCAGCATCCCCGTGAGTATAGGGGTCCTTCGACTCCGTAACTGCTTCGCGAAGCGAAGCAGCTACTACGCTCAGGATGACACCTCAGTCGGTTTGTTTGGTGATGTTGAGCAGAACGCCCACGCAGGCCAGGGTCACGAACAATGACGATCCTCCGTAAGACACAAAGGGCAGCGGGATTCCCTTGGTCGGCATCAGGCCCAGCACCACACTCATATTGATGAAGGCCTGCACCACCACCATGCTGGTGATGCCAACCGCCAGCAGGCGGCCGAACATGTCCTGCGTGCGGAGCGCGGTGCGGACTCCGCGCCACAGAAAGATGCCGAAAAGCAGCAGGACCACCAGCGATCCCAGCAAACCCAACTCTTCGGCAGTGACGGCAAAGATAAAATCGGTGTGCGGTTCGGGAAGGTAAAACAGCTTCTGTTTCCCCTCCATGAATCCCAGACCGGTGATGCCGCCGGTGCTCACCGCGATCAGCGACTGAATAATGTGAAAGCCCTTGCCCTGCGGGTCCGAGTAAGGATTGAGAAACGCCAGAATGCGGTCGCGGCGATAGGCAACGTGAAAGATCAGGAAATAGAGCGGAAGCAACGACGCCACCGCGGCATATCCCAACCAGCGCAGGTCGAGGCCGGCTACGAACAGGATGCACGCGGTAATCGCGGCGCAGGCGATGGCCGTGCCCAGGTCGGGCTGAAACACGATCAGGCCGAGAAACATCAGCGTGGGCAGCACCGCCGGCAGCAGCGTGTTGCGCCAGTCATTCATGGCGTTGATGCGGCTCTCGAGGAAGAAAGCCAAAAAGAGAATGACCGCGACCTTGGCAACTTCCGAAGGCTGGAAAGAGAACCCGCTGAAGTGAATCCAGCGGTGGGTGTTGTGGGCGCGGTCGAGGAAAAAAACCGAGATCAGCATGAGCGTGGTGAGGCCCAACACCGAAAATACGACCCCGGGATGCTTGTAGCGGCGGTAGTCGACCTTCATCGCTACCACCATGGCGGCGAGGCCGGCGGCGGCCCATCCTACCTGCCGCAACAGGAAGTAATAGCCCGAGCCATAGCGCTCCTTGGCCATGACCGCGGATGCGCTGAATACCATCACCAATCCGATAAATACCAGGATCAGGGTGACGGTAAACAGCCAGCTATCGACGCTGACACGCTTGGCCATGGGGAATTCATTTCACCATGGAGGCACGGAAACGCGGCGCAGAATGTCTGTGAATTTCCCGGATGCTCTGTAACTATCTTGGTTCCTCCCGGGAATATGGATCCTTACGCCAGCGGCAGGGTAAACAGGAAGGAGGAACCATGGTTGAGTTCGCTCTGAGCGCGAATGGAGCCGCCATGGGCCAGCACGATATGTTTGGCGATCGCCAGCCCCAGCCCGGTCCCTCCAGATTCGCGCGAGCGCGCCTTGTCCACCCGGTAGAAGCGTTCGAACAGGCGCGGCAGGTGTTCGGAGGCAATGCCGGGACCGAAATCCTGGACGTAGAATTCGACTCCGACCGCCACGGACCGCGCTCCCAAAACAATTCGTCCGCCCGACTGGGCATATTTCATGGCATTGTCCACAAGATTGGAGAAGACCTGATGAATCGCCTCGGCATCCGCGCCCACGCGGGCGACGGCATGGTCTTCGACAACTAATTCGACGTTTTGGGTGCGGGCAATCTCGCGAAAGCTCTGTACCGCCTCTTGCAGCAGGTCCGCCGGCGCACTGGGCTGAATATCGAAGCGTTGCTCGCCGGATTCCACCCGTGCCAGGGTAAGCAGGTCTTCGGTCAGGCGCGACATGCGCACGGCGCTCTTGCGGATGATCTCGAGAAACTCGCGGGTATGGCCGTTGCCCGGAGTGCTGTCGAGCAGGGTTTCGGTATAGCCCTGAATGGAAGTGAGCGGCGTGCGCAGTTCGTGCGAGACATTAGCGATAAAATCACGACGAGTCTTCTCCACCCGTTCGGTCTCGGTAAGATCGCGCAGCACCGCCACCGCACCGCCGCCGGGCATGGGCGCAGCCGTCACGTCGAAGGTTCGTCCTGGGACAATGGAAGCGGCCCGGGCCGTAGATACTTTTCGCGCTTCACTCGCCCCCCGCACCGCAGCCAGGAAGTCGGGATCGCGAACCGTCTCCACCAGGGGCGCATGCTTGCGGGTTCGTTGCGGAACCAGTCTGTCCATCGTCTGGTTGGCCCATTGCACGCGATCATCGGCGCTGACGGCGATGACGGCGTCCTGCATGCTGTTGAGCAGGGTTTCGAGCTGGCGCTGGCTGGTGCGCAAGGCGGCAAAACTTTCTTCCAGTTGGTGCGCGCCTTTGTCCAGCGCGGCCGCAAGTTGTCCGAGTTCATCCCAGGACGAGTCTTCGATCCGGGCCGCCAGCTCGCCGGCTGAAAGGCGATCGGCAAACTGCAGCATGCGGTTCAGACGGCCGGCAGTGGACCGCGCTGCGATGGCCGAGATGACGAGCGCCACCAGCAACCCCAGCACCATGCCTTTCCAGGCCTGGTGAAGCTCGAAATTGAAGATCAACGTGGCCGCCATCACCAGAACGAAGGCAGCCATCAACTTGAAAAATATCCGGTTCCTCACTTCGGGGCCTCGAAACGGTAGCCCGCTCCCCGCACCGTCTTGAGGTATCGTGGGTTTTCGGGATCGGGCTCGATTTTTTCGCGAATGCGGCGCACATAAACATCCACCGAACGGGGCGTGACGTAAGCGGTGTCCCGCCACACCGAATCCAGCAACTGGTCGCGAGTAAAAACACGGCCGATATGGCGTGCAAAATAATCGAGTAAGCGGAACTCGGTGGCCGTCGTGCTCACCAGGTTCCCATTCACGATAAGGGTCATCGCACTGGGATCGATTTCGATTTCGCCAATTTTTACCGGCGCCTGGGACAAGGGACGCTCAAAGCGTCGCAGCACGGCCTTGACCCGCGCTACCAATTCACGCGGACTGAATGGTTTTGGGATGTAATCATCGGCGCCCAGTTCCAAACCAAGGATGCGGTCCGCTTCTCCACTCTTGGCGGTCAGGAAAATCACCGGCGTGGCCGCCAGCGCGGGAATCTGCCTGATCTGCCGGCACAATTCGAGGCCGTCCTTGCCCGGAACCATGATGTCGAGAATGAACAGGGCCGGGCGCTGGCGTTCGGAATCACTGATCACCGTGTTTCCCGTGGAAAATACCTTCACCGAAAAGCCATCCGCCTCCAGATGGTGCCGCACCAGGCGGGAGATGTCCGGATCGTCTTCGACTACAAAGATGCTGGGTTTCATGGGAGGTATTGTAGCGGGCGTGCCTGTGGGGAACCTAGTCTTGCGGGATTGGCCCACTTTCCTCTACACGGGTGGCGTCAAGAGAAACTTCAGTCTCGAAAGATCTGGCGTGCGGCACTACCTGTCTTGAGATTTTGAGGACGTCCCGGTTTCGATGATCAGATTTCCGGAGCGATCTCTTCGGAAAGCCATGCCTGGAGGAACCACGGTGGTGGCGCTGTACTCCGTGATGACGGTGGGACCGGAATATTTCCTGCCAGCCGGCAGAGTGTCGCGGAAAAGGATTGCGGCCGCGAACTTTTTCCCAGAGAAGAACACCGGGGCGGACTCTTTTAGCACCTTGCCGGGCTTTGCCCGGCCAGGACGGGCGGGGGCGCCCGTCCCTACGCGACCTCGGGTCTCCTGGGACTTGATTGTGGCCCGCAAGCGCAGAGTCACGAATTCCACTTCGCGCGTGGGATAGTTGTAGCCGTAGCGGCGCTGGTGCTCATTGCGAAAATCCCGGACCAGCTGACCGCTGTACGGGACATTCAATTCGTATCCCTGGCCCCGGTAGCGCATGTCCACGCTCCGCTGGTGCGTGATCGTGCCCTTCCATCCTTCCTCCCGAAAGTCCTTTTCCGCACGGCGGCGCAGGGTTGCGAACTCGCGTTTCAGCGGCTCGATCGGCAGCTTGCCGGAAACTCGCCAGAGCACGGTGCGGGAGTAATCCTTGACCACGTCGCTCACCAGGATGCCGAAGGCGGAGAGGGCTCCGGGCAGCGCCGGAACGATCACTCGCGGGATGCTGAGCGCTTCCGCCAGTTCGCAGGCGTGAAGCCCGCCCGCGCCCCCAAAAGCCACCAGTGCGAACTCTCGCGGATCATAACCGCGCTCGATCGAGACTACGCGTATGGCCTTCTCCATGGTGGCGTTGACCACGCGGATAATTCCGGCCGCGAATTGTTCAGGAGTAAATTTCGGCCCATTCCGTTTGAGCCATTCGCCGATCAGGCGGTGCGTACGCTCAAAATCGAGAGTGAAATCTCCGCCCAGGAAACGCCGCGCTTGCAGCCGTCCGAGCAGCAGGTTGGCATCTGTCACCGTGGGTTGCGTGCCGCGACCGTAGCAGATCGGACCAGGGTCGGCTCCGGCAGATTCAGGCCCCACGCGAAGGGCACCGCCGGCGTCGAAGCGCGCGATGGAGCCGCCGCCGGCACCTACCGTATGTATGTCGAGCATGGGCACCCCAATGGGGAAGCCGGCAATCTCAGCCTGGCTGCTGGCGCGGGCTTCGCGGTCAACCAGCGCAACATCGGTGGAAGTGCCGCCCATGTCGAAAGAGATGATGCGATCGAAGCCGCTGCGGCGCGCCAAAGCAGCGGCACCCACCACGCCGCCCGCCGGTCCGGAGAGCACGGTACGGACCGGCTCACGGGCTGCGGAAGCGAGAGCGGTGATTCCGCCACTGGATTGCATGACAAAGATGCGCGACCGCGCCTGGCGATTGAGGTTCTCGAGGTATCGCTGCATGATGGGCTGCAAATACGCGTTCACTACGACGGTGCTGGTGCGTTCATACTCGCGAAACTCGGGAAGAATCTGGTGCGAGACAGACAAGGGAAGGCCGAGCTTTTGCAGTTCATGGGCAACGGCAAGTTCCGTCTTTGAGTTGGCAAACGAAAAAAGCAGGGAGATAGCAATTGCCTCGGGACGTTCCTGCTGAATTTTCCTGGAGAGAAATTGCAACTCCTGTACTGACGGCGCCCGCAGTATCTTGCCGTCGCTGGCCGTGCGCTCGTCCACGCCAAAGCGCAAGTTTGCAGGCACAAGCGGCTCCACGCGATCGAAGAAGAAATCGTAAAGCTTGGGACGGGCCTGGCGGCCAATCTCGATGGCGTCTTCAAAGCCGGCGGTCGTAACCAGGGCCACACGCGCACCTTTGCGCTGCAGCAACGAGTTCGTGCCCACGGTGGTGCCATGCAGAAGGACCGCTGAGTCGTGCGCACCGATCTTCTCCAGCGCTTCGACAATGGCCTGCGAAGGATCGGCCGGCGTGGAAAAGACCTTGAGCATGCTTACCTGCCCGCGCTCCACCCAGACGCAATCGGTGAAGGTGCCGCCGGTGTCGATGGCGATGTGGAGGGATTGAGTTCGGGGGCGCGATGGCATGGAAGTCAAAGCGGAAGGGTAACATTTCGGAGTGCAACGATGTTCGTGCTCGGACCGGAAAACCCGCGGGCGAGGGCGCCCGCGCCACACAGGCCGTGTCTCCCTAAAGCCTTCTAGGTCTTGTTGGGAAAGGCCAGCGTCAGCAGCGTCTTCTGCTCCACTTCGTGGGCCTTGGCTGATCCGGTGGCGGGGCTGGCACTGGCGGAGCGCTTGACCGACAGGACGGCACGTTCTCCCCCAATGCGGCGCAGGCGCGGCAGCACGTAGAACAGCGCGCCCATGTTGGCCGGCTCCTCCTGCACCCAGACCAGCTCTCGCGCCGAGGAAAACTGCCCGATCGCGGCTTCCAGTTCTTTTTCCGGGAAGGGATACAGCTGCTCGACCGACACAATCGCCGTGGCCTGGTCGTTTCTTTTCTTCCGTTCGGCGCGCAACTCGTGACCGATTTTGCCGGTGCAGATCAGGATGCGGGTTGCGTCGCTGACTTGCGTGTCCGGCAACACGGTCAGAAAGCGCTGGTGGGTGAAGTCTTCAATCGGATTAGACGCGTCAGGATGGCGCAGCATGCTCTTCGGCGTAAACACCACCAGCGGCTTGCGCCAGTGGCGCAGGGCCTGGCGGCGCAACAGGTGAAAATACTGCGCTGCATTCGAGGGCTGACAAATCTGGAAATTGTCGCGGGCCGCGAGTTGCAGAAAGCGTTCCGGCCGGGCACTCGAATGTTCCGGACCCTGGCCTTCGTGGCCGTGCGGCAGAAGCAGCACCACTCCCGAGAGCAATCCCCATTTATCTTCACCGGCGCTGACGAACTGATCGATCACCGCCTGGGCCACGTTAGCGAAATCGCCAAACTGCGCCTCCCACATCACCAGGGTCTCGGGATAGTCCCGGCTGTAGCCATATTCAAATCCCAATACGCCCGCCTCGGATAGCGACGAGTTGTAAATCTGGCAGCGCGCCTGACTTTCGGAAATATGTTCCAGCGGAACGTACTCCTGTTCGTTTTCGATATCGAGCAGCACCGAGTGACGCTGGTTGAAAGTTCCGCGGCGGGTGTCCTGCCCGGTCAGCCGCACCGGAACCCCGGCCTTCACCAAGCCTCCCAGCGCCAGCGCCTCGGCCATGCCGTAATCGACCAGGCGCTTGCCCGTGCCCATCTCCGCACGCTGCTCCAGCAGCTTCTTCACCTTGGGATGAACATGGAAGTCCGCGGGATAAGTCGTGAGCCGGGCGGTGATTTGGTTCAGTTCTTCCGCCGAGAGGCCGGTGTCTACTTCATACTCGGGCTTGTAGCGTCCTCCCTTGTAGTCATTCCAGTAGCTAGGCAACTCGCGCAGCAGCGGCTTCTTACGAATACCTTTGGCTTTTTTCTGCGAAGCTTCCAGCTCTTCCCGGATTTTGGCCACTCGCTCCTGGATATTCTCTGCGCCGATGTCTTCGGCGTAGATCTCCCACAGCGGAGGATGGTCCTTGATCGCCTTATAGAGCAGCGGCTGGGTAACAGTTGGGTCATCCACTTCGCTGTGACCGTGGCGGCGGTAGCCGATCAGGTCCACGACCACGTCGCCCTTCCAGGTGTAGCGATATTCCAGCGCAAGGCGGCCCACCCGTACGACCGCGTCCACGTCTTCCGCATTCACGTGAAAAATGGGAATCGATTGGCGGCGGGCTAGTTGGGCGGAAAAGCGCGAGGAGTGCTCCTCGCTGTACAGAGTGGTGAAGCCGAGGAGATTGTTGGCGATGATATGCACCGTCCCGCCCACGGTGTAGCCCTTGAGATCGGACAGATTCAGGGTCTCGGCCACGATGCCCTGGCCCGCGAAGGCCGCGTCGCCGTGGACGAGGAGAGGCAAAAATTTCTGCGTACCTTCTTCGCCTGCGCGGTCCTGCTTGGCACGGGTCCGGCCCACGGTCACCGGGTCCACCGCTTCCAGGTGGCTGGGATTCGAAACCAGATGAATATTGATTTTGGTTCCTGAGCGGGTCACATATTCGCCGGTCGCGCCCATGTGGTACTTCACGTCGCCGCTACCCAGCACGCTGCGCGGATCCACATCCTCAAACCCAGCAAACACCTCTTCTGCCGGTCGCTTGGCCACTTGCACAATTACGTTGAGGCGGCCGCGGTGGCTCATGCCCATCACCAGATTCACCGCTCCGCGCTGGCCGGCCGCGTCCAGGATTTCATCCACCAGGGGAAGCAAAGCGGTTACACCTTCGAGAGAAAAACGCTTGGTGCCGAGATAGCGCTGCTGCAGCACCTGCTCGAACAGGTCGGCCCGGATCAGCAGGTCGAGGACGCGTTCCTGGTCCACCGCGGACTGCGGGCCTTCCATGCGCTCCTGGATCCAGCGCCGCCGCTCAGGATCAGTAATGTGCATGAACTCCGCGCCCACGGTGCCGCAGTACACGCGCCGCGCTTCATCCGCGAGTTCGCCTGCGATGCGCAGACCGGGATGTGAAACGGGTGGCAAAAACCCCAGGGGATCGAGGTCGGCTTCCAGGTACCCATAGTGACGGAAAGGCTCGAACACACGCTCCCGTTCGCCATTCGGAGCTTCCAGCACCGCGGTTGCGGCAGATTGACTGACAGGTTTGGATCGGGTTGCCATAGGTCTGCTACTAGGATAACGGATGCGACGGGATGCGTGCGGGATTCGCCCCCGCATCTGGAAGAGCCTTTGCCCGTCCCGCGATCCATCCGGAGATTTGCCCGATCCCTGGTTCCGTAAACGGCGCGCCTGTTCCCAGACTTGCACCCCTCCCGATTTGACCTTCCCAGATCGCCTTCCTTCGATCGCCAGCCCTCGTCTCCCCATGTCCCAAGCTTCTGCCTCCGATGTAGCAAGTAGAAGCCGTCACCGGTTCGACCATGGAAAGTACACCAGAGTCCGCAGGCAACAGTACGCCGATGCACTTATTGCTGGTGGGCGACAAGGATGACTTCAGCTATCTGCGCGAACTCCTGCGGCAGACCGGAGACGGACACCTGGGACTGGACCACGCCCGCTCGACCGAAGAGGCGCTGGTACGCTTGGGCCACTCCACCTACGATCTGTTGTTATGCGAATACAAGCCGGAAGAAGGCGCGGCGTTGCGCCTGCTGCACGAGTTGCGCCGAAACCGTCCGGGTGCGCCGGTGATCTTTCTCAGCGATCACATGGATGAAACCGTCGGGGAAACAGTCCTGCATGAGGGCGCCGGAGATATTGCCCGGCAACCCAACGTCGATCAGCCCTTGATTCCCAGCAACATCCGCCATGCCATCGACCTCTATCGCAAGGAACGGCAACGCGAAAAGACAGAGGACACTCTGCGCAAACTATGGCGCGCGGTCGAGCAATCGGCCGACCTGGTCATGATTACGGATCGTGAGGGCGTGATTGAGTACGTGAACCCAGCCTTCGAGGCGGTCTCCGGTTACTCTCCCGGAGAATTGATCGGCCAGACCCCGCGGGTGCTGAAATCCGGCCACCAGAATTCTGAACTCTACAAGGAGATGTGGCAAACCATTCTCGCGGGCAACGTGTTTCGCTGCACCATGGTCAACCGCAAAAAGAACGGGGACGTCTTCGTCGCCGAGAAAACCGTAACTCCCTTGCGTGACGGTGCAGGCCGGATCACGCATTTCATTTCCAACGATCGGGACATCACCGAACGGCGGCGGCTGGAAAATCAGCTGCAGCAGGCGCAGAAAATGGACGCCATCGGGAGACTGGCGGGAGGCGTGGCGCATGACTTCAACAATCTGCTGATGGTCATCAGCTCCTACGCCGAGCTGATGCTGGATTCGCTGGCGCCTCAGCATCCCCTACGCCGTAATGTGGATGAGATCCAAAAAGCCTCCCGCAGCGCCGCCGACCTGACCCGGCAGTTGCTGGCGTTCGGACGCAAGCAGATGCAAAGTCTACAACTGCTCGATCTGAACCGGATCATTGCGGACATCAACAAGATGTTGCCTCGTCTGATCGGAGAAGACATCGAACTGGTATTCGTTCCCGGAGAGAAATTGGCCAAGGTAAAAGCTGATCCGGTGCAGATCGAGCAGATTGTCATGAACCTTGCGGCCAATGCGCGCGATGCCATGCCCAAAGGCGGGCGGTTGGTCATCGAAACTGCGAGCCTGCAACTGGACGACGCCTACATCCAGCAACACTCCATCGTTCCCCCGGGCTCATATGTTCTGCTGACGGTCACGGACTCAGGATCGGGCATCGCACCCGAACATCTGTCGCATATTTTCGAGCCCTTCTACACCACCAAGGAAGAAGGCAAAGGCACCGGGCTCGGCCTGGCCACGGTTTACGGCATCGTGAAACAGAACAGCGGATTCATCTGGGTGTACAGTGAACCCGGCATGGGAACCACCTTCAAGATCTATTTACCCCAGACACGCCAGGCAAAGCTTGCGCTACAGCCTCCGGTGGCGATAGAGGGCTCCCCCCGAGGCTGCGAAACACTGCTGCTGGCGGAGGATGAAGCCGCCGTCCGGCAGTCCACGCACGAATTTCTCAGCCTGAGCGGCTATATCGTGCTGGAAGCAAAGAATGGCACCGAAGCGCTGGCCCTGGCCAGGGCGTACAACGGCGTCATCGATTTGATGGTCACTGACGTAGTCATGCCCCAGATGGGCGGAGCGCGGCTGGCGGGAGAGCTGGCGTCAGACCGGCCGGACATGAAAGTCCTCTTCGTCTCCGGCTATGCCGAAACCACCTTCCAGCACCACGGTGCGATTGATGTAACCACACGCTTCCTGCAAAAACCCTTCTCCCTGAAGACCCTGGCCCGCAAGATCCGAGAAGTCCTCGACGAAGCCCAACCCGCCCTCGCCGCAGCCGCCACTGTCTAGCCTTTGCGACCTTTGCGGAAGCCTTGGCGCCCTTTGCGGTTGAAGATGTTTGCCGGTGCAGTCTGGGAACTGTTTCCCCCGCTCCATCCCCCGTATAATTGCCTCCCGGAATCCCGAATGAACCTGCCCGCCGCGCTCATCCCTGCCTTCAGCGAGTCCAGGCCGTGACCGCTGCCGCTCTGGTGTGGCAAGTGCTGCTGGGGATTGCGCTCCTAGGCATTTTCAGTTCAACAGTTTTTCTGTTCATGGTCCTGATCGCGGCGATCCGATGGCAGCGTGGCGCCCGCGCCGCCCGGCAGGAAGCCGCTGTAATCCCCCAGTCTTCCCTACCCCCCGTTACCATTTTCAAGCCGGTTCACGGCATGGAAGCTCAACTGGAAGAAAACCTGGAAAGCTTCTTCCAGCAGGACTATCCCGGGTTCGAGATAGTGCTGGGGGCCCGGGATGCCAATGACGCCGGGCTCCAACTCGCCGAGAAAATTCGCCGGCGCTATCCGCAAGTGAAGAGCCGGATCGTGGTGTCAGGCCCGCCCACCTGGCCCAACGCCAAGGTCTTCTCCCTGAGCAAGATGATTCCGGGCTCGGTCAACGATTATTTCGTCATCAGCGACAGCGATGTGCGGGTGTCGCCTGACTTTCTGCGCAATGTGATTCCAGCGCTGCTCAATCCGAAAATCGGCCTCGTGACCTGCCCCTACCGGGGCGTGACCGCAGGCGATTTCTGGTCGACCCTGGAGGCGTTAGGAATGTCGGTTGAAATGCCCTCCGGGGTCATGGTCGCAGATATGCTGGAGGGCATCCGCTTCGCTCTCGGTCCGGCTGTCGCCTTGCGTCGCGACGCGCTGGACAAAATCGGCGGCATCGCGGCCACGGCAGACTACTATTCGGACGATTTCGTCCTGGGCAACCTGGTCTGGGCGGCTGGTTACAAAGTCATTTTTTCTTATCACATCGTCCAGCATGTGCTCACGCCACGATCTCTGAAGCGCACTCTGGGCGACCAGTTGCGCTGGATGAAGAGTACCCGCTTCTCCCGTCCGCTAGGCCACGTCGGGACGGGTCTAACCTATGCCATGCCCTTTGGGGTCCTGGGTCTGATTGCCGCGACAGCCATCGGTCACGCAGCGCTGGGAGTCGCTCTATTGGCGGCGGCCTTCGTAAACCGGGTCGTCCAATCGCTTGCCGTTGGATGGGGAATCATCGGCGATCGGCGCGCACTGTACTTGTCGTGGCTCTATCCCATTCGTGATTTTTTGGGCTTCTTTACCTGGCTGGCCAGCTTTGGCAGCCGCACTTTCTTCTGGCGCGGAGAAACTTACCGCTTCAGCAAAGGCGGCCGAATCATTCCGCAAAATCGCCCGGCGGAGAGTGCGGTCGGAGCGAAGCTATAACACTCCTAGAGGACTTCAGCAGCTTGCTGAAGATCCGTTCACCGAGGGCTTGGGAAGGGCACGAGCGTGCCGCATAAATGAATTTTCCAGACTTAGCGTTACGACTGGAAGTCGTGCCCTTCCCAAGGCTCTCCCGATCGCCCTTTTTCCGTAGCACGGCACATGCTACGAATTGATCCGCGCCAGCTTCCCATCCTTCAACACAAAGGAATCACCTCGCCAGACTACGTGGTGCCCAGCCAGGCTCACCAACCAGACCAGCAAAGCGGCCAAGTCCCGGAGCGGCAGCCATAACAACAGCCTAAGCACCTGCCGATCGGCCATCACGGACCACCCCACAAGCACGGCCACCGCGACTCGCAGGCTGGCAACCGCCGCCAGCAAGGCCCATCCCCAGATGGCACCGCGACTGAGCGCCAGCGCCAACACTCCCCAGGGGAATCCAAACGTCAGCACCAGCCCGAAATATCCCCAGCGCCGTGAATCACGCACGGTGCGTCCCCAGCGCAGTTGATGATCAAAAAACTCGCGCAGTGTGTAGGCTGGAAGAAACGTTTCCACCACGACATCGGAAAGCGTTACGGTCAGTCCGCGCCCTGCGATGCGGCTACCGATTTCGTAATCGTCTCCCAGGTAGTCAACCAACGCCTCGAAACCGCCGATGGCCTCAAGGTCACGCCGCCGGAAAGCCAGCGTGGAGCCCAATCCAAAACGAATTCCACCTTCGAGTTGCCGCGCCGCCAGCACACCCGCGGCAAAATCCGTGCTGATGCCGAGCGCTTCCAGCCGCGAACCCAGAGTCGGACTCGCAGTGCCGCGATAAAGACAGGTCACCAGCCCGGTTTGATGGTCTTCCAGCGGCGCTAGCACCCTCCGCAAGTAATCGGACTCAACCCGAATGTCGCTGTCGTTGACCAGAATAGTCTCGTATTTTGCCTGACCGAGCATATGCGCCAGATTGCTCACCTTGGTGTTCGACCCAAGGCTCTCCGAACAGACCATGGCGCGGATCGCGCAACGCGGAAACTCCAGCTTCAATCTTTCGACCAACTGCAGAGCCGCGTCGGCAGGATCGCTGACCCCAAAAATGATTTCGTATTCCGGATAGTCCTGCAGACAGTGACTGCGAAAGCTTTCATACATCTCAGGATCGGTGCCTTTAAGCGGCTTCAGGATGGAAACTGGCGGTTTGGGTAGTGTGGGGCGGGCGCCCTCGCCCGCCGCTTTTCGCTCGCTGAGAAAGCGAGCCGCGCTGTACAGGCAGACGACATAGTAAGCCATGCTGCAGACGGCCAGCGCCCCAGCAGCAGTCGAAGCGACCTCAACCATGCGCTGAATCACCCTTGGATTTCCTTCGCGTACCTGAGTGTCCTTGGTGGTCGATTCAAGATTTCAGATCTCAGATTTTAGATCGGTTCAGGTTTAGGTTGTGAATCTGCAATCTGAAATCGCACACTAAGGTACACGAAGACAGCTACTCATAGCGCAGCGACTCGATCGGATCCAGGTTCGCGGCCTTCCAGGCGGGATAAATCCCGAATACCAGACCTTCAGCAGCCGCTGAGCCTAATCCGAATGCCGCCCAGAAGAACGACATCCGCGCCGGCAGCGAACTCCAGATGGCCGGGATCGTCCAGGTAATGATCGCCCCCAGCAGCACGCCCAGCACCCCGCCCATCGCCGTGAGGGTGATGGCCTCCAGCGTGAATTGCAGCAGGATGTCGCGCTTGCGCGCCCCGATGGCCTTGCGCACTCCGATCTCCCTGGTCCGCTCGGTCACCGAAACCAGCATGATGTTCATCACGCCGACGCCGCCCACGATCAGGCCCACGCTGGAAACCGCGAACATGAAGATGAACACCGCGCCCGTGACCTGGTTCCACACGTCAGAAAGCGAGTCCTGTGTGAACACAGCGAAGTTGTCCGGCTTGTCCGCCGAGACTTTGCGGCGGCGGCGCAGCAACTCCCGGATCTCGTCGATGGTCTTGGGCATATCGTCGTGCGAAGTGGCTTTGACGCTGATCCAGAATTGCTTCAGCTCGGGATGCAGTTTGCGGAAGGTGGCCAGCGGGAAATACACGATGTTATCATCCGGATTTTTGCCGCCGGCAAATACGCTCTTGCGTTTCGCCGCCACCCCAATGACCGTGAACAGTTGGCCATCGATATTAATTTCCTTGCCCAGGGCTCCTTCGTTGGGGAATAACTCCTCCGCAGTGTCGGAACCGAGAACGATGACCGGGGAATGATGTGCTTCATCAATCTCATTCATCCAGCGCCCAGCCGCGATGTCGAGATCGAACACATCCTTCCAGGTGCCGGTGTCTCCCTCCAGTATCGTGTTCTTGACTTTACGGCCGTTGTACTTGACCTCGTAAGTGCCGGTGCCGAATTCCTGGCGAAAATAACGCAGGCCGACGGTGGCGATCTTTACGTGAGGCAATTGCTGTACCGCTTGAAAATCGTCGAGTGTGAGTTCTTTGCGCGTCCGTATTTCCTCCGTGGGCCGGCCGAAGGTCAGAGGCTGGTGGTAGGCAAAGACGATGTTAGAACCCAAACTGCTGATGACCTGGCTGACGTTGTCATTGAGACCGCGGACGACCGAAGAAATGCCGATGACAACGGCCACTCCAATGACGATGCCGAGCACCGTCAGCGCCGACCGCATCTTGTTGGTACGGATGGTGTCCAACGCCATCTGGACCACCTCGCCGTAATGGCTTCTATGAGGCATGGAAATTTAGTAATCGAGTAATTTTGTAATTGAGCAATTGGCAGGACCGACCGCGCCTTCAAATTGCTCAATTACCCAATTTCTCAATTGCTCAATTCCTTCTACAGCTCAAATCTCAAGGCCGTGATCGGATCCAGCTTGGCCGCCCGCCGGGCCGGGTACACGCCGAAGAACACGCCCACGCTGGCCGAAACCAGCAGGCCGGCGGCCACCGCCCACAGCTTGATTTCAGACGGCATGCCGATAATCGCCGTGATGCCTTTGGCAAAAGCAATTCCAAACAGCACTCCTAACAGACCGCCCACCACCGCCATGGTTCCGGACTCGATCAGGAACTGCGCCAGCACGTCCTGGCGGCGCGCTCCCATGGCCTTGCGTATGCCGATCTCGCGGGTTCGCTCGGTCACCGACACCAGCATGATGTTCATGATCACGATGCCGCCTACCACCAGTGAAATTGCGGCAATGGCGATCATGGCAATAAAGAACGTTCCACTCAGGTTCGACCAGATGCTCAGAAAGCTGGCATTGGTTTCGGCCGCAAAGCTGTCCGGACGCCCGGGCAAATCATGGCGCCGCGCCCGCAGAACGGCGCGGGCTTCGTCGATGGCGGCGTCCAGCTCCGTGCCCACACCGGCTGCCTTGCCCGAAATACGAATGCTGGTGTGCGATCCGAACTGTTTCAAATACGTAGTGATCGGGATGGCCACGTAATTGTCCCGGCTCTGGCCCAGCGTGGTCCCCTGCTTCTTGCCCACGCCGATGATGCGGTACACTTCGCCTTCGACGCGAATCTCTTTGCCCAAGGGATCGACGGTGGGGAAAAAGCTGTCCACGACGTCAGTCCCGATTACGCCCACCTGGGAACGGTTCTCCTCATCGCTTTCGTTGACCATGCGGCCGGAGGTGAGATCGAGATCCAGAATCGGGGCCATCGACGGTGTCAGCCCGCGGATCCAGGTGTCGGTAAGGGATTGTTCCTGGTATCTCACATGGCCGGAGGGGTTAATGGTGGAAGCTCCGATCATGGCGCAGTGCTTGCAGGACTCGAACACCGCCTGGTAGTCCTCCATGGTCAGGTCTTTGCGCTTTTGACCTTCCAGCAATTGGTCTACGTTGGTGATTACGGGAGTGACTTTGCTGATGATGAAAACGTCGGCGCCCAGATTGAAAATCTTCTCCGCGACGTAACCGTTGATGCCGTTGACGAAGGTGACCACGGCAATTACGGCGGCCACGCCGATCACCACCCCGAGCAGGGTCAGCGCCGAGCGAAGCTTGTTCGCCCACAGCGACAAGAGCGCAATGCGGATGGCTTCCAGGGTAGTCATGAAGGGGCGTCAGACCTTGGACGTCAGACCTCGGGCGTCGGCCAAACACCGATACGAAAGCTGCATGTAAGTCTAACAGAGCAAAATCCGGCTCTCCGAACCGAGGCGAGGTCCGAGGTCCGACGTCCGAAGTCTGACGTCTGACACCCCGCCGTCCGCTATAATGAACCTTGTTGGCAGCTGGACCGGACGGTCGCTCTCGCTGCGTCAAGTGGCGGGGGAGGAAAGTCCGAACTCCACAGAGCAGTGTGCCGGATAACGTCCGGGAGTCCGGGTTCAAACCCGGTTTACGGAAAGTGCCACAGAAAACATACCGCCTGGCGGCAACGCCGAGGTAAGGGTGAAAAGGTGCGGTAAGAGCGCACCGCCGGCGCAGTAATGCGGCGGGCAGGGCAAACCCCACACGGAGCAAGACCAAATAGGGAGGGAGTCTCGGGTTCGCCCGAGGCGCGTGCCGGCTCGGCTCGCTACAACCTCCGGGTAGGTCGCTTGAGCCGGACAGTAATGTTCGGCCCAGAGGAATGACCGTCCTGCCGGAGCAATCCGGCGGACAGAATTCGGCTTACAGGTCCGGCTGCCACAAGTTCTTATTTTCAATCACTTACAGAACACCGAATCCCGTTGTGACGCCGGTGTGACGCAGTTGAACGGTTTCAGACGTAGGCTCGGTCTTCGTTTGCTTGAGAATCGCCTTGCGCATGAGCCCGAAGAAAGGCCAACCAAACTCTTCTACAGGCGAAACTTCCAGAACGCTGCACCGAAACACTCGATCCCAGTCTCAGCGGAAAGAACGATGAACGATGCCACCTTCGCGTAGCCTAACCCTTGCGGGAAACCCGCCACCCACTGCGAAAAAGAACTGACAATCCTCAGAAAAGGCGTGGTGTGTAGACTGCTTTCTCGCTTCGTCCACGGACACACAGGGACGTCCGCAAGGTGTGAGATTATTCTTTGATCGAGTTCTGGCAGTACAAGGTGATGATGGCTTTACGTGAACGAATCTGATCCCAAACTTTTGGACCTGCAATCTGCTCTTGCTGAGGTGCAGGGCCTACGGGAAGAAAATGTTCGTCTGCGGGGTCTTTTGCAAGAGCACGGCATACGGCTTCCGTTGGTGCAGCCCCCGAACGGCATTCCCGTCAGAACGAGCACCCAATCAATCGCGCATACCCCTGTCTTGAAAGCTGAACAACGCATTGCTTTGTTCCGGAGTCTCTTCCACGGACGCGACGACGTTTATGCAGTTCGCTGGGAGAACGCCGACGGGCGATCTGGGTACATGCCCAAGGCAGATCGTGACTGGAAGGCCTATCTTCGCGCCAAAGACGAGGATCGCAAGAAGGTTGACCGCCAGACTCGGAAGTTCAGACCGCTGACTGACGAGGTAGTCCGTGGGCACCTCGTCGGAGATAACACCGTCGGCATTTATCCGCTGCTGCAGGATGAGACCTGCTGGTTCCTCGCGGTCGATTTCGATAAGAAAACATGGCAAAAGGATGCTACTGCGTTTCTGGCCGTATGCGGCGAACTGAACGTGCCAGCGGCACTGGAGCGTTCGCGCTCAGGCAACGGTGGCCATGTGTGGATCTTCTTCGACCATCCAGTTCCCGCAAGCACCGCGCGAAAACTGGGCTGTGCAATCCTGACTCGGGCCATGGAGTCCCGTCACCAACTTGGATTGGATTCATACGACCGCTTCTTTCCCAACCAAGACACCATGCCAAAGGGCGGACTTGGCAACCTGATCGCGCTGCCACTGCAGAAGCTTCCGCGCGCAGATGGAAACAGCGTCTTCATAGATGCGGAGTTTCGTCCATATGATGATCAATGGGCCTTTCTGGCGGGCGTGAAACGGATGCCCGTTTCTGCTGCTGAGGCCGTCGTGCTGGAAGCTCAACGAAGTGGGGACCTTATCGGAGTGAGAATCAGCTCTGCGGAAGATGACGGACAAGACCCTTGGACATTGCCACCATCTCGAAAGCGAGCAGAGCGTCCAATACCAGGACCCCTTCCGGTGCAGGTTCGAATTGTTCGCGCCAACCTTTTGTATATCGAAAAGAAGGATCTTCCTTCCGCGATGCTCAACCGGTTGCTTCGCGTTGGAGCATTCCAGAACCCCGAATTTTACAAGGCGCAGGCAATGAGGCTTCCCACTTTCAACAAGCCACGAGTCATTGCCTGTGGCGAGGACCTGGCTAACCACATTGCCCTGCCACGCGGTTGTCTGGTGGAGGTCATCGAGCTGTTGAAATCGCACCGCATCAAGCCAGAAGTCAGTGACGAACGGTTTGTTGGTCGTCCGATCGAGGTGGAGTTTTCCGGCCGACTGCGCCCGTTACAGCAGGATGCCGTTGATGCATTCGTGCAGCACGATGAAGGAATTCTCTGTGCTCCCACGGCTTTTGGCAAGACGGCTGTGGCAGCATGGCTGATCTCGGCAAGAAAGGTGAACACTTTGGTGTTGGTACATCGTCAACAATTGTTAGACCAGTGGCATGCGAGGTTGGCAATGTTTCTCAACCTTCCCGCCAAGTCAGTCGGACAAATCGGAGGAGGGACGACAAAACGCAGTGGCTGTGTGGATATTGCCATTCTTCAAAGTAGCCTCGACAAGGAAGGGGTGAAAGACTTCGTGGCAGAGTATGGTCAAGTGATTGTTGACGAGTGCCACCATCTATCGGCGTTTACCTTTGAGCAGGTGATGAAGCAGGTGAAAGCGAAGTACATCGTCGGACTGACAGCAACTCCCGAGCGAAAAGATGGACACCATCCCATCATCTATATGCAGTGCGGTCCGATTCGATTCAAGCTCAGCGCCCGCTCGATGACGGCAGCTACCCCTTTCAGCACGAGGTAGTTCCTCGGTTGACAGACTTTTGCTTGCCGCCTGAGCAAACCGATATGACGATTCAGGAAGTGTACGCCGCACTCGTCGATGACCTCGTCCGCAATGAATTGATCCTTACAGATCTCGTCCAGGCAGCCGTAGACCGGCGTTCACCGTTGCTTCTTACCGGCAGAACTGATCACTTGAAATACTTCGAAAGAGAGCTTGCTGGCAAGGTGAACAACGTGTTTACGCTGAAGGGTGGCATGGGCAAGAAACAACGACGATCGACAGCAGAGGCAATTGCGGCTGTGCCCGAGTGCGAACCGAGAGTCATTCTGGCGACCGGCAGCTATATAGGCGAAGGATTCGACGACGCTCGCTTGGATACACTCTTTCTGGCGATGCCCATTTCCTGGAAGGGAACGCTACAGCAATACGTAGGGCGTCTCCACCGACTTCATGATGCCAAGCGTGTTGTGCGAGTCTACGATTACGTGGACTCCAACGTCCTTATGCTGGCGCGAATGTACGCGCGTCGCCTGAAAGGGTACAACCTGATCGGCTACACGATCCGGGACGCCAGCAACGAAAGATCGTTCTCTCAGCAGGTTGAAAATCGATCTTCCAAAGAGCCTTTGATCAACGGAGAAACATGACGAAACGGAACAGTCGCCCGGCGGTTCTGCATCTGCGGAAGCTGAAAGGCGAGTCTGGGACAAATCTCCCTTCGCTCAGCAAGGCGAGGCTGAAGGAACTGATCGAACAAGCGATCGTGGATGCTTACGGCGAAGAAGAACAAGCAGGCGGTTTTTTCACCATGATTGAGGAACACCTAGCGTTGCCGTTCTCTGTGAAGGTCCTCGGCGTCGATGCGGACGTGGAGAAGGTCGACATGACGCTAGATGGCCAAATTGTTGCCACTTGCCGTCGAGGCAAAACGCGCCAGAAGATCCCAATCCTGGACCTGCCTTTGCCAACGCCGGCACCGGCGGGCGTGGAATGGATTGTCGCTTATCGTCACTGGCGCCGAGGGTCCTGGTGAGCGAATACCAGTATTACGATTTCCGCGCAATCGACCGTCCGCTGACCAAAAGAGAGATGGCCGCGCTACGTTCCATCTCGACGCGGGCCGCAATCACCACAACGAGCTTCACGAACCACTACGAATGGGGAGACCTGAAAGCCAATCCGAGCAAGCTAGTGGAGAAATATTTTGACGCTTTTGTCTACTTCGCGAACTGGGGGACGCATGAGTTCTATATTCGCCTCCCACAGGAATCGGTTGACTACAAGTTGCTCAAGGCCATGATCCCAGGCCAGACCGTGCTTGTGCGAAGAACCACGAGATTCGTGATCGTTGAATTTGGATGTGAGTCGGAGTGGGATGGCGAGGACGACGGGACCGGATGGATGGCCTCCCTCATGCCTCTGCGCTCAGACCTGCTTCGCGGCGACCTCCGATGCCTGTATCTCAGCTGGCTTCGCAGGGCGCAGGATGGAGGACTTGATGAAGATGAAATGGAGCCGCCCGTGCCTGCAGGCTTGCAAGAATTGTCCGGTTCCCTCAATGCTCTGATCGAATTCCTCGAAATCGATGAGGATCTCGTCGAGGTTGCAGCACAGGCTTCAAAACCACTCGCTGCTGGACCGAGGCGCAAAGAGGTGTCCGCATGGATTCGAGGCCTGCCTGAAAAGGACAAGAACGAGTTACTCATTGCTGCGGGAGTGGAGTCGAGTGAACTCTGGCGAAGCAATCTCATGCGGCGTTTTCAGCGTCAAAACTCTCAACACTCTTCGCAGACGGTTGCAACGGTCCGGCGCAGTGCAGGCGATATCCTGGCCGTGGCCCACGCGCGAGCGAAGGAAAGAATCCAGCAGATGAACGAACGGCGCGCGGTAGAAGAGGCAAGACGAAAGGCCGAGGACGAGGCAAACCGAGCTCGCTATCTCGATCAACTAGGGCGACGCGAACCGGAAATCTGGGAGCAGGTCGCCGTACATATCCTGAAGCGGCAGCCCAACGACTATGCCAGGGCGGTTGGCTTGCTGACCGACTTGCATGATCTCGCAGTCCGCCGGGGCAAGAGGGCCAAATTTCAGATGGAACTTGAGAAGATCCGGCAGACACACGCCGCCAAGGAGAGCTTCTTGCGTCGACTTGCCAAGGCAAACTTGTAGGTCGGCTGATCGCGACTACCCGCAAACAATCGTCTCGGACCGCCCATTGTGACGCCGGTGTGACGCAAAACCTGCCAACACTGCCAAAGTTGACATGATTGACACTTCACGGCGACTGATTTCAAATAAGTTGTCTGTTTGCAATGCAGTCCGGCGAATTCGGCTTACAGGTCCGGCTGCCACAAATCTTTTACTTCCAATCCCTGCCAACGCCAACTAAAGCCCGTTTGTGACGCGATGTGACGCAGTTGGGCATCGGCAACGACATTCCTCTTTCGCTAGTGCAACACGGCAGATTCGTGGATGTCGGATGTGTGCGGCACATGGTACCATTCCCGCGTGAGCGACTCCGCTTGCATCCCAAGTGCTGCCTCGGCCGTCCCGACCGCGACGGTTACCTTGCGCCACTCCGCCTTCGTCCGCGTCACTCATTGGATTGCAACCCTGTGCTTTCTTGCTCTGCTCGTGAGCGGAGTTGAAATTTTGATCTCTCACCCCCGCTTCTATTGGGGCGAAACCGGCAACGATTTGACCACGCCATTGTTCAAGCTGCCGATCCCGGCCTCGAGGAATTTGGTGCCGACGGGCTACGGGTACGTGCTGCCGGACCAGAACGGCTGGAGCCGGTATCTCCACTTTCAATCTGCCTGGGTGGTGGTATTCACCGGATTGCTGTATGTAATCTTCGCCCTGTTTACCGGGCATTTGCGGAGAAACTTGCTCCCGGGTGGGCCCGATTTGTCTTGGCGGGCGTTCTCGACGTCGATCTCCAGCCGTTTGCGGTTCAGGCGGCCGAGGGAGGCGGAAGCGTGGTCATATAACCCGCTCCAGCGCCTCAGCTACCTGTTTGTGATTTTCGTTCTTTTCCCTCTCGTAATCTGGACCGGCCTGGCGATGTCTCCGGCGTTTGTGTCCGCGTTTCCGGCAGCCGTCAATGTGCTCGGCGGCCAGCAATCGGCGCGCACGCTTCACTTCTTCGTTTCCTTAGCTCTCGTGCTCTTCCTGCTGGTGCACGTCGTTATGGTTTTTCTTGCCGGATTCTGGAGCCGCGTGCGGGCGATGATCACTGGCCGCGCCGCTACCCCCATGGAGCGCATATGACCGAACTGTCACCCCGTGATCTGTCACGCCGCAAGCTGATCACAACCGGACTCGCGGCCGCGGTGGGCGTAACCGGCCTGGGCGTGGCCGCCCGCCTTGCCCGCAAGTATGGACTGGTCCCACCCGACAACGGTGGACTCTACGGCCTCGGCGAAACCCTGACCTACGCGTCCCAGCGGCTGCTCACGAAGCACTCATTAGCACGTGAGTTCCCTCGCAGCCAGATCTCGAAGCCTCCATTCGTGAACGAAATCGCGCCCCTGAATGAAGCCTTCAAGCGCCTTCAGGCCGGAGGATTCGCTGACTGGCGGCTCTCCGTGAACGGCATGGTCGCCCGGCCTGCCTCGTTTTCGCTGGCCCAGCTTAAGAGCTATCCGTCTCAGAGCCAGATCACTATGCTGCAGTGTGAGGAGGGTTGGTCGTACATAGCCGAGTGGATCGGCGTCCCTCTTTCCCAAATCCTGCAAGCCGTAGAAATCCTCCCGCAGGCCAGATACGTTGTCTACTTTTCGATCGATCCCGACTGGTGGGAAAGCATCGACATGGCCGATGCATTGCATCCGCAGACCTTTCTCGCCTATGGGATGAATGGCGGTGAACTCCCCGTGGGCAACGGCGGGCCGCTTCGCCTAAGGCTCCCCCGCCAGGTCGGCTATAAAAGCGTGAAATTCGTTACCCACCTGACAGTCACCGACAGTCTGAAAGGGTTCGGCAAAGGTCTGGGCTCCGCCGCTCCCGAAGCAGGCTATGCCTGGTACGCCGGGATCTGACAGGACTAGGGGCAGTAACACACCGTTCGAATTTGTTGCCAATGTTTTCCAGATCGCAGGCGCTAAGCGACGATTACTTTTTGTCGGTCACCTCTGCCTTCATAACCTCGTCCCTTGTCGGCAAATTTGGGGAGGGGAACGATCCGGTCCGGAAGGTACTGCAGGTCTGCTTTTGTTTAGGCGTGACGCCACTGCAAACGATGCCGCTGCCATCCCCATGCATGCAGCCGTAAGTGTGGCCGGACTTGCCGGGAATCCAATATACGTCGCCCTCGCCCCCACAATCGCCTTGAACCTGGCTCTTGCTGTGGTTCTTAATGCTGACTTCCTTGGCCATGGCCGAGTTGGCGGAGACAGAAATCGCGGCGACTGCAAGCACGATGGTTAGTAGTGTGAGCCTTATATTCATGACCATCCCTCCTGTTGCTCTGCGATTCAGAATCGAGAATTGGCTACGTGGGGACGTGTGTAGAGCTCCTGTCACCACTTGGGCAGAATTGGGATTTGAAAAGACGGAAGCATACTTGCTCCTTTTCCAGCGGAGGTCAAGAAGAAAAGCGGCAGGACATTGACCTCCCGGGCAGCGAAGGTTGTCTGTGGCCGAAAACAGGACAATGGAGATTACGGCGAGGACGGGGCCAGAGCCAGCCGGGTGAGGTGATAGGCCAGCAGACTATCGGGCAGCAGAAGAGCCTGGCGAAGATCAGCCTGGGCATCGGCAGCATGACTGAGCGACTGGTTGATCAAACCGCGGCTGTAATATCCCCAACTGGTCTGGCTGAAGTTCCTGCTTAGGGCTGATTCAAGTCGCCGCTGCCACTGCCCCTGATCAAAGCCGGGAAGCTTTCGCGCTGACCGGTAGGCCCAGACAATCTGATCCGGACTAGCTTGCGCCGCGGCCATCTCATATCTGGATTTCGCTTTACCCGCTTCTCCACAACTGTCATAGACTTCACCCGCCAGATAATTTGTTCGAGCCAACCGCACGATTGGGTCGAGGCCATCTCGGGTAAAAGCCAGGTCAGGCGCCTGTGACGGCAGATGTTCCACGGCCGATAATGCTTCGCCGCACCGATCGCCATGAGCCAGCGCCAGGGCGCGCTGCAACTGAACTTCGATCCAAACCTGGCGAACGTTGGTCCCGCCCTCTTCCCGGGCAAAAAACCGGTTGTGGAACAGCGCGGCCGCGGCATCGTAATCTCCCGCTTCCGACAGGTTCAAAATCAGCTCGTAAATCAACCGAGTCGGCATTTTCTCGCGGTCGGGATAAAGCTGCAGGGCGTCGACCCGCTCGCGCGAGGGTCTCTTGAGCAAGCTAAGAGTCTGGTCGATGCCAACATAGAGTGCAACATTGTTGGGATCGTTGCGCAGCCCCTCGCGAAATGCCGCGAGCGCCTGTTCTGGATCGTTCTTCACCTGCAACAGGACCCGCCCCAGGCTGGCGTACAGTACCGGCAGGCTGGGAGCGAACTTGCGCGCCGCGTTCCACTCCGCTAGTGCCTCTTCTGTCAGGCCGCGGGAAAAGTAAAGCGTGCCCAGGAGATAGTGAGCCGTGCCGTCCTCGGGATTTTCTCGAAGAGCAGCTTGCAGGACATCAAGTTCCTGTGCGCTGCTGGGAAAAACGTACGCAGTCGAAAGCTTGCCAGCGGCCCGATAGGCGGCGGCCGCAGGCTGGCCGAGTTTCTCCATGCAATAGGCCCGGAAGTATGCGACCAGGGGATGAAGCTGGGGCGGCAACGCTCCCGGTTCACTCTCATCGGGCACGGCGGCAGGATAGATTCGCGAGAGCACTTCGAGCCCTGCCTCGTACATGCCGAGGCGCATGTACAGGGCGGCCACATTCAACACCCGGTCGGCGTCGTCCGAAAGGTGATTCAGGTCCGGAGACGACAACTGCTCCCGTAGAAAATAGCTTTGAGGAAAACGCGCCAGCCATTCCTGAGCGAAATCCCGCGCCGTGGGTTTCGCCAGCGCCCGGCGCACCGCTGCCAGTTCTTCGGCGGTTCGAAGGTCGTTGGGCGCGGCCTTCAGGGCCTCCTGCAGGTAAGATTCTGCCTGATTCAAATCGCCCGCGCGGGCCGAGAGCTCGGCCAGCCGGAGGGCTCCCGCAGCCTTGAACTCAGGCATGAGGTGGGCCGCCTCGAAGGCCTCTCGCGCCGCTCGAGTGTCTCCCAAAGCGTCGTAGGCGATGCCCAGGTAATAAGAGACTTCCGCATCGCTGGTGTCGCGGGCATGGACTGCCTCCAGATATCTCTTCGCCTCGGCAAATCGCAGCAGGCCGGCGCAGAGGCGACCGGTCGCCTTCTGGGCCGCGAAACTGGCAGGATATTTCGCCAGTGCCTGCTGGTAAGTCGCAAGCGCCGGCAGAAGTTCTCCGTCAAGTTCCTGCTGGTTGCCGAGTTGGATCCAATCGTCCTCGCTTCGTTTCTCCGCCGGCGGTATGACGTACCCAGTCTGCGCCCCTACATGAATCTCAGCCGACGGCGTCCAATCGTATTCGCCTTCCGTCTGTCGCAGCAGCACTCCACCCTGATCATCCCGAAGTTCGAAGGTGTACTTGTCCTGTGGATTCGCCAGAAGAAGCTGGTGCGACCAAACCTGTTCGGGGAAGAGATCGGCATTCTCCTGAAAGACCTGTTGCTTCCCGTCCAGAACGCGTAGTGCCGCATGCTTCACCGCATGATTGACGTTCAGTCCGACGAACAGCGCATTGTCCTTACGGCTGAGATGAACGGCGCCGTTGAGATTCGCCCGTGAAATTCCGCCGATTTCGCGCACCGGCATCCAGTATTCGGTAAACCTAATGCTCTGGCGCGGTTGCAGAAACGCGTATGTTTCCTGGTTGCGGAAAAGTCCCGCCTGCACCTCCGCATACGCGCTGTCGTTATCGGAAAGGGTCTTTCTCCAATCGAGGCCGTCAGCGTCCACGCCCCATGACCATATTTTCTTGGCGGGAAGCTCGTCGTAGTTGGCAAAGTGCGCGGTGCCCGAGTTGGTGTGCGGATTCCAGATTCCCATGAAAGGCTCGCGGCTGCCGTGCACAAACAGCGACACCGGACCCTTGGTCTGGTTGCTGATCAGGCTCAGGTCCGTGCCGTCCGCTTCCACCGGCCAGGGTTGCACCTCGGTAAAGCCGTGGCTGGCGGCAAAGCGCATGGGATACTGGATCCGCGAATCGTCCCAGACTTCCACCCCGGCATTGCTCCACCAGTAGAAGCGATGCCTCACGTCGCTGCGGTTGTACAGGGTCACGTGCTGCTCGAGCACGGTGGACTGCGGCCGCAACACCAGTTCTACCGTCCACTGCATGCCGTACACGCGATCAATATTTCCCACCGTCACTGAGGCGCTGCCGTCGTCGTGCCTGGCGAAGGCAAAATCCACCGGCGACATCGAGACCCAGTTGTGCGAAACCGGAAAATTGAACTCCACTCCGAACGCCGCCCACGCCCCGCGATATCCGATTTCGGCTTTCTTGATGGAAGGATTGGCGTAGAAAATGGGCTGGCCGTCGATCTTGTCCACGCAGGTATAAAGATGCCCGCCAATGTCCGGCAACACCGAGCATCTCAGGTACTCATTTTCCAGGTAGATGGCGCGCCACTGATGTTCGGCGCGGCGGCCCGTGAGATTATTGCGCAACGTGTAGGGATAGTTGAAGCGGTCGGTGGCGAACTGATCAAATGGCGGGTTCGGGTCCGGCGGACCTTCCTCGTAGGTGGGCAGCGGCAGTGTCGCCTGCCAGACACGTACCTCCGCATTGGCAGCCGATAAGCCCGCAACAAGCAGAAAGACAAGAATCCGCCCGACCAGGGCCGTCACACAGTGGGAGCGAACGCGCATGCAATCAGTATGGTACTCCATGGGAATCGCGTTGTACTCTTAGTTGAATCATGTGCAAGGTCTCCAGGTAACAAGGATGTTTCGCCCGCCCTGCCGCAGGCTCCGCGCCCAGGCGCTGTTTGCAGGGGCCGTCCTCCTGGGGGTGCTTGCTGCCCTCCGCACTTCGGGCCATGCGCAGGCCGCGCCCCAGGCTTCCATCCAGTTCACGAACGCCACCACGGCGGCGGGCATCAAATTTGTCCACTTCAAGGGCAATAAGGGCATCTCCATCAACCGCGAAGAATTTGGTCCCGGTATCTGCGTGGGCGATTTTGACGGCGACGGCTGGCAGGATATTTACTTTGTGAATGGCCGCGATCTGTATGATCGAGGCATCGCCGTCCGCAATGCGCTCTATCGCAACAACGGGGATGGTACATTCACCGACGTCACTGAAAAGGCCGGCGTTCCTGGCACGGGTTACGGCCTGGGCTGCGTCTGGGGCGACTACGACAACGACGGATTTCCCGACCTGTTCGTGACCCAATACGGCCGCAACGTTCTCTATCACAACAATGGCAATGGGAGCTTCACCGATGTGACCGACAAAGCCGGTGTAGCCGGCATGGAGTCAGGAACGTTTCATTCCGGCGCAACCTTCTTTGATTATGACCGTGACGGGCGCCTCGATCTGTACGTCGGCAGTTACGTGAACATGGGCGACCGGCGTCATTGTGATTTGGGCGGAGTACAGAGCAGTTGCCCTCCCAGCGTTTACCACGGCAGCCCGGATGCGCTCTATCACAATAATGGTGACGGGACCTTCACTAACGTCACGGTCAAAGCCAAAATCTACCAGCCAGAAGGCAAGAATCTTTCCGTAGGCGCCAGCGATTACGACAACGATGGCTGGCCCGACCTGTTCGTTGCCAACGACGGGCTCAGCGCTTACCTCTACCACAACCAGCACGATGGCTCTTTCAAGGAAATCGGACTGGAGAGCGGCATGGCTTTTACCGGACAGGGCGTCACCATGGCGGCCATGTGCATCTCGCTGGGAGATTTCAATAACGACGGCTGGTTCGATCTGTACATCTCCGACTTTCAGCGTTCTTCCGACCACATTTGGCAGAATGATGGCAAGGGTTTCTTCGACGAGGTCAGCGAGCAGGCCGGCCTCACCCGCGCCACCCATGACGTTCTGAGTTTCGGTGGAGGCTTCTTCGACTACGACAACGACGGCTGGCTGGATATCTTCATCGCCAACGGCCACGTCTATCCCGAAGTGGAGCAAGCCACACCCGGCATTCACTACAAGCAACTCAATTCCCTGTTTCACAACGAGCACAATGGCAAGTTCGTGGACGTGAGCAAGTCCTCGGGCGACGGATTTCAGACTCCCTACGTCGGCCGCGGGGTCGCGTTTGCCGACTTCGATAATGACGGCTTCGTCGATCTCGTGGTCGCGAACAATGGAGACGTGCCCCTGCTGCTGCACAACAGTGGTGGCAACGGTAATCACTTCCTGAATTTCAGGCTGGTGGGAACCAGAAGCAATCGCGACGCAATGGGCGCGCGAATCCGGGTCATGGCCGGCGGTGTTTCACAAATTCGCGAGATCGAAGGCGGGGGCAGCTATCTTTCGCAGAGCGACCTGCGCGCCAATTTCGGCCTGGGCAAAACCGCTCGCGCTGAAAAGGTCGAGATCAAGTGGCCGAGCGGGCTGCAGCAAACGTTCCGCAACGTAGATGCCGACAAGTTCTACCTCATTGAGGAAGGCAGCGACCGCCTTAACCTTCAGCAGTTCACTCGCCCGGCGACAGCTCATTAAGCGCCAACCGCGCCTTGCAAGACCTCGCGCAGCCGCTTCGCCACGATCAGGTCTTCCCCCGGTTGCAGCATCCACACTCCGACCACGATGGTATTACTTCCCCCAGGCAGGCCCGCGCTCGCGGGAGGGCCGCCAGTCCCCGGATTCAGCTCGATTCGCGGTGTGCCCTCGCGCATCTTTTCCATCACTTCTTTAGCTGCGATCTTGACCCGGCTCTGGTCATAGGTAATCACCAGATGCGGAACATGATTTGCCACGGGAGGAATGAAGACCTGAGTTTGCACGGTGGGAATGCTCTTGAGGGCGCCCGCAATCCGCTCCGCCCGCTGGCGGTAATCGGCTTCCATGGCGGCGTCGTCCTGGGCAAGGAACCAGTCCACGGCCGCCACCAGGCCGACAATTTCTTCTTTGGCAACTTTCATCCCGCGGCCAACCGTATTTGAATTCGGCGAATTGTTTTTTCGCGCGGCCTCGATCAGGTCCTTTCTTCCCAGCAGCAGGCCGGTACACTGCGGACCGCGCAGGCCCTTGCCGCCGGAAAATGTCACGAGGTCAAATCCCATCTGGGTGTAGTTCCACAGGTTCGAAATCGGAGGAACGTCGGCGGCCGCGTCGTTGAAACAGGGAACGCCGTGCTTGTGCGCCACCCGCACCCAGTCTTCCCGGCTGATATGCTCCTCTCCGGCGTTGAAGAAGTGGGTCATCACCGTCCGCTCATTGAAGGCCTGCTCGTACTGCTCGAGCGTTTCCACTTCCACAAAGCGCACACCACAATTGCGGACGGCGTGGTCATAGTCATAGCGATGCGACTTTTGCACAATGACTTCATTTTTCAGACTGTTCATGTCAGTCGGAATGCTGAGAATGTCCGCATCGTTGCCGGCGGTAACGCAAGCGGCGGTCCCCAATGTAAGCGCCGACGCAGCCCCGGCCGTGATCAGAGCGCCTTCGCAGCGCAGTCGCTTCGCCAGATATTGCCCCGCGGCCTCGTGCAACTCAATCAAGTGGACGGGATGCAGGGCCGCCAGCGCCACCGCCGCCTGCACTTCATCCGGCATCGTGGATGCAGTAAGCGTGGTGTAGGTCCCGGCCGCGTTGATGAAGGTCTTAACCCCCAGCTTCTGGTAATAGTCCACGCCCTTCACCTTGGGGCGCGATGACGCAACCGCCGACAGCGCTGATCCGGCACAGACTGCGGCTCCGCTTGCGAGAATCGCCTGACCTCCCGTCCGCAACAGCTTGCGACGGCTGATGGTTCCTGGCATCTGCTTCTCCTTAAGTTAGTTGTTATCTGGGGAAATCGTCGGCCTGTGCCGGCTGAGAATGCCCCGGCCCGGGCATATTGAAATATTGGGGACGCGCTTTTTCCCACTCGACCATGCTCAGCCCGGAAGGATCATAAACAATCCGCCCCGCCCGCACCGTCATGCGTGCTATCAGCTTGCCTTTGCCATCCATCCGGGCGAAGCCGCAATCAATGTAGCTGAAAGGCCCGTCCAGCTGCTGCAGCACGGCGATGTCGGCTTCCTTTCCGACCGACAGCGTTCCCAACTCAGGGCGATGGATCTCGTGCGCCGGATTGACCGTCGAGCGCCGGATGAGGTCCTGCAGCGGCACACCCATGGCCAGGAACTTGGACATCACCTGGGTCATGCTGAGCACGGTGAAGTTCCCGGTGTGCAGATCGGTAGAAATGGAATCGGGAATAAAACCTTGCTTGACAGCCGGCACGGCATTGCGAAACCAGAAACTCCCGGCCCCGTGGCCAACGTCAAAGATCACTCCCCGGGCGCGGGCCTCGGCCAGGATCGGATTGAGCTTGCCGTCCGCCAGCAGGATGGGAAATTGCTGGGCGAAGACGTGAGTGTGAATGTCGCCGGGCCGCATCTTCTTCAGAATGAGATCGGCATAGCTGCGGTCCGGACGCGGCCAGAAATCAAACATCACCGGCAGGTTGACCGCGCGGCCGCATTCTTCGGCCCTGTCCACGGCGGCCCAGGGCGTGTGTTCGCCGTCCCACGGCTCCTCGGTCCAGTAGTGCGCCGTCTTCACGCCGACGATGATGTCGGGATACTTCTTGATGGTCTCGGCGCAGCGCTTCACATCCATCTGATCCACGGACTGTTCCAGGTCGCCCTGCATCCCGTTGGCCACGATGTTCAGAAAGGCCAGCACGCGCACCTTGGCGCGATCGATGACTTCTTCTTTTTCGAGAAGAAACGTGTCCGCTCCCGAACTCCCCGCGTCCACCATGGTGGTCACGCCCGACTGCAGCGCGATGTCCGCCGGGATTCCGTACGGGGTCAGATGGGAACGGCCCTCGGGGGTAAACCAGTCGAGCGGCGCACCGCCGTGGCCGATGTGGACGTGAATATCAATCAGCCCCGGGGTAACGTAGAGCCCGGTGGCGTCCACCACCTTTCCCGCCTGGCTGGCGGGAATGTCCTTTTCGACGGCGGCGATCTTGTCTTTCACCACCGCCACGTCCATGACTGCGTCCACGTTGTTTGCGGGATCAATTACGTGGCCGCCCTTCAGCAGCAGGTCGTAACGGGGCGACTGGGCCAGAGTGTTGGCAGGCATACCGAGAATTGTAACCAGCGATACTACGATTCCGAGATTCTTCGTCCATTCCGGCATGTGGGGCCTTTCTCGACTATCGTCAGCGTCCTCCCTGTCCTCCGTGGTCAACCCACTAATGAACCACGGAGGACACAGAGATAAGAATCTTGCTCACAAGCCTTTAGCCAAACGAGCAAGTTTATCGGGTCAAAGCAGCGTTGTCATCAGGGGTTGACGAGAAAAGTAAAGTGTCCAAGCCCGCTTGAAATGGCCCGAGGCATGGCGTAGCCTGAGCGTTACCTTTCACGCGCTCGGGACCAACCTTATGGATCGGCGGACGTTCGTCAAGGCCAGTTGTGTGGGAAGCGCCAGCCTCTTCCTCGATGGCATCGATCCCCGAGCCTTCGGCGACGTGACCCTGCCCGAACCGCCCTCGATCGAAGTCGTCCATGGACCGAAGCCGGCCAAGTCCCCGTTGGGTATGCCCGGATTATTTCCCGGACGGGTCGTGGAAGTTAGCGATTCGAAGTCCATCCTGCGCAACCGGGTTTCGCA
>JBARIF010000615.1:0-5409 GCA_049799615.1 Terriglobales bacterium
GGATAGTGATGCGCCGCAGCAGCTCCTCGATTCCGTGACTGACCCGCCGCAAAGGCTCGCGGATACTGCAACGGTTACTCTGATCACATTCGCCGCGCACGGTTACGCATGAAGTAATAAAAAGTGGGCCATCAATCGCCCGAATCACTTCGAACGCCGAAATCATTCCCGGATCGCGAGCCAGCGTGTAGCCGCCGTTCGTTCCGTGTTGTGAATGCAGCAGTCCAGCTTTTACCAGCCTTTGCAGAATCTTGGCCAGCGCTTCCTGGGGTATTCCGTAGGCGTCCGCCACATCCTTGGCGCTACAGGCTCCGCCCTCGCCATGCTCGGCCAGATGCTTCATGGCCATCAGCCCGTAATCCGCTTTTTTGGTCAGCTTAAGCATAGCCGGCAAATCCGACCTTTTCAGTCGGATATATCTATATTAGATGCCAACCTGCTCAAATGCAACCCCTTACAGGCAATGGTCAATAACCGCCATCGAGGTGCGGCGGATTAGCGCTTAACCGCCTGGGAGTACACAATCTGGCCAATCCTCCACCGCTGTAGAGCGGATCAGGCCGTAAACCTTACAAGGAGGAGGCCTTCACTTGAGAAAGATCATGGGAGGGCTTGACATCTGGGGAAGGCGGTCTAAAATACCGCCAATTTCCGGCGAAATCCCCGGCCGTTGACAGGGACCCAGCACCCGGATTTATGACTCCATCCTCGCCGTCCGAACTCCCCGAGAAGAGAAGCAACATGCCATCGTGCAAGCACCCGCGCGTTCAAATTGTGGCCCGCGAAGAAGACTCCGAATTCGTAGAATGCAAGGAATGCGGTGAAATCTTCGAATCCAGTGAATTCAAGGACATGATCATCGAAGACACCAAGCTTCCCAAGGAATCGTAAGTTCCTCTCCAAGATATATCGTCGGCCGGCCTATCTATGCCTGCGAGGGCAGGATGCCTCGCGACAGCCGGCGGGACGCCGGCGCTACAAGAACCTGGCGTGACAAAGGTAACGTTGCTCCCGGCCTTTACCCTTGTTGCCACCATAACAATTTGTTAATGTCGGCCGGGGATTATTTTGTCCGCAAAAAGCCAGACTCCGCTTGTCGCCCTGGTTGTTGACGATTCCATGCTGATCCGGCACACCGTATGCCGCTTTCTCGAGGAGCGGGCGTACAGCGTGGAATCGGCAACCAACGGCGAAGAAGCGCTGCCCATTGCGCAGCGGATTCATCCCGACATCATTATCACGGACATGCAGATGCCCAGGATGAGCGGCACCGAACTCATCACCGCGCTCAAGGCCCAGCCCGAAACTGCGGACATCCCGATCGTAATCGTGGCTGGCAAGAACAGCGGCTTCGATGCCCAGGAACACCGCGCCAATTTCGCCATTTTCAAGGACATCGATATCGAGGCCCAGCTTACAAAAGCGCTGGAGGCCCTGCTCGGCAGCCGCGTCACCAAAGCCAAAGCCGCAGGGAAGTAAGGGAGCACTTGGCACTGAGCCAAGGCACCGGGAGTGTCCCATCCTCATTTCGCGGTGTTTGCGAAGAAGGGTGGGGCCTTTGATCTACTTGGGGCAGCATGATCCCACGACCCACCCTTTTCGCAAACTACGCGAAAGAGAGTGGGGCACCCGGACCGTTTGCCAAAGGCTCACCGCAGCGCCATCCCCGCTTCCGCGGAGAAATCCATCGGGGCGAACTCCCCGGCGAGAAATTTAGGATAGGCTGCGGCCGCAATCATGGCAGCGTTGTCGGTCGAGAGTGGACGTGAAGGGAAATACACGGGCAGTCCTTCCATGGCAGCGTCCTGTTCGAAGCGCTGGCGTAGTTCGTTGTTTGCGGCTACCCCGCCGGTGACGAACAGCGTAGCGGCGTTGCAGGCCCGGGCCGCGGCCAAAGTCTTCACAACCAGATCGCTCACCAGCGCCCGCTGAAACGACGCCACCAGGTCCAGCGTCTTCCGGTCGCAATGAAGCAGGTAGTCTTCCAGCCCGGGTTTCTCGATCGTGCTCAACGCCTTTCGGCGGGCCTCAATCGAACCACGCATCTCGTGGACTTCGACGTAGCGCAAGACCGCGGTCTTGATGCCACTGTAGGAGAAATCAAAGCGCGGTCCTGCTGTAGCGTCGCTCTTGTCTTTCCGGTCCCGGTGTTTAAGCTGCGCGGGCGGAAACCTCACCGCCGTGGGATCGCCGTGAGTGGACAGCCTGTCGATAATGGGGCCGCCCGGATATCCCAGCCCCAATAACTTCGCCACTTTGTCAAAGGCCTCACCGGCAGCATCGTCGCGGGTGTGCCCGATGTTCTGATACGACAAGTGTTCATCGCGCTGCTCGGCCAGGTAAAGATGAGTGTGCCCACCCGAAACTACCAAAGCGAGCACGGGAAAAACCATCTCGCGATTGCTCTTCTGGCGTTCCTCGAGCAGGACAGCATGAATGTGTCCTTCGAGATGATTGACTGCGATCAGCGGCTTGTCCAGGGCGAAGGCCAGCGCCTTGGCGTAGCCAATGCCGACCAGCAGGGCTCCGGCCAGGCCCGGCCCTTGTGTGACTGCCAGCGCGTCGATCGACTTGTAGGTCTGTCCGGCATCGGCCAGGGCCTTGCGGACCACGGGCACAATTGCCTTCAAATGCTCCCGCGAAGCCAGTTCGGGAACCACTCCGCCATAAGGCTGGTGCGCGGCAATCTGTGAGAAGACGATGTTCGAAACCACTCTCTCGCCGGAATACACAACCGACGCAGCCGTCTCATCACACGAGCTCTCAATGCCGAGAATGTAGGCGCCGCCCATAGCTGCCAGTTAAAATCACGAGTGTGGGTCGGACACCAGTGTCCGACCCACACGTTCGCTGGAAGGCTACAATATTCCTTAATGACGAGCGGAAACCCGAGCGTGCCGCCTGCCGCCGAGCCGGTCAGTTCGCTCTACGATACCCGCCTGCCCCAACTCTCGCGCTGGCGGCGCATGCAAATCCCGGTCATCGCTGCGGCGGTGATCGCCATCATTCGCGCTCTTGGTCCTACGCTGCGTTTCGAAGAACTGGGCATGCATCACTACCGGGAGTCGCGCGCCCGGGGGGTGCCGGTGGTTTCCGCCTTCTGGCATCGCTGCATTATTTCTGCCACCTGGTACTGGCGCAATCGCGGCGTGGTGGTGATGAACACCACCAACTTCGATGGCCAGTGGACGCGACGCGTGATTGAGCACTTTGGCTTTTCTACCGCCCAGGGCAGTTCCACCCGCGGAGGCTTGCGCGGACTGGCGGTTATGGCGCGGCGCATGGAAGAAGGCGTGGACTCGTCGTTTACCATCGATGGCCCGCGCGGTCCGCGCTACGTGGCCAAACCCGGACCGGTGATGCTGGCCCGCAAGACCGGCCGGCCTATTTACGTTTTTCATATTGGGGTTGAAAAGGCGCACACCCTGGAAAAAGCCTGGGACTTGATGGCGATTCCGCATCTTTTTTCGCGGGCGGTCATCGTGAGCGCGCCGCTGATCCCGGTTTCGCCGGACGCGGACGCGCAAGAACTCGAACGCAAGCACGCCGAGATGCAGGCCGCGCTCGAACGTGTTCGTGACGTGGCCGAATCGTGGTTTGGATTGAGCGAAGCGGAACGCGAGCGCCTGCGCAAGGAATGGAATGCCTGAGTCCCGGGTTACGTGGGGACAGCCGCCCTCGGCTGTCCGGTCGCCCGCAGGGCGACTTCGGTGTAAGAAGAATGCCTGACACTAAAGCATTCGCCGAGCACATAATCCGCACCCTGCGCCAGGCGGGCCACCAGGCCTACCTGGTCGGCGGCTGCGTGCGCGATCTTGTGCTCGGCATCGAACCTGCGGATTACGACGTCACCACCGACGCCACGCCCGACGAAGTTATGCGGATCTTTCCCGAGACCTACGCCGTGGGTGCGCAGTTCGGGGTCGTGCTGGTTCCGCTAAAAGATGACGCGAACCACACGGTTGAAGTCGCCACCTTTCGCAGCGACATCGGCTATAGCGACGGCCGCCATCCCGACCAGGTGAGTTTCAGCAAGAGCGCTCAGGAGGATGTCGAGCGCCGAGACTTTACCATCAACGGACTGCTGCTCGATCCCGTCAAGGATGAGGTTCTGGATTTCGTTGGCGGACGCAAGGACCTCGAAGCTGGAATCATTCGCACCATCGGCCCGCCCGAGCGACGCTTCGCCGAAGACAAGCTGCGCATGCTGCGCGCCGTACGCTTTGCCGCCCGCTTCGGATACACCATCGAGGCGGAAACTCTGGCTGCGATCCAGAAACTGGCGGCCGGGATCGCCCAGGTCTCGCGCGAGCGGGTTCGCGATGAATTGACCAAGATGCTGACTGAGGGCCACGCCCGTCGGGCCTTCCTCCTGCTTGACCAAACCAATCTGCTCCGGGAGGTCTTGCCCGAGATCTCGGACATGAAAGGCGTGCAGCAACCCCCGGAATTTCATCCCGAGGGCGATGTCTTTGTGCACACCCTGCTGCTGCTCCAGGAGTTGCCGCATCCCTGCCCGGCGACATTGGCCTGGGGCGCGCTTTTGCACGATGTGGGCAAGCCTCCAACCTTCCGCGTGGCCCCAGACCGCATTCGTTTCGACAATCACGTGGACATTGGAGTGAAGATGGCGGAAGCGATCTGCCGTCGTCTGCGCTTTTCGAGCGACGACACCGGGGAAATCCTGGCCCTGGTGGCCAATCACATGCGCTTCTCGCATGTGCCGCAGATGAAGGAATCCACCTTCAAGAGATTTGTCCGCATGCCCCAGTTCGAGCAGCACCTCGAGTTGCATCGGCTCGACTGCCGGGCCAGTCATGGAGACCTGACCTCCTACAACTTCACGCGCGAGAGAATTGCCTCGATTCCACCGGAGGCGATTCGTCCCGCGCCGCTTGTCAGCGGCGATGACCTGATTGCAGCAGGGTATGCGCCCGGGCCGCGCTTCAAGGAAATTCTTTCGCAAGTCGAAGATGCCCAGCTCGAAGGGCGTTTGCAGTCGAAAGACAGCGCGCTGGAGTATGTACGGCGAGAATTTCCTCTGTAACCAGAAGAGTCGAGCCAGAACTGACCGGCCGGCGCGGGTTGTCAAGGCCCGTCCGCCGCTGGTTTGTTCTCAAACGGTTGAGGTCAAAAGAAATATATTCTTTCTCTGTATGTCCCATTTGCCGTGGGTAAATTGTTATGCTGAAAATATGGAGCGCGAATCTGCGGAAGGACTTGATCGCGGACCTGAATATTTCCTCAGCCGACGAGAGCCGGGAGAATGCTAGAATCATTTCCACTCCCACGAAGAATTTGATCGATTATGACCCGAGCCCTGGAACAAGTCGGCGCAGGACTGGAGAAGATCGTTGCCGGCAGCTTACGCCGCGCCCCCGCGGGGCAAGGCCCGGTGCAGGCGTGGGC
>JBARIF010000616.1:0-7435 GCA_049799615.1 Terriglobales bacterium
GGAGCTGGGATCAAACTTGGGGTCGTAACTGATGGCGTAAGAACGGTAACCGTGCAGCAGCGTATGATGCGAACCATCCAGCTTGAGGTCTCGCCGGTGAATGATCGAGAGCGGGACCAGCGTGTCATCGATTGCCTTCGCCTTCACCTCCTCGGAGGTGATTGCCGTGAAGTCTACGGGAGAAGGAGGAATGATTCTTGTATCCATGACCGAGTTGGCTTTCGGATCGTAATGCAGGTAGACCGGCGACTTCGTCCAGGACGACGAGCGAATGTAAACTCCCGATTCGGCAGGATTGGCAAACATCTCTTCAATCGTTCCGTCAAATGGCAGGTCAATCCGCCCCCCCGGGGTCAATCTGCGTAGGGGCACCACCCTCATATGGCAGACGCCATAGGCGATGGCTACCTCCGTCATCCTTCTGGAAGTAGAGCCCATCGTCGTTGGCTTCAATAGCAGTGATTACAGCCTCGGATGGCGGAACGGCGACTTCGGCTTGTGGCTTTTCTTAAAGATCTCTCCCGAGGCAGTGTATCTCAGGTGGTTAGAGCAACGGTCTCATAATCGGGGGAAAACAGTCGGTTGCCCGTGTTTTCAGTTGTTTACGCAGGAGCAACCGGATGCGTGTTGACCGGATTTGACTGCTTGTGTAGGAGTTGCCTTTGCAGGGCTTGGCACGCGAGATAAGAAGCGCTATCATCCGCGGTCGTCGAGGACCTGCCATGCGGATTTCAACCCGTATAGCGATTTCAGCTCGTCTAGCATCAACAGCGCGGTGGCTGCGATCTTCGGCGACCTGTCTAGCGCTGCTCCCGGCGAGCGTTGTTGTAGTTAGCTTCTTAGTTGTGACTGGGGTTGCCCAACAGCCGCCACAGCCGGGTGCTCCCGCGTCAACGGGGGAGGTTTGGTCATCGACGGGACGCTGGGGACCGGCGGACATTGATGAAACAATTCCTCCGGTACGAACCGACACCACCTGTCCGTTGGCGCAGATCTTGAAAGAGACAGGCAAACGCACAGAGGACTTGATTAAAGACCTGCGGCGCTTCAGCGCGAGCGAGAGCATTGAGCAGATTGATATCGGTAAGAATGGAAAGGGACGCAATTCCGCCACCCAGGTGGTGAGCTACATTGCGCTTATCGAACAGAATTCCTCCAGCTACCCGAGCGTCGAAGAGTATCGTTCTGGAGCCAATGGAATCCGTCAGGCATCTGTGGTGGATACTGGCATGGCAGCACTTGCGTTAATCTTTCATCCGACTCATCTAGGAAGCTTCGACTTTCGTTGTGAGGGATTGAGCGAGCTGCGAGGGTCGCCCGCATGGCAGGTGCACTTCGAGCAGAGAGCGGGCCCCACCCAAGCATTCCAAGCGCTACGGATTGGCCGTTCCCTCTACCTGCCCAGGATGAAGGGCCGGGCCTGGATCGCAACCGACAGCTACGCCGTTTTGCGAATAGAGACAGATTTGGTGTCTCCTATTCCGCAGATCGATCTGCAACTGGAGCACCAGGTCATTGTCTATGCTCCCGTGGAATTTCAGAAACGCGACGTTCGGCTTTGGTTGCCAGAGAGAACTTCTCTCTATATTGCTCATCGTGGGCACCGTTACGTGCGGGTACACAGCTTCAGCCAGTTCCAGCTCTTCGCGGTTGACGTGGCGATCAAGGAACTGGGCAAGGATTGACCCGTCACGGTGACGCGCATTCGTTTGAAAGCCTTCGGCCGTGCGCGGTCCCGTACTAGCCCCCATGCATGCGACACCATCCGTTTGGCATAGCCGGGGCCCGACACGCCGTCCTCCGACGGGGTCTTAGCTCCAGGTCGTGCAGGGCGATTCGGATGTGCCGAGGTGTATTCATTTGGTTCGACTTTCTTTTCGTCATTGCCGCGTCCCTTGTACGCGGGAACAGCTTCAATGGTCCAGTCGCGCCAGGTTTGGTTTCTCCGTTGGCAATAGGCTTCGTGCTGGTCACAGCTTGGACCACTGCAGGCGAAGCCAGGATTTCCGTTTCAGTTTCTAAGATCTCCTGCCCGGAAGGGATAAAATCCGGGGGCCGAGTTTATGTGGGGCGGCATGGTTATGGCAGTCTTTGCCACCCGACAGCTCGGCCTAGCAAATGAGGAGTGTGACGTATGAAAACCATCCGCAGCATTGCTTTACTGGTGTTGCTGTTGTGCGCGGTCGGGCTTGCCGAGACCAGTGAGCAATCCAAGGAACCTTCCGGATGCGCGGTGGCGAAGCGCCTGGCCGGTTATTCGTTGGATATCGAGTTCCCCAACGCATCAATGCGAATTAAGGTGTACGACGTTGATTACGCGGAAACGCAAAAACACGATCCCATATGTCTGAGCAAGAAAGCTGGTGACCGGCTTTTTTGGGTATCCGGTTCAGGCAAGAAGTTCAAATTAAAGATTTATCCTCAGCAAGATCCTGGCACGTGCGGGCGACATCCGTTTCAAGAAGAACCGCCGTCGGATTCGGTTTATGGCCACCTGTCAGGTCCGCTCAAACCTGACGTACCGGACAATTGTACGTACAACGTGGAGTTCCCCAAAGAAGGCGAGAAACCAAGTGACCCACATATCCGGGTTACACCGTAACGATTTCGTTTATTTGGCACTAACAAATGGCGTGCTGTTGCGCTGCTGAAATTCCCTGTTCGCCTTAGTCACCAGGCTGCGTAGGGCCGCCCCCACGCATCGGGGTAGGGGCTTCTGCGTCTGCAAGCCTTCCCCGCGCGTGAATCCTCACACAAGGCAAGAGGCGCCTTAAAGACCGCTGGCTGAGGATGAGACGAAGTTTGCCCGCCTTAGGGCCATAGAGTAACATTCGTTTCCGCAGGCTAGTGGGCTCAGCTCAATACCATTGATAGGCGTGCACCTGTACGCCGGCGGGTCAATAGGTACCTAGGGTCCTCCCCATGCCAGAATACTCGTCGCAAGGCGCGGATAGCCAGGTGTCCGGGTCTCTTAGCGGGAATACCATAGGCCGTTTTGTGATTGGCGAGCGGCTGGGCAAAGGAGGCATGGGGGAAGTGTACCGGGCGCAAGACACTCGCTTGAAGCGCACCGTCGCCCTCAAGCGGCTCTCGGCCCATCTGCGCTCGGATTCCCTCTATCGGCGCCGCTTTGAGGAAGAAGCCGAACGCGCGTCCTGCCTCAACGATCCGCACGTCGCGGCTGTTCATGACGTGATCGAGGAACAAGGTGAGATTTTTCTGGTCATGGAGTTTGTTGAAGGACAAAACCTGCGTCAGCGCATCCAGGAGCCTATGAGCCTGGAACAGTTTCTCGGGATTGCGGTGCAATGCGCGCAGGCCCTGGTGGCGGCGCACAGACACGGTATCGTGCACTGCGACATCAAGCCTGAAAATATCATGCTGACTCCGGAGGGCCAGATAAAGATTCTAGACTTCGGCGTGGCCAAGCATCTCCCACGGTCCGACCAAAGTACTACGGTGGACCGGTCGGGCGCGATGAGCGGCACGCCCGGCTACATGTCGCCTGAGGTTCTGCTGGAGAAGACTCCCGATGGTCGTGCCGATATTTTCTCCCTGGGAGTTGTGTTCTACGAAGTTTTGGCTGGCCATCACCCCTTTTTAGCCGGCAGTTTCGTGGCTACCAGCGACCGCATACGCTGTGAGACGCCAGCCCCAATCCACATCTTTAATTCAGAGGTCCCGCAAGAACTGGAAAACCTGGTCAATAAGGCGATGGCCAAAGAGCCGGGGCAACGCTATGCCAGCACTCGCGAGTTGTTGGAAGAATTGCGCTTGCTCGAGGGCAGTATAACTCCGACTGGATTATCGCGACTGCTGCCACGAAAGGCGGAGTCTAAACCGAAGCACAGACTTCTCATTATGGTCGCCACAGCATTGGTTGTTGCCAGTTTGCTGGCACTCTTCTCCTACAACGGCAAAGTGAAGGGCTTCCGATTCGGCAAGCAGACTCCGGCTCATCTGGCAATCTTGCCCTTTACTTCCACCGTCGAGGATCCCAGCACCAGGGCGTTCTGCAACGGACTGACCGAGATGCTAGCCGTTAAGCTTACTCAGCTCTCTAGCAGTACCCCGCTCCAGGTTGTTCCCACAAGTGAGATTCGCGCGGAAGGTATTAGCAGCGTAGAACGGGCCCGCAAGGGTTTCGGAGTAACTCTGGTGCTGGAGGGTTCCTTGCAGGAGTCGGGTAAAAGGGTTCGAGTCACCTATAGCCTGGTGGATGCGACCAGTATGCGACAACTCTCCGCCGACACCATAACCGCCGACATGAGCGACATCTTCGGCCTGCAAGATCGTGTCGTCGAAAGTGTCGTAAACATGCTCGGCCTGCAACTCCGAGCAAGTGATCGTCACGCCCTGGTAGCGTACGGCACTCGTGAGCCGGCGGCTTATGACTACTACCTGCGTGGCCTGGGATATTTGCAGGATTACCACAAGCCGGAGAATGTAAGCAGCGCCATTGCGCTCTTCAACCGGGCGCTGGAGAGTGATCCCAGCTATGCGTTGGCGTACGCTGGACTGGGAGAGGCCTACTCGGCGCGGTATTACGCGACGTACGAAAGAGAATGGATGGACCAAGCGATGCAGGCCTGCGAGCGTGCCGTGGCTCTAGGCCCCGACTCGGCCAAGGGTCGCACCTGCTTGGGAACGGTATACGCCAGCCGAGGCAAATACCAAGAAGCGGTGGAGCAATTCCAACGCGCCGTAGAGACGGACCCGACCAGCGACGGTGCCTATCGGGGATTGGCCTCAGCCTATGAGCGGTTAGGCAGGTTAGCCGAAGCCGAAAGTACGTATCGGCTTGCCATTCAGGTCCGGCCCGAATACTGGGCAGGATACGACTGGCTAGGCAGTTTCTACTCTCACCAGGCCAAATACGCGGAAGCGGCGCGCGAATTCAGCCACGCCATAGCCCTCGCTCCCGATGATCCACATGGCTATCGCGCTCTGGGTGGCGTCTACATCTTCATGGGTGATTACGTCAAGGCGATTGAAGTCCTGCAACGCGCCATTGCTCTCTTTCCTACAACCGAGGCCTACTCTAATCTAGGCATTGCTTACTTCAACTTGCGCCGCTTTGATGATTCCGTGGCTGCGCTTGAACAGGCCTGCACGGCCAGCACAAAGGACTACGATTCTTGCGGGAACCTGGCTCGAGCCTACTATTGGAGCCCAAGCAGGCGAAGTCAGGCTGGCAAGCTGTATGAGCGCGCAATTCACATGGCGGGAGAAAACTTGCGTCTCAATCCTAGAGATGGAGACACTCTAGCCTCGATGGCAAATTATTACGCGATGCTGAGTGATCGCCCCCAGGCTCTCAAATATCTGCAAGAGGCTCTGAATTTGAATTCAGATATTCCCGAATATCTTGCGATCGCCGCCGTCGTCCACAACCAGTTTGGAGAAAAAGATGAGGCCCTCGGTTGGCTGGAGAAGGCGCGGGCACGAGGGTATTCACCAGCCGAGATCCGGGCATCTCCAGAGCTCGACAATCTTCGCGATGAACCGCGATTTCAGCGGCTAATTCTCGCCAAATGACGTACCATGGCGAACCGTGAGCGGACTAGGAGGAGTGTATGTCCAAACTTTCAAAAAAAATTCTCGCCATGGAGCTACCGAAGCCATCGATGGGTAAGCAAATTGAATATGAGATCTATTACGGGAAGAAGCCCGAAGAGCATAAAGAGGTAAAACTTTCTGTCACCTTGCAGGATTCCATTCACTGGTTTTGCCGTGACCATAGATTTCGGGTGGTGAGTGTGCATCCTGACCCCGAGCGGACCCCCAATGCACCTGAACCGTTATTCTACCGGCCGTTCTCGGAAGACAATATCGACGAGTATTCGTATCACGTCAATTCCGGGCCGGCCCGGTCGAAGGTCGGGGTGGATCAATATTATAAGCCGATTTTCGAGTTTGACGATAAGACCAGACTCGACCCGCACATCCGTACAACCTAGGACCGCACCGGGAGCTTTAATGCGGCGCGGTTCGCTACAAGCACGCTTCAGCTTAACGGCCCGGACGTAGCGCGCTCAACATTCGCTCGATTAATGCGGGCCGCATGCGATTGTGCCCTAAGTGTGTCCGGTCTCCCGTTCCTGGGGCGCAAGCTTCTCAAGATTCCACGGCCTTAACTCACCCAGGACACGGTGACTGTGATTTTCACCTGCGCGATTCCTTCTTGTCGCTGTACATGGAAGCATCGGCTTGTTCAATCACCTCTTCCATCGTCTCTCCGGGATGCCATTCCGCGAGTCCGATCGAAGCATCCACCTCGATGCTCAATGCTCCCTTGCCCGATCCCAACTGGTGTACTTGCCGAAGACCCACTTTTGCATACGTTGAATGAAAGATCTGGCACTCTCGACGTTGGACGCCAAAACCAGTATGAACTCATCTCCGCCCATGCGGCCCGCTAAGTCTCCAGGTCGCACGTTCGACTGCAATTCTGCGGACTGCTTGAGTAAATCATCGCCCGCCGGGTGACCGTACGTGTCATTGACCAGCTTAAAGCGGTTCAGGTCGAGCATCACTACTGAAAACGTCTGATTGTTTGCTATGTTCGATTGCATCCGCTCCTCAATACTGCGTCGATTGGCTACTCCGGTGAGGGTGTCCTTCAAGACCAGGTGTTCGGCGGCTTTGAGCTTGGTTTCGTAGTTTGAGACCTCAGCTCGCAGCTGCTCTACAGAATGCTACTATCTCGGGCCATTTGATCGAGGCAAATCTCCAAGTCAGTCGCCCGCTGTATTAATTAAGGACGACCGAATCTGCGTTAGATCATCAAGGTTAGCAATCGTCTTGAGTTAGTCGTCAGCTGGTTGAACTGATTGGTATATCGGTGATCTCGATCGCCGACTCCGCAGTGCGGGCCAGCACTGTGAGGAGTTCCTTAACCTCGTCGGCCCTGGCCTTAAGATGTACCGCCGTCCCTCCTCCCCATTCCTGCAGCTGGATTTCGACCTGTGTTTCCGTCTGCTTCACTGCGACAGGCGAAGGGTCAGTCGCCAGGCGACGCTCGAGGCCTAACAAGTTGTGTTCCAGACTGGCGCCCAGCGCGGGGCAAGCATGAGCAGCGCTTTTGCCAATAGTTCGCAGGACAGCACGATAGGATTCTAGGGCCGCTGATTGCGGCTCATGAGACTCCGTCGCGGCGGAGGCAAGACTTTGTGAATCCATGTCCAGATACTTCTTCAGAGAAATCAAGGGTTCTCCTGTCAGTATCGTGCGCACGCGCGAACGAGGAGATCGCAGGTTGTGGCCGGTAAGTGCAATTGGAGCGATGTGTCAACTCTATCGGTACTTGCGTGCGGGAAGTTTAGCGAGCGCATATCGAGCGAGCGCAATCCGACCATTCTGGTGCGCAATGGCGCCCGAGAACAACACCCGAGCTAGCGAGATTCTGGCTCGGGTTCACCGGGCGGCTCTGGTT
>JBARIF010000617.1:0-2976 GCA_049799615.1 Terriglobales bacterium
CACTCCACAATCTCGGCCGGCTGCAGGACGCGTGTACAGCCTACCGCGAAGCACTCAGACTTACTGGATACGATTGCGTGCTAAGCAGCAAATTGGGCTACACCGAAGTTGGACTCGGACGGCGTGAGCAGGGAATCGCCCGGCTCAGGGAGGCTGCGCAGAAAGCCCCGGAGAATGTCGAAATCCGCCAGCGGCTCATGAAGGTTCTGGTGAGCCTCAATCATCTCTCGGACGCGGCGGGGGAGGCGGAGCAATTAGCCAGTCTTGAAGGTACGGCCAAGGCTTATCTTCGCGCCGCCAGCATTCGGGTGCATGCCAGGCAACTGCAGCGGGCCCGAGAAGTACTCCATCGAGGAATTGCGGTTTTTCCCGATTCCCGCGACCTATGCCGGGCACTGGCCGAACTTGGCGAGGAGAGAGAATTTGGTCAGTGATTCTTTCCGTTAGCTGTTGAGCCTAGCGCGGGACTCTCCAATCCAGGACTGGTTAAGGCATCGACCGGAGGCTGCCACCGCCAATCAGGCGCCCCTTCCGGGCCTGGTCTGTTCGAGCAGATGGTAGATGGTGGCCCGGGACACGCCGAGGATCTCGGCTGCCTGAGACTTGTTACCGCCAACCTTTTCCAACACGCGTTTGGCATGCCGCTTCTGCAATTCTTCCAGGGAGATCAGGCTTTCGTCTTGTCCGACGGCAGACCCAGACTGACCTCGTACCTCTTCCGGCAAGTCGCTGACGTCAATGACGGGTCCGTCCACCATCATGCAGGCATTGCCGATCACGTTCTCCAGTTCCCGGATGTTGCCGGGCCACGAGTAGTTCGCCAGGCGAGTTTGGGCACGGCGCGTCATACCGCTCAGAGGTTTCCTGTATTCCGCCGCGAATTTTTCCAGAAAGTACCTTTCCAACAGAGGCAAGTCCTCTCGCCTCTCCGCCAACCCTGGTAACTTGACCTCGATCATGGCCAATCGATAGAACAAATCCTTTCGAAAGGTGCCTTCGTTCACCATGGCTCGCAAGTCTCGATTGGTAGCAGCGATGACGCGCACGTCAACGATTCTGGGCGCAGGCGAACCGACTCGCTGGATCTCATGATTTTGCAGTACCCGCAGGATCTTGCTCTGCGCCGTCAGCGGCAGCTCGCCGATTTCGTCCAGAAACACGGTCCCATGATTCGCGTACTCAAACACCCCCAGCTTGTCTTGTGTAGCGCCGGTAAAAGCACCTTTCACGTGCCCGAAGAGTTCACTTTCCAGCAGCGATTCGACAATCGCCGAACAGTTGCAGACCACGAAAGGGCTCGCAGAGGCAGGGCTGAGGCGGTGCAGGGCGCGCGCCACCAGTTCTTTTCCAGTGCCGGTCGCGCCGGTGACCAGAACCGTCCCGAAGTGTGGGGCCACTCTCCGAATCTTGGCGAACACATCCAACATAATGGGACTGCGCGCGACAATTCCTTCAAACTGACAAGCGTGGACCAGTTCCTGATCCAGTAGGTAGGTCCGGCGCCTTTCCTCGGCCTCCCACAAAAGCTGAGAAATCCGGCGGCGAAGCTGGTCGGGGTTAATCGGCTTGCTGAAGTAATCGCAGGATCCCTTCTGAATCGCCTCGATAGCGGATTCAGCGGAGTAGTCGGTGGTCATCAATATCACTTCTATGCCGGGATCAATGCCCAGAATGGACTCGAGAATTTCCAATCCTCGGACGCCGGGCATTCTCAGACCGATAAGAACGATGCGGGGCCGGGTTGCCTTTAATACTTCGAGGCCTTCCGCAACCGCGCTTGCCGTGAGAATTTCCAGTCCGCTGTCGAAAAGGGCTTCTCTGATGAGATCAAGGCTCTTGGGTTCGTCGTCAATCGCAAGAAGCTTGGGGATTCCGTAGTGGTCTGCCATCAAACGAGTGCGCGCAAGGTTACTATCTGAAGCCTAACAAACTTGGGGTCTTGGAAAAATAGATACTGAAAAAACGTCGGAATTCCGACACGTCTGAATTCGTAGGCCAACTGGGAGTAGTGCAGACGCACCAGTTCCGCCGAAAGCGCGGTCCGTGGTCCGAGGTCTTCCAAGGTGAGAGGCAAGCCAGTCAGTTGTGGCCGGGAGCGCCGGGGCGAGCAGTCGCGACAACATCTCGCACAACCGGTTCGGGTCAACCGGTTTCTGCAGAAAATCGCATGCCCCCATTTGCTTTACCGTGTCCTCGATATTCGGCTCCGAGTAACCCGTTCCCGCGCATGGCCTTGCTGCCCGATTCTTTATCGGCGGTATGAACCACAAGCATCAGTTCTGCTACTGCTCGCCCGCCGGCGGCTCCCATCTGTCGAGTCTTCCGCTCTGCTGCGCCAGCGATAACAAGCGCAGACGCAAATCCAACAGTCGCTGTCCTACTGGATCCGCCCTCAAGCTCGCAGCAAAACATTAAAGAATCCCAATCAATGTACCGATAAAGCCCCCGCGAAGTTCGAGCCGCTGGGCATTTGAAGTTCGTCGGAGGCTGAAACCATGCGCACTAAATCGATCCTTCTAATTGTGGTGCTGAGCTTCGTGGGAACACCGGCATCTGCGCAGAATGCGGTGTTAGCCCCGACAACTAGCGATTCCAATTCTTCACTCCCCAAAATTGTGTGGCCTCGCCCGTTCATTTACGGCGGCCTGGGCCTCAACGGCGGAGGCTATGCCCCGCTGTCGGGCAAAGTCGGCGCGGGGCTGAGGATTGACCAAAATCATCTGATCTGGTCGGCCAGCGCGGCTTATGACAATTCTCATAAGTCGAACGACAACACGACTAACAACACCAACGGCCACGAGAGAGCTCTTGATTCCTCGATTTACTACCGCTTTACCAATGGCTGGTTTGCCGGCGGCGGGGCCAGTTGGAGCGAGCTATCGACGACCAACTACACCAAGCAGGACTTTCACCCGTCCGTCGGCGGAGGCAAGGACTATTTTCACAAGGAATGTGCGGCCGAGGACTGTCTCACGC
>JBARIF010000618.1:0-2567 GCA_049799615.1 Terriglobales bacterium
CAAGAGGTTGCAGCGGGCGGTGGGATGTTTACAAACTAGGCTCTCAAGTGAGTGAGAGATTTGGTGGAGCTAGTCGGGATCGAACCGACGACCTCATCGTTGCGAACGATGGGGTCTACCGCAATCATGTGATTGATTCGACTCAGCGTTGCTCCGTTTTCAGTCACTTTTGCCATCGAGTTATTGGACCAGTAATGGGACAGCATTTGGGACAGACTTTTTCACGAACGCTGAGAGCTTTTTCAGCGCCCGACGCTGCGCTTCCGGCACGATCTGGGCGTAAATGTCCATCGTGGTCGAAATGCGCGAGTGCCGCATCTGTCCCTGCACGGATTTAGGATCGGCGCCTGCCTGCACCAGCCAGGTTGCGTGCGAGGTTCGCAGGCAGCGCCAGTTAACGAACGGCAATCCCAGTTGCTTTGCGGCCGGCTTGATGAAGCGCTTCAGGATATTGTTGTCCCGCATCGGCTTTCCATCTTTCACAGACTGAAAAACCAAGTCATCAGGGCCGTCCGTTTTTACCAGCCTGTACGTTCTCACCGCGCGCCCAGCTCTGATGTTAACGGTCAGATTCTTGAGCTGATTAATGCGTGTGATCACGCTGGGTTCAACGCCGATTGTCGCAGCACTGGCCTGGGTCTTCGGTGCTGACCAGTCACCACGGCAGAAGCGCTCCTCGATTGTGATCGAGTCCTCCTGAATACAGTGCCACTTTAGCCCAATCACTTCGCTGACCCGCAGCCCGGTTCGGACTGCCACATAAACCATCGTGGAGTAGGGCTCAGGAATGAACCCTACCAGGCCATCGAACTGTTCCGGGGAGATGAAGGGTTTCGATCGCCTGCCTCTCTTGTCTGGCGGCATTCGCAATCCCTCCAGGGGACACTTGACTAGGAATCCGTATTGCACCGCTGAGCGCAAAATGCTCGAGAGTGCATCCCGTATTTTGAGAATTGACGGGTAAGAGATACCGTCGCTTCTCATGCCTGAAAAGTACCGCTGCAAGGTGAGCGGGCTCAGATCCCGCAAGCAGGCCCCTCCAAAGCTCGGCTTGAGATACTTGCCGATGACTCCCTGGTAGGCATCCTGGGTTGTCTTGGCTAGCAGCGGAAGCACGGTCGGAATGTAGGTGTCATCCATGTACTGGTTAAAGTTCACAGCGGAACCGACAGTGACGAGCCCCTGATTCACAGGCCGCAACATCTCTGCCGCAATTTTCTTCACCTCGCGCTCCGGCATGGAGGCGGGGGCTAGTTTGATTCGCTGGCGCTTTCTTGTGCTCACGCCCCCGACAAATGCATCCTGCCAGACGCGCAAGTACCAGCAGTTCCCTTCCCGCTTGGGTTTAGGGTCTTGGAACCTCCGGCGAGCCATCGTTTCAAAGTCCTTCCTCGATGGCGTGCCTGAACTTGCCTCGATTCGAAGGCTAGCATCGGCGTCGCTGCCTCCTACATCCGCATTGTGTTCGGCTGTTTGCACTTCGGATTACCGCGAACCATGCTGTCCACTAGAAAATCACAAGGCGGTCAGCGCCGCCCCAAGTTCCCTTCACACCGTTGTCCGGTCATGCGTGCCAACTGATCAGCACAAATGCGTTCCACGCGCAGTGGCCGATCATTTCAGGTATCAGGCTATGGCGCCACAGCGCCAGGCACCCAAACGGAATGCCAAACAAAGCGATCATCAGCATCGAACGGAAGCTATAAGCACCATGGGCCGCGCCCCAGACGATTGCCTGCAGGACTACGGCTGCGATTCGACTGTGCGTCACCGCGGCGAATTGCCGCTGTAGATATCCCCTGATAACCAGCTCCTCGCAGATCGGGGCGACAATGCAGCCCGAGATCAGGTAGGCGATGACTGCTGCCTTCGAGTGGGGAATTTCAGCGACGCGAATGGCTTCCGGTTTCACGACAACTGCAACATAATCCCACCCCTTCCACCACAAACTGGCGACCGCGATTCCAATGCAGACATCACGAACCGCGGCCGTCCAAGTCGCCGGCACAGAGCCGAGCAAGTCCCTCAGCCGCAGGTATCCGCTTGGGGCCGCAACGAACAGGATCACGCCGACAAGCATGACCTTCCGGGTCATCATGATCGTGTAATTCAAGGCAAAAGCCAGGGCGGCGAGGTATGGTCCTGTGACCGAAAAGAGAGTCAGGGTAAACAGCACGGCCACGAGATGCCAGCCTGGGGCGATCAGCCCTTGATGCCCGAATTGTTGATGTGTCTTCATCTTGGGAAGGTCCAAACAAACAACAATTTGTCGACCTGAAGGAAGCCCCACAAGCGCATTGTGGATGCCGTCTACCACACCTCGCATGATGGCCATTTCATGGAATCACCGAAGCTCTCCTACGGACTACTCCAGCAATATTTGCCTTTGCAGCGATGGATGCACTACTGGCCCGCGAGCTGGTTGTCCATGAGAGAGAGGCTGTCTGTGATGTTTGAATGGAGGATACGATCCAGTATTCACAAGTATGGCGACCACTAACAGTTCCGTTCGTGGGGATGGTAAAACTCCCTCCGGCTACAGGAGATGTGACCCCTCCAGCCATACG
>JBARIF010000619.1:0-10132 GCA_049799615.1 Terriglobales bacterium
TGCCCAGATCGATGCCGATAGATGCGATGTTCATGGATGGTCCTCCTGATGTAAACTGCCGAGCCGTTTATGCTACTCGGCGGCGGACCATCTCATTAATCCCTGAAACCCGCGTCCGACTTTGCGAAGGACCTCGCCCACTTGCTTCCAGGTATTCCATAACCAGGTAGTCAAGGCCGCCCTGACTACCGACGTCGTACAGATGGCAAATGTTGGAATGACTGAGGGATGATATTGTCGAGCTTCGCGTTCGAAACGTTGCTTGGCTTCAGGATTGTCAGAAAGATGCGTGGGAAGGATCTTGACTGCAACCGTGCGATCGAGGCGAGTATCCCTCGCGCGGTACACCTCTCCCATGCCGCCCGCACCCAATGGCGATTGGATTTCATACGGTGCGAGTTTCGTACCAGAGGTCAGTACCCTGCGCAGGCCGGATTATAGCGCCTGAGAATGTAGAAGTATTACCACGACGCGACCGCGCGAGTCTGTCCCGCTTGGCGAACCCGCTTGTTGGGTTTAGAGCACTCTTTCCCTTGGAACCTCACCAATTTGCCAAAGGGTATGGTCCAGATTTCGGGGAGTCGCGAGAAGCACTGCTGGATCGGGCGCGTAAAAGCGCGCCTTTCCCCAAGAACAGGTCGGTAAGATCAACTCCAGCCGGCAGGCCTAAGAAGGCTGCCATTGCTGACACAATCCGAACAGATCGGCTCTAATGACACTCGCACGAATCCGTCCGATTGACCCGGGCCCGTTGCTTAGTGCTTGTAAGCGGCAGCGGCAGATGATATTTACGATCCAGGGCCTGTTCGCCATCAAGGGAGGAATTCATGAAACTCCTGCTGGCTGTAGCACTTCTTGCTATTGCTCTCACTTCCGCCGGCCAACAGAATTTGGAAGCACCCACTGGATTCGATAACAAGAGTAATGGCCTGGTAGATGACATGACCCATCAGGCCGATCAAGACAAGTTCGATGAAACTGAGGGTGTGAGCGATGGCCTTGGGCCCCTGTACAATGCGCAATCCTGCCGGGAATGTCACCAGAACCCAACTTCGGGTGGAACGAGCCAGATGACGGAGGTGCGCGTTGGCCATCAGGGACCGGACCACCATTTTCACAATCCGGATATCTCGATCGCGCATGGAACAGAAATCGTCTCCGGCCGCACGCTGGTGAATGATCGCGCTATTTGCCCGAACGCCGCGTTTGCTACTATTGAAATCCAGGAGCATGTGCCCAAAACCGAGACCATTCGGGCGACACGGGTAGCATTAGGTCTTCTAGGTGACGGTTTTGTAGAAGCCGTCGCCGATCAGACTTTCATTGAACTGGCGCGTAAGCAGTGCAAGGACACGCACCGCAAGATCTGCGGACAGGTGCTGTACGTTCCTATCGTCGAAGCTCCGAAAGAAACCGGCGTTGGAAGATTCGGCTGGAAGGATCAGCATGCAAGCCTGATATCGTTCTCAGGAGATGCTTACTTGAATGAAATGGGCATCACAACCCGCCTGTTCCCCGACGAGGTAACAAAGCTGTGCAACACTGCTCCTGAACCCAACGACCCGCCGGGCCCCGACGGGCTGGACGATATTGATCACTTTGCCCGCTTCATCCGGGCCTCGAAGGCGCCCGCCCGCGACTGGCAACTGGCCCAAACCTCAAGAGCTGAGAAAGGGTCCGAGTTGTTCAAGAAGATTGGTTGTGCCACCTGTCATGTGAGCACATTGACCACTGCGCCCGTAGGCACGAAGGTCAATGGAGGCACCTTTACAATTCCCGAAGGGCTCGGCGGAAAAACCTTTTACCCATACTCGGATTTTCTCTTGCACGATGTGGGGACGGGTGACGGGATCGCTGCGCCTATGGTGGAGCATTACGGGCAGAAGATGTATCAGATCGCGTGGAAGAATTTCTCACCGGACGCTTTCCAAGCTGCCCAAAACAAAATACGGACGGCGCCCTTGTGGGGCGTCCGCTTCCGCAATCGGTTGATGCATGACGGAACATCGTCCACGCTTCGAGATGCAGTACTGCGACATAGCGGAGAAGCCGGTGAAGTGAATCACCGCTTTCAGCGACTGTCCCAGAGCGATCAAGAGGCCATCCTCGAATTCCTTAGTTCTCTATGAAGTGTCGCTCCGCTGGCAGCGGAACTGAGCCTTGCAGGTTTCAGCGGTTCTAAGGAAATGTGCCGGGACGTCCCGCTCAAACTTCTGCCCGGCACTTCGAAGAAATGCCCGGAGCCAAGGAGTTTGACGAGCTATAGCGGCTTATCCCGTGCGCCAGAGCACACGGCACTGAGTCTTCAGCCGTGAGCACCATTGTCCAAAACTACCTCGAAGGCTATTACACCGGTGATGCTCCTCGGATGGAACGAAACCTTCATCCCCACTACCTGAAGCACATCATTCACGGCGATATCCCTATGAGGGAGAAAAACGGTTCGCAGATGCTGGAGGCAGTACGTTCCGAGGGTAAGGCCAGCCTTCCTCAACATGGCTTTAGACTCGCCTCGCTGCGAGCGGCAGTTGATACGCCCCTTTGGCCAGGCCTACTTGTAAGCTTGTTGGTGCAGAGCTGCTCTCTTCTGATCCTGGATGCGAGAGGCCGAAGCATCCGCGCCGTAGCGTGTCAATGTGTCGGCGACAAGGCTGTCAGAGTCTTTGCCGAAAGTAAATAGTACGCCGCGCTTCACAATCATATTCTCCAGAGGCAAGAGTTGCGCTTGCACAGTACCGCCGGTCGGTTTCTTGATTGCCGCGCTATCGAGATCCATAGAGGGCTTTTGGTGATGGATAGTGATGTCTTCGGCGACGACATCGGCGTCAGGCGACCTGCGAGACTCCGACGTCTCGGCGGGCTGCTCGACCAATGCCAAAATCTTGGCCGCTGCGGTCACGCGCCGGGAGACATTTCGCTGCTCCGAAATTTCTGCAGGGTGCGTTGTACGGCTAGGAAGTGACGGGATGCGATGGATCGAAACGCCCGCCACCACGCAGAAAACCATGGCTATCGCGAGGGCCTCGAACGCCCTCCAAAACATCGGACTGCTTACGGAGATTTTTGTCGCGTGTCGAACCGTAGGTGCACCGAGTGGTATCAGTGTTCTCGAATGTGAAGGTAACTGCTTTCGAATCGCGCCATTTGGAACTACATTTTGGGAGGTAAATGGCGTCTCCTGAGATCGGGATGCCGGAATCCGGGATTCTCGAATCAGAAGACGTGGAGTTCGTTTCTGGAGAGTGGCAGTGGCTCCGGCAGGAACTGTGTGACCCGCACCAATTGGCTGCCGGGGAGGCCAATCAGAATGCCCTTGCAATATGTAGGCGGCAGCGAGAAGGCGTTGGAAGCTTTCTGCGTCCAAAACCGGCCTGTCCTGGTCTTTGCTGGTCACTTCGTTCACGCATTCGACTTTCCGCGCTTATTAGGACCAGTCAATTAAACACCCAGATCCAACAGTGCGCAAATCGGGGTGCCTGACTTCGACCCCGACAACCTGACGGCGGGGATCTCCGCTCATCTTCCAACCCGAGCACTGAGCGTTGCGTCACATCGCTCTTACCTCCTGCCTTTTCACTCCACCAGCGTCATTGCACCGTGAGCTGGATCTGAGTGGATTTTGAGATTGAGCCCGAACTCGCAGTAACCGTGACGGTATAGATTCTTGGCTGGGGCGGAGGAGCCGTGCTGCCTCCTCCACAAGCAGCTTGCAGTGCTATGACGACAATCGCCAGACCCCACAGCAGCCAGACCAGAGTTCTTCGCTTTCTGGATTTGCTGGAGGTAAGGCCAATGCCAATGAACGCGATGCCTGGTAGTGGCAGCAATGCGGCACAGAAGAGTCCTTCGAGTCCGGGGCGGTGGGCGGGCTCTAATCCTGCCCTGAGGGCTGTGAGCGTGAGCGTTGCGGTAACGGGGTTGGAACCGGGTGTCACCGATGAAGGCGACACTGAGCAAGATGGTGCTGGAACCGGACCAGCCACCGAGCACGCCAGCGATACTGTGCCGGCGAAACCTCCCAGAGAGGCAACGGTGAGCACGTCCATCCCCGATGCTCCCGGCTGCATGGTCAGACTCGGGCTCGCGGGTGTCACAACGAAATCAGGGGCTTGGGCGACGTCAATATTCAGGTTGGTCTGGTTGTTGGAGCTGTCCGGGTCAGGCTCGGTGGCGGAAAGGCTTGCGCTATCCGTCCATTGCCCGACGTCGGTGAAGGTAACGGAGATTATCACTGTTGCGGTTGCGGATGGGGCTAGCGATCCTAGACCGCAGGTGATCTGGCCACCTGAGGGCGGGCTGCATAACCCCTGACTAGCAGTCGCCGAACCCAGTGTCCCGCCCACTGGCTGCAAATCCGTTAGCACCACGTTGTTTGCGGTTGCGGGTCCCTTGTTGACTAGGTTGAGAGTGATGGTCACTTGAGTTCCCGTTACCACACTCACCGCGGAAGCCGTCTGCGTGACTGCCAGATCCGCCGGGTTGACCACGATTGTCAAGATTGCGTTGTTGTTATCTCCAAGCAGGTCGGGCTGGTCCGATCCTACACTCAGATTGTTGGCAAAAAATTCGGCCGTAGCCATCGTGACGGCGAAGCTCAGAGTGGCGCTGGCTGCGGGCGCGAGGGTGCCGATCGAGCAGGTAATCGGCGAAGGACAGCTTCCCTGGCTGATCGTGAGCGAACTCACGGGAAGCGCATCGCTGAGGGAATCGGTCAAGACGACATTAGTCGCCGTGGCCGGGCCATGATTGGTGACGGTAATGTTAAATGTGACTTGATCGCCGATCTTCGCGGTGGTCTCGGACGCAGTGCCGGAAACGGTAAGATCCGCAGGCAAGACTGCTGTGATCGTCATCGAAGCGGAATTGTTTTTCGAGTTCAGGTCGGGCTCGGTGGCCGTGATGTGAAGGCCGTCAGTGAAGATTCCCGCTGCGGTCGGCGTAACCGTGAAATCCACTGTGGCTGAGGATGCATCCGCCATGGCGCCCAGATTGCAGGTAATCGTGGTCGTGCCTGAACATGTTCCCTGGCTTGGCTGTGTAGAGACCAGGGTAAAGCCGGCGGGCAGCGTTTCCTTCAGAGTAACTCCGGTTGCATCTTGAGGACCCGTATTCAACACAGTTGCTCGATAGCCCAGGTCGTCCCCGCCAACGACCACATTCTGTGTCGCGGGCTCAGTCACGGACAGGTCAGCCCCAGAGGTTGGGCTGGTGTTCAGAAAGACAACAACATTGTTGTTGGTGTCGGTAACGGCCAGGTCAGATAAATTGTCGCCGTTCAAGTCGGCGGCACCCAGGAAAGCACCCAGGCCTGTCCAGAGAGGCGGCACAGCGAGGAATGTGCCATTGTTGCGGCCAAGAAACAGGAGACCCGATTCGAAACGTGGCTCGATCAGGTCCGGTTTGCCGTCCGCATTGAAATCGCCCGTGGCAAGATTGCCGGTACTTGCATTGATCTGCAATAGCGTCGATGTTCCGGCATTGAATGTTCCGTCGCTGTTACCGTTGAAGATGAATATTCGGTCTAAGCCGAAACAAGGGGCTCTTCTGCAGTTGGGAGGCCGTGGCGTTTCCTCTCGGAGCACCAAATCGAGCTTGCCGTCCCCATTGAAATCACCCACGAGGAGATGGGGGGAGGTCGTGTCCGTAGCGATCTGTGCCGGAGCACGAAAACTTCCGTCTCCGTTACCTAACAGGATGAAAACGGGCCCAGATGAAATGGCGGCGACGATGTCTACCTTCTTGTCTGCGTTGAAGTCACCCACCGCCAACGCCGCTACGGACCCACTGCTTGCCAGCGTCATAGTCGCAGGCTTCTGGAAAGTGCCGTCCCCCTTCCCCAGGAGAATGGTCAGGGTGCCACGGGCCGCGTCTCCGAGGATCAGGTCGGGTTTACCGTCAGCGTTCAGATCGGCGACGGCAACGCTCGCTGGAAATTGATTGGCCTCAATCTGTACCGGCGCCTGGAACGTACCGTCGTTGTTGCCTGACAAAAGAGAGACCGCTCCTCCCGCGCCGCTCGGCGGGTTACCCTGATTGATTAGTACGAGGTCGAGCTTGCTGTCCCCGTTAAAATCGCCAGCCACCATCGCCTGCGGCGCTGTGCCAGCCGACGAGGTCACTGCGGCGAGGAACGTCCCGTCACCTTTGTTGACCAGAACGCTGACGTTACTGCCCCCAAAGTTCGCGACGGCCAGGTCAGATTTGCCGTCACCGTTGAAATCGCCTACGACGATTGCTGAAGGCGAAGTGCCAACCGGGTAGGGCGCTCCCGGCGCGAAGTCAACGGCGCGACTGTTGTATGGAAGGCTAAGGGTAATGAAGAGCAGCAAAGCGACCGCCGAATATTGACCCATTCCGCGCATAGCTGGGGCTCCTCTCACGGCTCGTAATCCCACCGAGCAATCAAGGTTTCCAGGGCTATGCCCTGGAGACGACTACAGCCAGTACTGGGTTCGTTCGGCCCGACGAGTTAAGAGGCCCGAGACTGCTGGGGGGGAGTCGTTGAAAATCGACTGCGGAATGAAAAGAACGGGCGTAATTGTGCTCCCGAAAGCCCCCTCGCGTCAACCACAAAAAAGCAGCTTCCACTAAGGATTACGCCGGTTACCGGGGGACACCCGCGCAGGGCACGTTTACCCAGTTGGGAAACGTTCACGAGACACTTCTATTCTTGAGGTGCGCAGGGCGCCATTTGCCAGCTGCTCCCGGAGGGTATGGCCTTCGAGAAATTCGGAAACAAGGTAAGACGTCCCGTCCTGCGAGCCAACGTCGTGGAGGGCCAAAATGTTCGGATAATTTAGCGCAGCCAAGCACGCGCTTCCTGCTCAAATCGGCGCAGGGGTCAGGATCACTGGCAAACGATGCTGGCAGAACCTTGATGGCCACCGAGCGGGCAAGCCGCGTGTCGCGGGCCCGATACACTTCACCCATACCACCGGCCGCAACCAAGGACACAATTTCGTAAGGGCCCAGCCGAGTTCCAGCGGGAAGAGCCATGCTACTCAATGATTTGCTTTCGCATGTTAGAACTGGGGGACAATCACATCTCGCTTTGGTGGCCGTGGTGCCTGCCGGAACATTTCAACTGGGGACAACCCTGAAGGTGGTTGGCCTTCCCCGGTTAGCAACCATTCAACAGTCATCACAAACTCCCGGCTGATTTGAAGCATTATCTCCACGCCAAACCTCCATCTTGCCGTGTTTTTATGGGAAAGATGGTCGGGCACGCGTCATTCAGGCAGGAAAAACCGCACCTCTGCTGAAGATTCCCTGTTCGGCTCAGTCACTAGGCGGTGCGTCGGCCATCGTCTTCCTGCGGGCAAAAGTGACACTTCTCAGGAGCCTGTCTTTGTGTCGGGAGATGACGGCGAAACCCTCTGGAGGGCGGTGGGCACAGTCTGGGAGTGAATTGGTAACGACTGTTCCATCTTGCCCGAGACGCAACGCCATAAGCTGCGAGCAGTGCCTGCACAACCAGAAGTATTCCACCTTGGTGGAGTCATTGGCATAAGCGTTGGCGGAAGGGCTGGGGTCGGCTTCCAGCCGAAAAAGTCTTCCCTCTTGGATATTGCGGAACGATGTGAAACAGGACGGGTTGGCACACTTCGTCAGCATACAGAACCCATCGCACTGCTTATCTTATTGCGACGGCGAAGGAAATTCAGTGACCTGTGTCACGCCCCAGTGTGACGGTGGAGTTCGCCCTTCTCCCGCAATCTCCCTGCCTGAATTACGCGGGCTTCGTCGGTTACGGCGACGCCGACCCGTCCAATGTTTTCCCCTCTGGTCCGGGGCGCTGAGATGCGCGTGGCCGAGACCCGAGCGGTCAACCGCGCCCTGCGCAAGGCCTACGGCATCAGCATCTGCCCGGTTGAGGAAATCGGCTCGTTCGCTGATCCGATTCCGTCTTCCCGCGAGTCGAAGAAGCTCCCTCCGCAGCCGGTGAATGGAAAGAAACGGGTCTTCGGCGTGGCGAAGTCAGTTAGTGGCCGCGTCTGTGTCCTTGCCATCCCAAGAATGCGCCGAGTTCTTCGACAAAGATTCCCCAGGCTGGTTCATCCGCGAGAAGAAGATGATTGGCACTCGACAACGGAACAAATCTCGCGTTTGGAATCTCCGCAGCTAGTATCCGACCCTCGTCAGGCGGCACCGCGCGGTCGCCATCGCTATGAAACACGATGGTCGGAACGGAGACCGACGGAAGCAGCGCACGGACATTAACCTTGTCGCATGCTTCCATGATGCGCGCCGCATTTTCGGGGGACGCCGACACACGGCGTAAGGCGTTGAACCATTCCTGGTGTTCGGGAGTGGCGTTTTGTGGCACATATAGGTCGGCAAAATTGAAGGAAAAGGCTGGATTCTTAGTTCCCCAGTCCAAACGCACCAGCGTTTCAAACGCCTGACGCGCTTTTAGGGCCTCAGGATTGTCTCTGTGCGCAAAGCCACGGCTATAGGCACCCACCAGAATCAGGTGACTCACGCGCTCCGGATGCTCCACTGCATAAGTAATGGCCGGGGCTCCGCCCTGCGAGATCCCCATTAGCGCGAACCGGTCAATCCCAGCTGCCTCAACGACGGTCTCCAAGTCCTGTGCCCAGGCTTCAGAAGACATCTCCTTTACTTCCCAGTCCGATAGCCCATTCCCACGCTCGTCGTAGCGAACGAAGCGGTGGTGTTTTGTCAACTCCGCAATCCAGTGCTTCCAGACGGGACTTTCCCACTCATAGTCCAGATGATTGAGCCAGTTGGCAGCTTTGACTAGAGGATAGCCCGAACCAACCGTCGCCCAGGCAATCCGGACGCCGTCGCGAGTAGAGCAGAAACGAATTTCCTGACGCGCAGGAGATTCGACGTAGCGGCCTTCAGGCTTTGGCCTTTGCGCATGCGGCGCAATTTCCGTGACCGACGCGGCGAAGCGATAGCCTACACGGGGCACGGTCTCTATGTAGGACTGCCCTGTCGCGGGTTCCCCCAGGGCTTTGCGCAGCAGGGAGATATTCTTGTTGAGGTTGTTCTCCTCTACGACCGTATCCGGCCACACCTGCTGCAACAGGTCTTCCTTCCTGAGCAAGCTGCCCGCATTCTCCACCAGTACGCAGAGGGTTTCGAATGCCTTCAGCTGGAGCGGAACTTCAACCCCCTGACGTAGTAGCCGGTGCTCTGCGACATCCAGCTGGAAGGGCCCGAACTGATAGAGACATGCTGTTCTGGGCATACCGTTCACAAAAAAGTAACAAAAAAGCAACTCTGCCGGAAGGACGCGGGGGAACACGATCCTGCCTAATGCAGGAGTACGGCGCGATCAAATCTGCCCGCTGGCATGATTTTCGACCACGTGACGAGCAAATTCAAGAGCAGGAGAAATCAGCAATGACAAAGTTACTTCCGGACCAAAGCTTCTATCCCTCACCGCAGATGGCCATGCAGGCTGTCCCGGAAAAGCTGGCGTATGTCGCCATGTTGAACCCGAACCCCGGTTCGCCCGACGCGATGGCCGTCGTGGACCTGGACCCCGCCTCGAACGTGTATGGAAAGGTTATCCACCAACTGGACATGCCGAATGCGGGGGACGAGTTGCACCACTTCGGCTGGAACGCTTGCAGTTCCTGTCTCTGCCCCTACTCGCCGCATCCGCACATGGAGCGGCGGTTCCTGGTGGTTCCGGGAATGCGTTCTTCGCGCATTCACATTCTCGATACCAAGCCCGACCCGCGAAAGCCAAAACTGGTCAAGGTGATTGAGCCTGAAGAGGTCAAAAGAAAGTCCGGCTACAGCCGGCCGCACACGTCTCATTGCGGGCCGGACGGCGTCTACATGAATGCTCTGGGATCGGTTGATGGTAAGGGACCCGGCGGAATCTTCGTTCTCGACCCCCAGACGTTCGAGATCAAGGGAGCATGGGAGGCCGATCGTGGACCACAATACCTGACTTACGACTTTTGGTGGCACTTGGGACACGACACCATGATCACCAGTGAATGGGGAACCCCGGACATGGTGGAAAACGGCGTGAATCCAGAGTTGCTGCTCGCCGGCAAGTACGGGCATGCACTGCATGTGTGGGACCTGCACAAGCGGCGTCACCAGCAAGTCCTGGAAATGGGGCCGGAGTATCAGATGGCGCTCGAAT
>JBARIF010000620.1:0-1796 GCA_049799615.1 Terriglobales bacterium
TTCTGCTTCGGGGCAGTCCCGATAGGGATCTATCGTTTATCGGGACGAATCCCGGAAACGCAGCCAACTTCTGTATTGGCCGTCATTCGACCCGAGTGCAGGCCGTGATTCGCCAAGTAGAACGACTTGCGACCCACCGAGTTCTGGGCAATTCGGCGAAGGAAATCGTTTATTCTGGTTCGAGAGGTCTCACCGTGTTAGCAAAATCGATCGCACTTCTTCTTGCAATATTAACAGTCTCTGTTTTCGGGGTGGCTCAATCAACCCTGGACGACTACGTCCTTGAACAGATGAAGGCGAAGCATATTCCCTCCCTCGAACTCGTCGTGATCAGAAGCGGCGAAATTGTGAAGCAGCGCTCCTACGGGCTCGCAAACGTCGAATTGAATGTGCCTGCCACAAATGACAACGTTTATCCAATTGCTTCTATTACAAAGGTTCTGACAGCGACTGCCACTTTTCTTCTCATTCAAGATGGAAAACTCCGTCTTGACGAGCCTATCGCTGAGCTTCTCAGCGGCATTCCCAAAGGGTGGAACGAGGTCACCGTCCTGAATTGTTTAAGCCACAGTAGTGGAATCCCAGATATTCCCAATATCTACGACAAATTTGATTATCCGTTATCAGAGGAGGCTGCGTTAGCTGCGGCGTCGAGTCAATCTTTGGTTTATGAACCCGGGGAGAAGTCGCCTACAATCAAACGGAATTCATTCTGTTGAAGGAGATCATCGAGAAGATTTCTGGCGTGTCGTACCCGGAGTTCCTCAAACAACGCATCTTCAGCCCGCTGGGCATCACTTCCGCATTCTTCGGAGACTCCCGTGATGTAGTTCCCCATTCAGTGACGGTTTACACCCGGGCAGTGTCAGCTGCCGACCGACTACACCCTGAACCGATCGTGCCTTTCGTGAATAAGCCTGACGATCCGCTTTTTCACTCTATGCTTCTTTTTGCGAGCTATACCTATGCAGGCGATGGGCTGAATATGGCAGCCCAAGACTTAGCGAAGTTCGACTCTGCGCTTACTCGAGGAAAGTTGTTGAGACCGGACCTTCTTAAGAAAATGTGGACACCATATAAGCTCAGGTCGGGTGCCATTGGAGACTTTTCGGCAGGATGGATGATGGAGGAGTTTAGCGGCCATCAAATTTTCTTTCATATTGGAGCCGGAATGGCCCAATACTCGGTCGTGCCTGATAGCGGCCTGTCTGTCATTCTCCTGACGAATATTCAGGCGACCAAAGTCAACGAGATAAGCTTGGGAGTCTTACAATATTTCGCGGACCGGCCAACGACCTAATCCTGCTTGGAATATTATTTAGCGACCAGGAACAGTTTGGCCTTCCGGATCGACCCGCACGCGATAGCTCCCGGTCAGTCGGCAACTCTTCCAGAATCTGGTGATGTCCGGTCTGCCCGTCATCGGCTCGAGATATTTGGAACCAGCTCAAATCGCGTAACAAGTCTTTTTCCATCTTCTCGGCGCGGCTTCGCCGGCACCGAATGCGGAATTGCAGTTCCGCCCGGGCCGGAACTTCGAATGCGGTTTTCTCGCTCCTCTGAGGGTCTAACGGCAGGGAAAAAGAGAAACAAAAGCCGACTCAAAAAAAGCCGGCTTTCTGCTTGCGGACCATCCATGCATGGTCGCTCTTGCGTTAACGAACCTGGAACTCTGTGGCGAAGCCGACCTTGGTTCCGATCACCTCGCCCGACACTATCAACTCGACGCGTCGATTCTGCTGACGTCCTTCCGCGGTACTATTTGATGCAATGGGGTGAGCTTCGCCCACGCCTTT
>JBARIF010000621.1:0-2103 GCA_049799615.1 Terriglobales bacterium
GTTCAGCTTTGCGTCCCTGCAAAAGAGATACAAAGCGAACTCCGAGATGACCCGTTCTCCACCAGCATATTTTTGACTCTACCAGGAATGTCAAATCGTTATCGGGGACGGTGAATTGAACCTGCACGGGTTCTCCGGCTCTGAGCGGAACAAACGTACTGACAGCCATGCCCCCTTCGCTAATATTCATGCTGTAGCAGTGAACTTCCGGCATCCCTTGCCTCAGTATCCTGACGGGAATGGCGACCGGACAACGGCAATAGCGCCGTCGCTCCCTCAGGATCAGTCCGTAAGCAGGCTTGAGCGTGCTGAGGATTGATCGCTTTGAAAGAGGTCTCTCAAAGACGAAGCTCGACCTCTTTCGGAAGGCGGCAGTAGCACCTGCATCGCCGCTGCTGATAGCAAATGTCACAGCCGTCCTGTTTGACGGGGAAAGATGGGTCGCGTCCAGAATCACCCCTGCCTGTTCTCCAAGCTGGAGATCAACGAGAACAGCATCGAACTTTCGGCAGTTCAATAAGCGCATAGATGTCGGCAAGTCCTGACAAATGTCGGGCGCAATAGACAATTCTTGTAGGGCACCGCTGAACTGCTGAACTATGCAGGAATCAGCGGACACCAAAAGTGCAAGGGCGATCGGCATAGTGAATTACGCACCTCATGCGAAACACAGACGAGCTCATCAGGTCTTTTTGTTCAAAAGGACCAGCCACCTAGCGTGCAGGAGTGGGGCCGAAAAGACGCACTCAGCGCTATTCACGTATGCTATTGGTAAGAAATCGTTTAGATTTCAGGGCAAAAACTTGCACAGCAAGTCGTTCGAACGCACAACTGTCTCGACCTTGGAACGGTTCTAGACTGCAGACATTCAGGAGGCTCGGGAGGCAACATTGGGCACCGCATCTCCTGGACAAATGCACCACGCCTTGGCTTCATCTTGGTCCAAATTTCTTTTTCGAACCTTCCGTCTTCGGTGAGAGCATCGATCGTGCGAATGCGCCTCCCTGATTCATCTTTAGAAGGAACTGCGGAGTCCCGACTGGCCTTCTAAGAAAAGCGGTTAACATGTAGCATGCCCCAGACATTCGCAGAAACACCGCGCGAGTCGCAGAGCTCGGGCTAACGTGACGCTGATCCACACTTCAGACCAACTTAGAGCAAGTAATGATTTGTAACCTTCTTCACAGCCGAAAGCACATCCTCCACATCTTGTTCGGTCATCCCGTGAAACATCGGCAGGCTGATTAGCTGTTCGTACGCGCCTTCGGCCACTCGACATTCTCCACGCTTGTATCCGAACTGGTCACGGTAATACGGATGCAAATAGACTGGAATGTAATGCACGTTCACACCGATGTTCTCTGACCGCAATGCATGGAACAGCTGCCCGCGATCCGTGTTCAGCTTGGTTGTGTCTGCGCGGATCGGGTACAGATGCCATGCGGGTTTCACATGCTCCCGCACGGTCGGAGGAATGACCCCCGGAAGGTCCGTGAACGCCGCCGTGTATCTTGCAGCAATCTCGGTTCGGCGAGCGAGATTGGCCTCGAGTTTCTTTAGCTGCGAAAGCCCAAGCGCGCAGGCCAATTCAGGCAGGCGATAGTTGAAGCCCAGCAGCACCATCTCATAGTGCCACTCACCCGCGGCATGCCGCTGGCGCGCATCGGTCGAGAGGCCATGGTTCCGGAACCTCCGCAGCGATTCGGCGAAATCAGCGCGATCCGTCGTCACCATGCCGCCCTCTCCGGTAGCTATCTGCTTCACCGGATGAAAGCTGAAAACCGACATGTGCGCGATGCTGCCCGTACAACGTCCGCGGTATTTTGCGCCGAGCGCATGACAAGCATCTTCCACAATGGTCAGGCCATGCTTCTCTGCTAGCCAAAGGATTGCATCCAGATCCGCGGGATGCCCCGCGTAAGCCACGGGCAGAATGGCGCGCGTTTTCGGCGTAATACGCTCGGCGATGCTTTCCGGATCGATGTTGAGCGTGTCCGAGCTGACATCCGCAAAGGACGGCCGGGCGCCCTGATAAAGCACGCAGTTCGCAGTCGCCACGAAAGTCAGCGGCGACATGATTGCGTCATCTCCGGGCTTCAGGCC
>JBARIF010000622.1:0-3713 GCA_049799615.1 Terriglobales bacterium
GGTTGGAACAGAATAATGACCAGAAAAGTGAGCGCGAACACCAGCAACAGCCGGCGCTCCATGCCGGGATCTTGTTGAGGATTGTTGAAGTCAGGCAAATTCGCTACTCAGTGACCGCACGACTGGCGGGCGGCGCCGCATTCTGGTTTACGCTGTAGTTGTTCAATCCCACCACCGGATCGTAACCGCCCTGCACAAAAGGATGACAGCGCAGCACACGCCAAAGCGCCTTCAGGCCGCCGCGCCACACGCCGTAGCGGGCCACCGCTTCCATGGCGTACTCGGAGCAGCTGGGCACGTAGCGGCAGGCCGGAGGCAAGAGTGGCGAGAGCGCCCACTTGTATCCGCGTAACAGGAAGAGTACGAGGCTACTGGCCCACTGGTTCATTGTTTTCCCGCTGACTTTTCGATCACGCCGAACGCCCGCCGAATTTCGCGCTGCACATCCACAAACTCTGCGGTCAGGAGCGACTTTTTGGGATTGATCACGACATCCATTGCGATTGGAATCATGCCATGCAGTCGAACCGCTTCCCGCAGCCTCCGCTTCATGCGATTGCGTACCACCGCGCCGCCCAGCACCTTCCCCACCGTGAGTCCGACCCGCACTCCACCGTCACTTTCGCGGCGCGGGAGGTAGAACACGGTCATGTGGGCGGCAAAATGCCGGCGCCCCTGTTTGTACACGCGCTCGAAATCCGCGTGCCGGAGCAAGCGCACGCTGCGCGGGAACCTGCCTCTGCCCGATCCAGACAGGTCGCCGCTGCCATTGGCCGCGAGTGCGTTCACAGCGCGCCTCAACCCAGATTGCGAATCTTCCGCGAATTCCGGAAAAGGGGAAGCATTACTCACGGAAGCCGGGTTTCACTGACACCCGCTTGCGGCCCTTGGCGCGCCGCCGCGAAATTACCGCGCGGCCGGCCTTGGTCTTCATCCGCGTAAGAAATCCGTGCGTCTTCGAGCGGTGACGACGGTTAGGCTGGAATGTGCGCTTGGGCATGAAAAATCGCTGCTCCTGATGAACTGGGTCTCTTTTGAAGCGAATGAGAAGTATAAATGAGTGCACGCAGGCGGGCAAACCCGGGAAAATAGAGGATGTGGGGCGGGCGCCCTCGCCCGCCGCTTTGCGGTTGATGTTGCTTCCGAAACCTCCTCTTCCTTCCGGGTCACGGAGCTGCCGACGAGCAGCAAAAAGTGAAATCCCTATCGCACGGCATTTGGGTGACGGCGCCCGCCCTACGCCAACTTCTGCACCACTCCCGCGACAGTTATAAGTTGAACACTTGACAGGAGGTTCGGTTAGGGTTCTGAATCATAGCAACGAAAAAAGTCCGCGAACAAGATTCCCGCAGACGGAAAAATTTTGTGCTAGTATGCCGGACTGATCCAGCTGACAGAAATTTTCTTGACCCAGGGCAAACAGCCAGCAATCAAGGCTCTTCTGCTGCTGGAAAATGAAAGCACTTTTTGCCGCACAAGTTCTGATACCGGGCGCTGATCTGGCCGCAGCCCCACGAAAATTATTTTATGTCTGTTCCGAGCCCAAGCCTCTCTCCCAATCCGTGGTTGCGCGTCCTGGACGCACTGGAAAAAAAGATCAACCGACATTCTTATGACACCTGGCTGAAGCCCACCAAGTACAGCCATTCCGCCGGGCCCGTCCTTTTCGTGCGCGTGCCCACCGCGGAGTTCCGTCACGTGGGAGACAAGTACGCGGACCTCATCCAGGAAGCGCTGGACAATCTCGGCCTGGAGTTCCAGGAAGTGAAGTTCGTCACGCCCGAGGACGATCCCGCCTCCACTCCCGTGCGTCACGACGGCGGACTCTCCGCCCACCTGGTTCCCGCCAGTTCGCATGCCTCCCAGTCCCGCTTTGACTGGGACGGCGCAGCGCAACTGAATCCGCGCTATACCTTTGACGCCTTCGTCATCGGCAGCGGAAACCAGTTCGCGCACGCCGCCTGCCAAGCGGTATCGGAACGTCCCTCGAAGGCCTATAACCCGCTCTTCCTCTATGGCGGCGTCGGCATGGGCAAGACCCACCTGATGCAGGCCATCGGTCACGAGATCAAGCGCCGCCAGCCGCAGTCGGCCATCTGTTACGTCTCCAGCGAGAAGTTCACCAACGAGATGATCAACTCGCTACGTTACGACAAGATGATCAGCTTCCGCGATAAGTTCCGGGGTGTGGACGTGCTGCTGGTGGACGATATCCAGTTCCTGGCCCAGAAGGAACGCACCCAGGAGGAGTTCTTCCATACCTTCAACGCGCTGCACGAGTCCATGAAGCAGATCGTGATCGCAAGCGACCGGCCTCCCAAGGAGCTGGCGGAGTTTGAGGACCGGCTGCGCAGCCGCTTCGAGTGGGGACTGATCGCCGACATCCAGCCGCCCGATCTCGAAACCAAGGTCGCCATTCTGCAAAAGAAGGCGGAGCAGGAAAAAGTCATTCTGCCGACCGACGTGGCGCTTTACATCGCGTCCAATATCCGGTCCAACGTGCGCGAACTGGAAGGCGCGCTCATCCGACTGGTGGCGCACTCTTCGCTGATCGGCGCCGAGATTACCCTGCCCTACACCCAGCAGGTGCTCAAGAATTTCATCGACTCCCAGGCCCGCAAGGTGACGATTGAGTCGATTCAGAAAGCCGTGGCCGAGCAGTTTGGATTGCGGCTGGTGGAGATCAAGGCCAAGAACAACTCGCGAGCCATCGTCTATCCGCGGCAGATCGCCATGTACCTGGCCAAGCATCTCACCGAGGCTTCTCTGCCGGAGATCGGACGCCAGTTTGGCGGCAAGCATCACACCACGGTGCTGCATTCGGTGGACAAGATCGATGTCACCCGCAAGACCGACAAGGATTTGAACAGGTTGATCAATAAAATGACTGAGCAGTTGGGTGGATGAATGGCGGCTTCAAACCGTATTTCCACTCAGCAGCAAAGTCTTCCTTGAGCGGCACTGTGAATCGGTTGTGGAAGGTGTGTAAGAGACGGTGACAATCGCAAGGCACGGCCAAACGATACCTTCATCTCCGCCGGCGAGTGGGCTAATTTTCGACATGAAGGGTTGAGCGCAGAAACCGGTTGGGTGCGGGTTTGGACACGATTTCCACTTTTACGACCCCTCTACTGTTACTGCTGGTTTTATAGGTTTTTATTTTGATATAAGGGAAGCATTCAAAGTAGCACCGCCTGACGGGAGATCTGGGTTATGCCGGTAGAAGCATTGGCCTCAGTCACGGGAACCGCCACCATGGAAATCACGGTCAGCAAGTTTGAACTTTTGAAGGAACTGACTGCGACCCAGGGCGTGGTGGAGCGCAAGACCACGATTCCAATCCTCTCCAATTACCTATTTGAGGCTTCGAACGACAAACTCTCACTGACTGCCACCGACCTCGATCTGAGTTTGCGCACGGTGTGCAACGCCAAGGTCAAAAAGGAAGGCTCCTGCACTATCCCGGCTCGTAAACTGCACGACTATGTAAAACTGCTGCCCGACGCCGATATCACCATTAAGCTGCTGGAGAATCATTGGATCAGTATCCGCTGTGGACGGTCCAACACAAAGATGGTGGGGATGGCGCGGTCTAATTTTCCCACGCTGCCGGTATTTCCGACTGCTGGTGTAGTGAAGATTCCCGCCCAGGTATTGCGTGCCATGATCGCCAAGACCGGCTTCGCCATCGCCAGCGAGGAATCGCGTTATAC
>JBARIF010000623.1:0-2271 GCA_049799615.1 Terriglobales bacterium
GGGGAATCGACTGTATTGATCGATTTCGTGGCATGTTTGCGATAGGGCTTTGGGATGCTCGTCGGCGCGAACTCTGGTTAATTCGCGACCGAGTCGGAATCAAGCCACTCTATTATTCGGTGCATCATGGGCGCGTCGCTTTTGCTTCCGAAATTAAGGCACTGCTGCAGGATCCGCAGCAGGAACGGGCCATGGACGAGGAGGCTTTGTACCACTTCCTATCATTTCTGACCACTCCGGCGCCGTTGACCATGTTCCGGGGAATCCGCAAGCTCACGGCGGGAAGCTGGCTGCGTATCCGGGAAGACGGGAATATTGTGGAGTCCCGCTACTGGGATGTCCTGGACCACACCCAGCCACTCCTAAACGTCCCCGAAGAGGAGATTGCGGAGCGGATCGTCCAAGAACTGCGAACCGCAGTTCGGTTGCGCAAAGTGAGCGATGTGCCGGTTGGAGTGTTTCTCTCTGGCGGCATCGACTCGAGCGTCAATGCTGCCCTGTTTTCTGAGGGCGAGAGCGGGCCGGTAAAGTGTTTCAGCATCGGCTATGACGGCGACTACCAGTCCTACAAGAATGAACTTCACTATGCCCGCCACATGGCTAGCTTCGCGGGCGCGGAATATCACGAACGCCGTCTCTCCCAGCAGGATCTCCTCGACTTCCTGCCCAGGATGGTGCATCTGCAGGACGAGCCGATTGCCGATCCCGTCTGCGTACCCGTGTATTACGTCTCCAAATTGGCGCGGGACAACGGTGTGATCGTCTGCCAGGTGGGCGAGGGAGCGGATGAGCTTTTCTGTGGGTATCCTTCGTGGAAACTGCGCCTCCAGCTTCAGCATTGGGGAGATCTGCCCATGCCGCAGGCGTTGAAGGGGCTGGGCTTGGCGGGACTTCGCCTGGCTGGACGTCAAGAGAGCCGGGAGTATGAATTGCTGCGGAGAAACTTCGAGCACCTGCCTGTCTTCTGGGGGGGAGCTGAAGCATTTACCGAAACCCATAAGGACTCTCTGCTTTCTCATCGCCTGCGGAGAGACTTCGCAGACTTCAGTTCGTGGGAGGCTTTGAAACCGATCCGGAAGCGATTCGAAGACAAAGCGTGGGAGAAGTCACCGTTGAATTGGATGAGCTACCTGGATCTCAACTTGCGCCTGCCGGAACTGCTGCTTATGCGGGTCGACAAGATGAGCATGGGAGTGAGCCTCGAAGCGCGTGTACCCTTCCTCGACCACAAATTTGTGGAGCTGGCGATGAGCATTCCGGAAGCAATCAAAACCCGCCACGGAAGACTGAAATACATTCTCAAGAAGGCGGTGCACGGCTTGATCCCTGACGAACTCATCGACCGCAAAAAACAGGGGTTCGGCGTTCCCGTGTACGAGTGGTTCTTCGATCGCCTGGGGGACTTCGCGCGAGTTGAACTGAGAGCTTTTTGTGAAGAGAGCGACTTTCTGGACCACACCGCAGTGATGCGACTGTTGGAGAGGCGAGACGGCGCTCGTGCCTGGTACCTGCTTAATCTGGCACTGTGGTGGAAGCAATACATCCGCTCCGAGGCCCCGGCAATGGCTTTAGGTGCCGACTGAACATCGCTCGCGAGGTGCAGGGTGAGTTTGGGAAAATTGTGGGCATATTTTCCGGGTATTTCGAGGGCGTTGGAGCGGAGCGTTCCGAAAGGAATTCCTTGACTATCTCGACTACTCCCACCCCCATCCCGGAGCAGTGCGAACGTTATCCCAAAGCGCGCGCATTGTGTTGTTGCTCAAAAGAGCCATGATCTACGTCAGAGTCTGCCTTTTTATGCTCATACTAGGTTTATCGTCGTTCAAGCACGACACAGCCGCAGCTCTGTTTGAAGACGGAATCGTTAGAGCGGCCATCGAAGAGGATAAGCTAACCCGGTTCAGAAGCGCCGGGCTTCCCGAAAACGCTATCCGGTTCTGCCTAGAGAGTGTGGGGGCGAGCTGGCGCGACTTAGATGTCATAGCGGTGGCCACCCGTCCATTCCCTGGCTGGTGCAGCCGATCTCTGTTGCCTGCGAGGTTGGTAACTCTTTCCCCGACGACTTCAGTCCTACATCAAGCCAATGAAGTTGGAGTGCTTGCCCGCGAATTAAGGGAGCTCCGAACGTTGCGTTCAAGCCTCGACGGCATGGGGTCGAGGGTCGCGTCTTTCGAACATCATCTTTGCCACGCTGCAAGCGTTTTCTACCTCTCGCCGATTGATCGCGCTTAGATTGTGACGATGGACGAAGAAGGCGATGGCGCTTCCGGC
>JBARIF010000624.1:0-4747 GCA_049799615.1 Terriglobales bacterium
ATCCTCTGTCTACGCTTCGTTGTGTTCCTCGCGGTAGCAACGCAAGACTCGAGGCCGAGCGGATCGCTAGTCCTTACCCGTAAGGCTCTTTCATCCTCTACTCCATGCCGGTTTATCCCGGCGCACAAATATCGCCATTTCACCCACTACCTGCTTCACAAGAGATCGGCTGGATTTCAGGATATGCATTTCTACACCGCCGAGATTAAATACCTACTCTTCATCCTCATGCAGTGGAATGCGCGATCGAACCGCCAAAATGTAGGCCTTGGCGCCCGGTTTGTCCTGGTTGTAAAAGCCCACCGTGCAGTTGGGACGAAAGTAGTAGGCGTCACCTGCCTTGGCGGCATGGCGGCCTTCGACGCCTTCCCTCCCACCGCCGGCCACGATTTCGCCCTGGCCGTCCATTACTAGGTAGATTTCTTCCGCGGCCTGATGGTGGTGAGGCCAGTTCGTGCCTCCGGGCGCAAAATCCATCCAGAAAAAGCTGTCCATCACGTACGCCTCATCAATCAAGTCTCGCTTTCCGGTGTGCAGGCCGATCAGAAGTTTGTACAGAACTGAGTTCGGGTGACCGCTGACAGTCTCCTCCCTGGTGTCCTCCAGGTTTGCAACTCTCGGATGTGGCATCGGCGCCCCGATTGAAATCGATGACGGGATCTTGAACCCCATCACCAGCAGGCGCAGCGGCTCATCCGAGTGGTTTGCAATCGAATGCTTCACGCCTGGAGGCAAGTACGTGAAGTCATGCATGCGCAACGCTTGAACCTGATCTTGGTAGTTCAGGATGCCCGCCCCTTCGACGACGAAATAGATCTCTTCCTGGCGGTCGTAAAGTACGCTCTGGCAATTGCCATGGGGGTCCAACGAGACTTCGCCGAAGCGAGTTACGCTTTGGAGGGATCGGTTTTCTTTGTCCCCCTCGCCGAAAATAGCCCGGTAGTGGCAAGTTGGAGAGGTAAGACCCGCCTCGGTCTCCGAGAGGTCTGGAACGTAGCGATGCAACCATGTGGGGTCGGTCTGCCGCTCTTGCGCCCGGAGTCCGGGTGCCAGCAACAGCAAGAACAGAAGGAGTTCTTTCACGTTCGGTGCTCCCGTCGAGAAATGATTGCCGCACAACCACCGCCCGCTCCAGGGCCGCGTGGAAGACCTCTTCGACCCGGCGCCAAACCTCCTGTTTCATGTCGAGTCCGAGAGCGGACAATACACGAAAATGTCAATCGGACCGCCGAAAAGGGTGGCTGCCGATGCCAGCCTCGCCAATTGTAAGACGCGAATGGGCCCAATAATTCAGACCTGGAATTATAGGCTCAAACATAGGCGTCCGTAGTTGGAGCGACCCAGACTCCGTGAAATGCGGAACCGAATCCCTCAAACCTGGGGGATGAACCACGCACCGTGAAGCCGCCGGTTCAGTCACTCGCATCTGTTTCAGTAGCTCTCGACTCTGGGTCAGCGGTTCACGCACCCGCTTTTGCCCGGCTCGGGTCTCGGCAGAAGGTCATCGGCAGGCCATTTTGGCTTTGCCTCAGACCGATCAGCCGATCCAACTGCTGAAATCAAATAACTTCTTGGCTTTGTTTCGTAATAATCCTACGTGTTGACTGAATGTGCTTGATTCCTTGCGTGAGCGTCTGCCGGACAATTTAGCCGACATCAAAGCACGAGCCAGAGACACAGATGACACGGCGTCCGACCGAGTGAGCCGAGCCAGCGACGTGCTTCGCGGCGAGGAAGATTCGCACATACTCGGTAACGTTGGTGCTCTGCTGATAGGAGTTGGAGTGGGCGTAGGGATCGGATTGCTAATCGCTCCAGCCAGCGGTGATGACACGCGTGCCAAACTCACCGAGAAGGTTTCGGAGTTTGGCGACAAAGTCCGTGAGCACGCGGGAAAAAAGCCGCCGAACGCGACTGGTACTTACGGCGGATAGTAGCCAGGCAGTAGGCATCGCACGCGCCTTACTTTCCGGCAGTCCACTGCAAAAAGCCGACTCGGTTATCCAGCGCTGTCTTGTCCGAGCATTAGAGACGCCCCAGACTCGGGAAAGTCATGGGGCGGGCTCCTCCCCCGAGTAGCCCGTCGTCTCGGACGCTCGTGGGCCTGGCGCAGTTATCTGACAAACTAGTGGCGGATGTAAAATGCTGGTGCGGGTTCCGGCACGGGCGGAACTGATGACGGCCCTGGCGTTGGGTTAGGGTCGGGTAGGGATTCGTTTTCACTCCCCCCCGAACCATCGGCCAGACGGTAGCCCATCCTGAACCACTCAATCTACAATGCGCTGCGTGGCGAAATGGACAGCGAACCACACTACGTGGAGAAACAAGCCAGCGCAATTGCCCACGAATTTTTCTGGTGCGTTGCAGGTCGCCATCAGGCTTGCATTGAGCAACTACAGGACGCTTCTGGTTCGGTGCAAGACGCCGTATGGTGGAGTCTGTGTTTTGAGCCGTTACTTTTCGGCTTGAATTTGTTCGGCGAGTACGCTCGAGAACATTATCCAGCACCGGAGCAAGAGTTATTCGTGGCCGAGTTGGAGACAGCAATTCGCTGGTTACTTGCTACCACTCTGTTCCAGCCTGACGATATCGTTTTCCCTCCATCCCAGGTGCCGCCCTCGGCCCGAATCGAACAGCCTGCGCGAAGCCGATGGGTTTTAACGAAAGGGCATGAAAGAGCACTCGCTCCCTTCTCGCGCTGGTGCGAAGCACGACAGCGACAGTTTCATCGACGATTTGATGAGTTCCGCGCCACTCTATTTGCGAAGATGTTTGGGTGGCGTTATCAGAAACAAACGAAGCAACAGTCGGACTCGGGCAGACTCTTCAAGGAGCTAAAGATGGCCTTGGCGAGAGATGGTTATCGCTGCCCAGAAACTGTGCTGCGCGTATTTGCACAAGGTGTAGTAGCTGAAGCCTATCGGATTCATTCTGGTTTCTTGAACGATTTGATTTCGGCACGACGGCAGCACGTTGAAGCAGAGCGTCATTCCCATCCACCCAATCGGGCACAGACTGGGTGAGGACGCGGTTTCCACGATTCGGGTTTGACACGGGAGCGGCTTCGTACGGCGAAAACGCCCGGTATGGCCCGGGAGCCACCTAGCCGCTACCCTGCCAGCACGCACACCAGACCATTCGCTGGCCTCTCTTGCTGATTCTAAGCCTAGGGCTGGAGAAAACCGCCAACGGCGTTGGCCGAGGGGCGAATGAAAAAGAGCCGAACCCAGGGGGGCTTGAAGTGTGCGCTCAACAGGCTAGAGTGACCGTAACGCAGTCGTAAGGGTCAAACGTCCATATTCCGCAAGAGCGTTAACCGCATTGTGGAAAAACAACTTTCAAAGCATCACCTACTGCAAGTAAATTCACAGATCGAGCTGCCTAGTTGCCCTCAGTTACCGATGCAACACGACAATCCCAGATGGAACCCCGGTACTCGGCAGTGGTTCTGCCCAAGATGCGGACAAACCTCTGACCGAAGCAGCAGGCATGATGCGCAGATTGGATTGGAACAATATGAGTGCCGGATCCCCACGGTCGAGGCTCCAAGAGCTGTGCCAGGAACTGAGACCATACGGCTAATAAGGAAGCCATTCAAGATGAGACCGAAAACAGAGCGGAGCGGCAGCCGATTCGTTGCCACAACCGAGGAGGGTAGGCCTCTCATCCAGTTGGAGTTGTTCCATGACACGGCGAGGAGTCTAAACGCATTCTTACTTGGGTTCGAGCTACAGGCCGGAGAATCGCTTGAGCAAGCAAAAACGCTGGTGGATACGATGAACGAAAGAATTGTCGGAGTCGTCGTCACCCCAAAATGAAATCAGTATCCTCTCGATTGGATCACGAGTGATTTATTCCCTCTATGGTCGAAAGGTCAATCGTAGTTCGCCAGGCTTCTTAGGGCAGAAAATTTGCAGTGCACTTTGCCTGTCCTTCGCGAATGCGCCATCCATGGTTTTGGACTGATCGTAGTGATCGGCTGCGGATTGGATTCGCACTCGTACTTCGTGCTCACCTGTGGGAACTCCGATCGTGGCGGATTGGCGCCCTTCCATTCTTTGGAACACAAGCGCCCGGCTCTTGATCTCGCCGTGCAATGAATGGGTGTAGACCAAACGATTATCCAGCCAGACTGATGCCCACCCCTTGGTGAAACGATGCTGGATTTGTATCTGCAGGGTTCCATCGGCCGGGGCCAGCGATATAAGAGCACTCTTACTGTCGACGCTGCCAACGCCGACGCTGCTACTCATTGACCCAGCCTCCGTCTCCGTTTTCTGCGCCTGGCTTCCCTGCAAATGTCCGCGGTTTATGGCCGACAGCGTGACGAATCCGATCACAATAGCGAAGAGAGCACTGAGAAGAAGGCCGTTCCATTTCGGCCAATATCGCGTCGGTTGCACCCCTATATTCGGGTCCAGCCCTGCAACGGACTCCTTCGCTGGCATATTCTCCGACTTTTGACCTCGTGACGCTCGGGCAACGCTTGGGACGTCACGGGAAGTGGCGTCCGCCTTTACACTGGTTACCGACGAATCAGTTTTCTGAACTAAGCCACAGATTCCCCGTAACTCTCTGATGTCATTCGCCAGCTCCATGCCCGTCTGATAACGCTGGTCTGGATCCTTGGCGATCGCTCGGGACACGATCGAGTCAAGTTCGGGAGGAAGCTGCGAATTGAACGCGGTGACTGCCAGGGGAGCGTGATTAACCAACTTAAAACACACGGTGGTTGCGCTATTTCCCT
>JBARIF010000625.1:0-1880 GCA_049799615.1 Terriglobales bacterium
GTTCGCAGAATCAGAATTCTAACTGACAATCAGCGAGAACTCACCACGGAGCCACAGAGACACGGAGAAAAATTCATTTGTTGGTCTTCTCTGTGTCTCTGTGCCTCTCTGGTGAGTTTTTTCTCAGATGATGCGCCCGCTCGAACTCCAGCGCCAGTTCGCGGGTATCCAGGTTCTCCCGGATGTGCGCCAGGCGCTGTTCCAGTTTCAGCAGCGCTTGTCGAATATTTTTCTTGTTGGTAAGCGCGACATCCCGCCACATCGAGTAGGGACTGGCCGAAATGCGGGTCATCTCCCGCAAGGCGCGCCCTCCGGTCTCGAGCAATGGAGCGTTCTCGCCATATTCATCCACCAGAGTCGCGGCCAGAGCGGTCGAGATCAGCTGCGGCAAGTGGCTGATCCAGGCACAGAGCTGGTCATGCGCATCGGCATCCATGCTGGCAACACCCGCACCGATTTGTTCCACCCATTCCAGAAATTCTCCACTCACGCCTTCAAAAATTTCCTGTCCCGGGGCCGGCGTAACAAACCACACCGCACCCTGAAACAAATCAGGATCGGCGGCTTCGACTCCTGAGTGTTCTTTCCCCGCCATGGGATGTCCGGCCAGATAGCGCCGGCCAACGCTCTTGCCGAAGATGGCCGTCGCGCGGGCCAGAACCTCGCCCTTAGTGCTTCCGACATCAGTCAGCAGCGTCTTCGGCGCCATAACAGGGCCCAGGCGCCCGATCAGTTCAACGATAGCGCCCACGGGTGCCGCCAACAACACCACCTGGCTGCCACGCACCGCGTCGGAGGGGTTGGTGCGACCTTCATCAATTGCGCCCTTGTCCTGCGCCTGCTCCAGTACCGGGGCGCGGTCGCAGCCCACAATCCGGCCAGGAAAGCGGTGCTTCTTCAAGGCCAGCCCGAAGGAGCCGCCGATGAGGCCTGTGCCGATGATAGTGATTTGGCGAATTGCCATGCGGATCAACCGCCGAGAGCGCCGAGATCGCAGAGAAGAAAAATTGTAAACCTGGCGCCCACTGCGCTCTCGGTGGTGGAAATCAAGCTACTTTGCGCCCCACGGCCGGGGCGATCATGCGCAACTCGTCCATGAGTTTGGCGAACTGATCGGGAAAGAGCGACTGCGCGCCGTCAGACAACGCCTTGTCCGGATCGTGGTGCACCTCGATCAGGAGCGCATCCGCACCCGCGGCCAGCGAGGCCCGGGCCATGGGCGGCACCTTGTCACGCAACCCTGTGCCATGCGACGGGTCGGAAGTCATGGGCAGGTGCGACAGTTTCTTAATGATCGGAATCGCCGACACGTCCAGCGTGTTGCGGGTATAGGTCTCGAAAGTACGGATGCCGCGTTCGCACAGAATCACGTCGTAGTTGCCACCCGCCATGATGTATTCAGCGGAGAGCAGCAGTTCTTCCAGCGTGGCCGCAATGCCGCGCTTGAGCAGGACCGGTTTCTTCACCTTGCCCAGTTCGCGCAGTAGGTTGAAGTTCTGCATGTTGCGTGCACCCACCTGAAAAATATCGATGTAGGGCAGCATGAGCGCGATCTGCGAGATTTCCATGACTTCGCTGATCACCAGCATGTTGAAGTGATCGCCAGCCTGGCGCAGGAGCTTGAGACCTTCCTCGCCCAATCCCTGAAACGAATAAGGAGAGGAGCGTGGCTTGAAGGCGCCGCCGCGCAGCACCCGCGCGCCCGCCTTCGCCACCTGCTCCGCGACGGTAAAAAGCTGTTCCTTCGATTCCACCGAGCAGGGTCCGGCCATCACGACTACCTGGTCGCCACCGATCTGCACCCCGCGGGCAAGCTCGACGATGGTTCCCTGAGGACGAAAACTGCGCCCTGCCAGTTTGTAAGGTGCGCTGATGCGGTG
>JBARIF010000626.1:0-10569 GCA_049799615.1 Terriglobales bacterium
CTGCGCTCCTGGCCGGTGCCCACATTTTTCACCATCACGTTCGCACCGGAAATTACCGCGCCGGAGGCATCGGTGACCGTTCCCAGGATGGTTCCCCGAAAAGTTTGTGCCATTAATGAGGCCGAAACCAGAACCACAAAAGCGAAAATCATCCGCACGCGCATAATAAGGGCTCCTTAACCTGCCACAGCAGATCGCGCGACAACGCGACATATGTTGAGGCTGTCTGATCGAAATTGCGGCGATTATAACCCGCTGCCATATCATTTGTCTTACGGATGAGGCGGATAGACATCCTGGATAACCACACATGTCCAAGAAGATGAAAACAGTGAAGAGGGAAGGTCTGAAGTCTGAAGTCCGACGCCTAGAAGGTAAAGGCCACGCCGCCGCGCACCGTGCGCGCCGATTGCACCAAGTAAAGCGTGCGGCCATCCTGACCCATCACTGGAACGTACCCCTGGGCCAGAAGGTTGCGTATGTCAACCACCGCGTCCATATGGCAGGGGAGAAAACCGGTTCCCGGAATCGGTTGGCGCAGGAAAATGTTCAGGTACGGATCGGACTGCCCCGCCGACTCGTTAAACATGTCCACCGGGGTGAGGGCCTGTCCGCTGATCCAGCGGTAGGAAGCAATCCAGCGGGTCTTGGCACCGGGCAACACGCCGCTGAACTTCGCCGCCGCCGTGTGCCGGTCCCGCACATAGGTGTCGCGGCGCGCGTCCTGCAGGGCGACCTCGGTGTTGTTCAGATCGAGCACTCCGCCGTACCCATAATCCAGAGTAGCGGTCAGTTGAGAGCCCAGCTTGCGCTGCAAGACCACCCGCATTCCGCGAGCATCCAATTCCTTGCCCCGATAGGTGAAGGTTTCGGAGTAGAGGTCGGGCAGCACCTCCCCGCCATCTGCCGACGCGTCGCCCACACCGGTCAGCGCCGGGTCCACTACTCGATCGGAATAGACCGCGAGCTGCAGATTCGTGTTACCCATGCGGCGCGACAGCGAGACTTCGTGATGGTGCGCCCGCTCCAGGGTGGTGGAGAAAGCAGCCATGCTGACTCGTGGGTTGGACTCGCTCAGGTCTGCTGGCGCCGAATCAAAGCCTTTGTCCATGCGCTCGTCCGGTTCCGAGGTGGAATAGCGATACTCCAGCACGGTGTTGGGCGAGAGATGCAGGTCGGCCGAGCCAAAGGGACGAAACGCCGTCACCCGTCCCAGGAACTGCATGGTCTGCAGCTCGCTGCCGAAGCGCAACTCCAGAATATCTCCCAGGGAGAATTCATCCGACGCGGAAAGCGCCAGCGCCTGCAGCGCGGTATTGCGGCCATTGATTCCTGGAGAGGCCAGCCGCCGCATGGTAAAGGCCATCTCCGGCTTCGAACCGTTGGGCAGTGCATGGCTGTAAGAGGCGCGCAGCACGGTGTTGGGCGAGCCCCCGTTGTAGCCCACATTGCCCTGCAAGGCCACCGTTCCCGAAGAGAAAAGCGACCTCTCCACCGAAAAGCCTGTGTTCACGTCGGACGAGCTTCCGAAGCCGCCGGAGCCCGAGCCGGCGACGAACGACAGCGTTCCCTTCAGATCATGCTTCTCCCCACCGGACTCGCTTCCCCCTGCCTCGGTCGTGGCCGCCGGCGCCAAAGAGCCGTCTTCCAGCATTCGCAGAATGGGGCGGTTGGAGGCCGAGCGCAGCACCCACTTCCAGTCATCATCGTCAGCCGGACCGCGCAGGGCGGGAAGTTGGATGGCCTCAAAGAGTCCGCTGAGCTTAAGATTCACCATCACGCTACTGCCCGGCCGCAACCCCACGCGCTCGCGTAACGCCGGAAGAAACGACGGGGAATAGGCCTTGACGCTGTACACACCAGGCAGCAGACCGGCGGCGGAGTAGAAACCATTCTCGTCGGTGAATACCTTCAAGCTGTGGGCCGCCGAACCCAGGACTTCCACCATGGCGCCCATCTGCGGAACCCCGGAGGCGCTGCGTACGTAACCGGAGATAGAGCCGGGGTGGTCCGCAGCCAGCACAGGAAGCGCCAGCGCGACCCCCAACAACCCGAGCTTCAACCCGAGTCTGCCCAACATCAATCCGACCACCTCGCAGGAGACCAAGCGCTACCGTTTACTCGACGGCAAATGTCGCCGACGGGTCCACCGTCTGCTTGGAGATATTATCGTTCACCTTGATTTGAATGCGATAGATCCCGGGATCGAGACTGGCGGCCGAGAGAGGTTTTTCCAGGGTCACTTGGTCGCCGATATTCCCCATCTGGTCCGTTGATTCTACAGTATGGATCACTGCTTTGTTGGTTGCCGCGTTGATGACATTGTACTCGACCGTGGCCGAGGGTTTGTGGGTCTTGTCATCCATTCCAAGATTGTAAACCTGCATCCAGAAATACACCTTCTGGTTGCGCTTGAAAGACACCGGCTTGCCGTTCGCGGACGCCACTCGCGGCCGGATCTTGGTATTGCCGATCACAAACATTCCGGTGCCAATTTCCTTGGTCGAAACCGGCTGCATAGTATCCGCCACAATCAGCGAGGAAGAAGCCAGGCGGTCGTCGTCGTAGCTGGGCACAGGCAGACGGCTGCTCCACAATCCGGAGCGGTCACCGTTCACATCCTTCACTGCAACGTCGATCCGGTAGAGGTTCGGACGCAGCGGCAGCGCCTTCCAGTACACCGACGAATTTTCCGTGACCTTGGGCAACAATTCCGCTGGCACATCCACCTGCACCGTGTCTTCGAAGGTCTGCACGATCTTGCCGGTCAGGGTGGTGACCCGGCCGAAAATATTTACCGTCCCGCGCTGCACGCCATCTTTATTCACGAACGTGATATCGCGATTCTTTACCTGGATCGTAATCGGCACCAGCACCGTGTCGCTGGTCACCCGGACGAAGTCGGTGCGCACATCAAACGGCATCAGGTTCACGCTGATCTTGTGGCTGACCACTTCCTCCAGGTCCTTGAACTTCACTGCGGGAGGCTTTTGCAACTTGTAGAACTGCTCCAGGCGGTCAAACTGTTTGGACTGATTATTGCTCGAAAACGGACCTGTCCCCAACCGCTCCAGGCCACCGCCGCTAAACCGGTCCGCCTTGTTCGCCATGCCCATCTGCTCGTACAGGGTCAATCCGGCATTCGGGGTATAGAGCAGCGCGTCTTTTTCCGACCGGTCCATGGTCATGTGATAGTCGCCGCACATGCAGGTGTCCACGAATTCGATGATCACTTCCTGCCCGATGCCCTCCAGATAGCGGTAGCGCCAGTCTTCAAAAGGAAAGGTCGAAGTCTCACCGCCGCCCTCATCCATCGGACGTTCGTAGCTGCCGCCGGAGGGATGCGATTCAATCTCATCCGCCGGACCATACATAATATAAATTCGGCCGCGATCGCTCTTCCAGCCTGGGATGCCGGCGGCAAAATGCTCGTTGGCGTAGGCCATGCGCCGGTAGTGTTCTTCCTTGAATTCGTTTTCGATCGTGTCCGGCGTAGGATCGCGGCGTTGCCAGAAAGCCTCGATGAACTGGTCGCGCTCTTCGTCGTTGGAGAGCAGTTTGAAGGCTTTCTGCTCTTCGTCCGTGATGATCCAACGCACATCTTCATCAAGCCACTTCTTGTAGGTCTTGCTTAACTCGATCTTCAGCGACTTGGAATTCTGCTTCTTCTGCTTTTCAGTAAGCGGCCGCTTGAGCGGGTCGGCTTCCGGGGTGGCCTTTTCCTGCGAAGTTGCTGGGTCAGCGGATGCCTGCGTGGAATCCGTCTTTTCCTCCTGTGCGGAGGCAAGCGAAACCATGGCCAAAATAAGTGCAGGTAGAACGAGGACCGTGAAGAGGCGTTTCAGAAACCCAACCCGGGACATGAGGGCACTCCTTACTGCATATAACTCTTGGGTTGTCATTCTATGACTTTAGCAGGCTCAAGGCAAGGCCCACGACCGCCCTCTAACCAATTGTAAAGATTGTAAAAATCGGCCTCCCGGCACATTTCTACGCGCATGCAACAGTTTGCTCGATTCGCGCCCTCGCTCCGGCTATAATCGACTTGTTATCAACGCACGGCCTGGCCGGTCTGAGTGTTCCAGCTCCCGCACGACAATAGGTTCCGCAGGAACTTTTGAGCCCGCATTACCGTATCTGATGGCGTGTACCCAGTTACGCCTGGGAGCCCGGGTGGAAGTGATAGCCCTGATCGAGAAGGCTCCCGTCAGAAATACCCGCGTCAGGGGACGCGAATGCCGGCCCGCTGGAGGCGTGACAAGGGACAATGAGTAGGGGAAAGAAAATACTTATCGGCATCGGCGTCGCCATCGCAACTCTGGCGATTACCGGCATTGCCGTTCACCAAAGCCGCAAGGGTGTGGTCACGGTGCAGACCGGCAAAGTTGTGCGCCAGGATCTGGCATCGATTGTGAGCGCATCCGGCGAGATCCGGCCGAAGACTTACGTCAACATCGGGGCCAATGCCTTCGGCAAAATCACCCGGCTCTACGTCAAGGAAGGCGACCGGGTCAGGAAAGGCCAATTGCTGGCGCAACTGGAAAACGTACAGCCCTCGGCCGACGTGAACGCCACGCAGGCTTCCGTCGAAGCGGCCGTGACCGATTCTGCTGCCGCGGCGGCCGCCATGAATACCTCCGCCGCCGATCTGAACCGCGCCCAGTCCGACTACGAACGCGCCCAACTTGATTGGACCCGGGCCCAGGGTCTGTTCAAAGATTCGCTGATTGCGAAGTCGGAATACGACAGCCAGAAAGCAGCGTGGCAAACCGCGCAAGCCGGTCTGGCGCAGGCCCAGGCGCGCGTCGCCCAGGCCAAGGCGCAAAAGGATTCCGCCGATCGCCACATCTCTCTCAACCGCGCCAACCTGACTCACGCCACCGACGTTTTGAAAAAAACCACTTATGCCGCCCCCTACAACGGCATGATCACCAACCTGCCGGTGCGGGAAGGCGAAACGGTCGTGATTGGCATCCAGAATTCTCCCGGCAGCACGCTCATGACCCTGGCCGACATGTCGGTCATCACCGCCGAGGTCAAAGTGGACGAAACCGACATCGTCAACGTGCGCCTGGGTCAACCCGCCGAGGTCACCATCGACGCCATTCCCAAGAAAATTTTCAAGGCAGTGGTGACCGAGATCGGCAACAACGCCATTGTTCGCTCCACTGGCGTCTCCACTTCGCAACAAACTTCAGCCAGCCAGGAAGCCAAGGATTTCAAGGTGGTGGTCACGTTGCAGGACCCGCCGGAGAACCTGCGCCCCGGACTTTCCGCCACCGCCAAAATAACGACGGCCACGCGCAACGGCGTCTTGTCAATTCCCATCCAGGCCCTGACCGTTCGCTCGCGCGCTGATCTGAAAGCCAGCGCCGAGAAAGGTAACGTCCAGGCCGCTGCGCCCTCGAGCGAAGCATCCAATACAACCAGCGCGGATAAAGAAGAAGTCCAGGGTGTATTCATCATTCGCGATCGCAAGGCTGAATTCCTGCCGGTGCAAACAGGTATCACCGGCACCACCGATATCGAGGTGCTGAGCGGATTGAAGCCGGGTGACGAAATCGTTACCGGCAGTTACAAAGTGCTGCGTACCTTGCGGCCGGGAGCTAGCGTAAAAATAGATAACACGGCGCCGAAGAAGGAAGAGGAAAACTAGTCGTCAGTCGTCGGTCTTCAGTCGTCGGCCAGTGCCCAGTGTTTAGCTGAAGACTGACGACCGACGACTAACAACTGGACAGGTTGTTCGTCCAACCAGCAGAAGAGGCAGGAGAAAGATCGGAGCGGGCAGGTGTCCCGAGAGGACCAGGAGAGAAAAATGGCAACCGCAGAAGTGATCAGCATTGCGCAACCCGTGGTGTCGGCGCCGCCCGAATCGTGCATGATCTGCACCGAAGACCTGTGGAAGACGTATGACATGGGCTCGGAGCAGCAGGTGCACGCGCTGCGCGGCGTGAACATACGCATCCAGCGCAACGAATACGTCGCCATCATGGGACCCTCCGGCTCCGGCAAGTCCACCCTGATGAACCTCATCGGCTGCCTGGACACACCCAGCAAGGGCCACTACTGGCTGAACAGCCAACTGGTCAGCGAACTGGACGACGACGAACTGGCGCGCATCCGTAATAAAGAAATCGGCTTCGTCTTCCAGACTTTCAATCTTCTGGCCCGCGCCACCGCCCTGCACAACGTCGAACTGCCGCTGATCTATGCCGGCGTCCCCGGCGAAGAGCGGGTGCAGCGCGCCAAAGACGCGCTGGCATCAGTCGGCATGGAATCCAGAATGATGCACAAGCCCAACGAACTTTCCGGCGGCCAGCGCCAGAGAGTCGCCATCGCCAGGGCCCTGGTGAATCGTCCGTCGATCATCCTGGCCGACGAACCCACCGGCAACCTCGACTCCCAGACCGGAAATGAAATAATGGCTCTACTCGATCGCCTGCAAGCCAACGGCAATACTATCGTGCTGGTCACCCACGAGCACGACATCGCGGAATACGCCCACCGCGTCATTTACATCAAGGACGGAGTGGTGGAAAAGGACGAGAGAAAAGCGGGAAGGTAGTCGTATTTCTACTCTCGAGGGTGCCCCGTCCAAGCTCCGCTTGGGCGGGGATTATCTGCGGGTCGTCGCACCTTCACCTCAGGAAAAATCCCAAGTTTTTCTCTCTTTCGCGCCGTCCACTGGGATTCGATCTCCACCGATCCTACTTCGCCGTTCAGGTAGTGGCGGAAACTGCTCCATGGCCAATCCTCGGGCTGCTTCACTAATCCACGCTTCACTGGATTCCTGTGGATGTAGCGAAGTTTTTCCGTGAACTTGTGCTCGCTCCAAAGATTGAAATCGTAGTAGCGAGCCTGCCAGAAGGAATCTGCCGCCCTTAGGGCCAACCTTCGGGCTACGCCTTGCTTCAGCGATTGCATAACTTGAGCAAGCGTGCCGATCTCAGGCTCGTTTACCAGCAGGTGCACGTGCTCAGGCATGACTACGTAACCGTACACGCACAGGGCGTGGTCCTGTCGAACTCGCTCCAGGGCGGATTCAAAGACGGTGCGGGACTCGATGCTTTCGAAATTTGGCCGGCGACGATAGCAACTGAAAGGGAGGAAGTGGAGCTGGTTGGATTCGTGGAAGCGTTTCAGTCCCCAAGGCATGGGCTGAGGCTATCCCGGCGACAAGGCTATCGTCTGTGACGGATGAACATCCCCAAGACCCGCCCAAGCGGAGCTTGGACGGGGCACCCTGGAGACTTAGTACCTGCGCTGGTCATTCCGGAAGATGTGTGGTACATAATCCCGGTGAAGCTGGTGGTGAAAGGGCGGATGGGGATGATTATCCTGTCGCCCTCGGTGGCGGGACACAAGTACGAGGCGTATATGGAGGCTTGGCACCTGCTGGGAGACCATACGGTCGTGGTGTCCTGCGCCTGAAAACACGCTGCTACTTCCGAGACGCCGGCGCTGTCCTCTTCGTTTGCCGGGATTCACACTCTTTGCGAATCTTCTCGAAGCGGTTCGCCATCTGCTGCAGTTCTTCATCGGAAAGTTTTTCGATATCAATCATTTCGTTGTGGGCGAGATCGATCGAGTGAATAATTTCGTCGAGTTTCAGGTGGATGGCGCGCGCATCCCGGTTCTGAGTGTTCTGGATCAGAAACACCATGAGGAAGGTAATGATTGTCGTAGCGGTGTTGACCACCAGTTGCCAGGTATCCGAGTAGTGGAAGAATGGACCCAAGCCCGCCCAGAGCATGATGAGGAAGATCGCAAGCAGAAATGCCCACTTGGTTCCCACTACGTAAGAAGCCTTTGAGGCCAGGGTGCGAAAATGGTCTGCGGCACCACCGCCCTTGGAGTTTGCTTTCGGGTTGGCGCTCTTGTCGGCCATGTGCGTGGTCCGCAGTCCCCACCTTTGATGCAAGGGGAGAGAATAGCGTTTTTCAGGCAAGAATCGAGAGGGAGCCCCGCCCAAGCGAAGGGACAGGGCACCCTCTAACTTGTTGCCGCGGCCATCGTCTAACATCAGCGTGAGGCGGCACATGACGGCTGGTTCGCAGATTGGAGAATCAGTGCACGATGCTGCGGCGGTAGCCGCTGCCGCCGCGCCGAAGCGCTTCCGCCTGGAAGCGGTTGACGTGGTCCGCGGCGTCATCATGATCCTGATGGCGCTCGATCACACGCGCGACTTCTTTGGCCAAACCAGCATCAGCCCTACCAACCTTTCCCAGACCACGATTCCGTTATTCTTCACGCGCTGGGTTACGCATTTTTGCGCGCCGGTTTTCTTTTTGCTTACCGGCACTGGCGCTTATCTCTCGCTGCGCAAGAAATCCAAACGCGAGCTGTCGCGATATCTTTTCACGCGGGGCCTGTGGCTGATCTTCCTGGAGGTGGTGCTGTTCCGCTGCCTCGGTTTGCAGTTTAATTTCGACTATCACCTGACGCTGCTCGATGTGCTCTGGGCACTGGGATGGGCCATGATCGTGCTTTCGGCGCTGGTGCACCTGCCCACGCCGGTGGTGACTGGCTTCGGCGTGGTGCTGATCGCCGGGCACAATTTGCTCGATCGTATCCAGTCCTCCAACCGGCTTTGGACCATCCTGCACTCGCTTAATTTCATCGTGGCCACCCCGCGGCACTCCGTCTTCGTCGCCTACACCCTTATTCCCTGGGTTGGAGTCACGGCTGTGGGATACGGTCTGGGAGAAATCTATGGCTGGACATCCGACCGCCGCCGGGCCTTTCTGTTGCGCGCGGGGCTGGGAACGACAGCCGCCTTCTTGATTCTTCGCGGCATCAATATTTACGGCGATCCGGGGCGCTGGAGCACGCAGAAATCCGCGGCCTTCACCGTGCTTTCATTTCTGAACACCAACAAGTATCCACCGTCGCTGTTGTTCCTGCTGATGACGCTCGGTCCAGCCCTGCTCTTTCTCTGGGCAGTCGATGGCGGTACCCCTCGATTTCTGCGGCCCGCGCTGGTCCTCGGCAAAGTACCGATGTTTTATTACCTGCTGCACTTCCCGCTCATTCATCTGCTCGCAGTGGCCGCGTGTTACGCCCGCTACGGACAGGCGCACTGGATGTTCGAGTCGCCGACCATCGACAAGTTTCCCTTCACTCAGCCCCCGGGCTGGGGATTCTCCTTGCCGGTTATTTATCTGATCTGGGCTTCGGTCGTGATCGCGCTCTATCCGCTCTGCCGATGGTTTGCAAACCTGAAACAGCGCCGCAGCGATGCCTGGCTCAGTTACCTCTGAAGCCGCGAGGGTGCCCCGTCCAAGCTTTGCTTGGGCGGGGATTTCTGCGGTGGCATAAAGAAATCAAGACAGGTCCCTCCACTTCGTCGGTTCGGCGGAGATCGGTCCGTGTGGGCCCGAGGAAACCCAGCCGAACTGCGCTCAGCCTGGACGGGTCCCTTCGACTCTGCTCAGGGCAGGCTCCGACCCGACCCCACACAATCCGTGCCAGAAGAAAAAGGCCTCTCTCGCGAGAGGCCTTTGCTGAAAGCTGATAGCTGACGGCTTTACTGCTGCGTGCTGCTGACCGGCTTCACATCGGCTGTATCGGCGGGCTGGGCGGGATGGACTTCAAAGAACGAATGATCGTACAGACTGCGATACATCCGTCCGGAGATTTCCGCTGCTTTCGGCCCGAAAGTTGGGCGGCCGCCCTGCAGGAAGACGACGACCACGATGCGGCCGACGTCGCTATTGGCGTAGGAGGCAAACCATCCGTAGCGGGTGCCGGCCTTGGAGCAGGTCCCGGTCTTTCCCAGAATCTCTTCTTCGTTGAAATTGACCCGCACGCTGCGCGCCGTACCGTAACTCACAGCGCCCGCCATGCCGTCGGAGATTTCGGGAATCAGGGGGGCGATATCGAGGTGGCGCTTCACCCGCGGTTCGAAGTTCGCCACTTCGTCCGGCGTGGTGGGATGCTGCAGGTAGAAAAGAGTGCCGCCGTTGGCGATGGCGGAAACCATGGCGCCCAGTTGCAGCGGCGTCATGGAAACACCTTCTCCGAAGGAGCACATCTTGCCTACACCGCCGAGTTTGGAGGAAATTTCTTCTTGCGGGTAGGTGCCGAGATGTTCGCCCTCAATGTTGTATCCGGCCAGTTCGCCTAACCCGAACTGGTGGGCATAGAAGCTGACTTTTTCAAATCCCAGTCTGCGTCCCAGAGCTTCAAAGTAGGCGTTGTTGGAGTGGGCCAGGGCGGTGGTGAGATTCATGCGGCTGCGGCGGCCCAGGGCGATCTGGGTGTCTTTTGTAATCAGGTCTTCGCTCAAGGCGGCCAGGGCTACGGAAAGCTTGATGGTGGAGCAGGGTTGCGCGCCGCTCGAAAGGGCCAGCTTCTGGTTCACCATGGCCAGCACTCGGCCACTGGTCGGCTCGATGGCCAGCACGGTGCCGTTCATGTTGCCCAGGGCATCGATGGCTGCCTGGCGAACAATCGGATCTTCGCCTGCGGTGACATCGCCTTCGGTGACATCGTTGGTAAACGAGCTGGCGGTAAAGCGCTCGTAGTGGCGACGGCGGTGGCTGCGTCGGGCGCGTGCCGTCCGCACAG
>JBARIF010000627.1:0-2868 GCA_049799615.1 Terriglobales bacterium
TTTCCGTCCCGAGGGGCTTGAGCGGGCCCGCCAATTATGGTGGAAGCTGTTTGGCGTTGCTGGTGGCATGATCCTCGGTCCTATCACGCAGGGTCACGATGCCGAACTGAGTCCGATCCTCAAGGAATTCTCCAGTTGGGCGGCAGCGGAGCCTTGTCATACCGGGCAGTCACTGCTCGAAACCTGGATCGATCGCGACGTAGTGCGCATGCAGGTGTTTGCCCAGATGCGGGATTACCCCGTGCTGCTTTGTCCGGTGGCTTCGATCCCGGCATTCCATCATGGCGAGCGTAGCTGGCAGGTCGAGGGAAAAACCGTGAAGTATCTGGATGCCTGGAGCTATACGGAGTGGTTCAATCTGCTGGGCACGCCCGCAGTGGTGGTGCCGGTAGGGAATTCGCCGGATGGTTTGCCCATCGGAGTGCAGATTACGGCGCGTCCGTGGCAGGAGGAGTTCGTGATTTCAGTGGCGGGTGCGTTGGAAGAGCAGATCGGCTGCTACAGGCACCCCGCAATGTAGCGCCGGCGTCTCGCCGGCCCGATGGCCGAGCCTCGCTCGGCTGGACGGATGAGGACAACTGCCCCTGTGCATTCTGAGATGGCGGCGATTTTCCTACTCCATTTGTGGTTTACTTATTTCTGGATGAATAAGCGAAGCCTCTTGCTCTGCGCCTGCGTGGCCCTGGCCGCGGCGGCCATTCTTGCCGCCGCTCCGGATGATTCCCATTCCAAGCCCGACCCCTCGGCGGAAGCGGCGCGCCTGAATAACCTGGGCGCGGCCTACATGAACCAGCAGCTTTTCGAGAAAGGCCTCAAGGCCTTTCAGGAGGCTGGCGCCCGCGATCCCAAGCTGCAGATCGCATTTCTGAACCAGGGCATCGCGCTGCTGAACCTGGCTCGCATTGAACCCGCGAAGGCGCTTCTCGAGGCCGCGGGCAAGAACGCCCCCAACGATCCCCACGCCTGGTTCAACCTGGGATTGCTGTACAAAAATTCCGACAATCCTCAGGGATCGGTGGAGGCGTTTCGCCACGTCACCGAGATCGATCCCAACGACGCCGACAGCTGGTATTTTCTGGGCGCCGCATCGGCGCAGCTCAAGCAGTATCCGCAGGCCATTGACGCCTTCCAGCATGCGCTCAAGTTGAACCCGCTGCACGCTTCGGCGGAATTCGGCATTGCACGCGCCTACCAGCAGTCGGGCGACGCGGCCCATGCCCGCGAACACCTGACGCGCTTCCAGCACATCACGCAAAACAAACTGGGCTCGCCCATCGGATTGGCCTACGGCGATCAGGGAAGATATTCGACCGTGGAAGAGGCGGTGGGGGCGACGGAGAAAGCGCTGCCGCCGATTCCGGTGCGCTTTGTACCGGTGACGGAGAGCGCGGGGCTGGCCTCGAAGTCTGCATCGGGAACGGCGACCGATCTGGCATCGTTCTTAGGGCCGGGCGCATGCTTTCTGGACTATGACGGCGACGGCAAGCCTGACATTTTTCTACCCGACAACGGTCCGCAGAGCGGGATGGCTCTGTATCACAACCTGGGTAACGGCAAATTTGAAGATGTGACGAAGAAGGCCGGGCTGGATGCCTCGGTTCACGCGATCGGTTGCACGGCGGGGGACTACGACAATGATGGTGCGACCGACCTGGCCGTAAGTTTCAAAGGCCGCGTGCTTTTGCTGCATAACGAGAAGAATGGCATGTTCAAGGACGTAACGGAAGCGGCGGGGATTAAGGGAGTAGGACCGAACGTTGGCGTTGCGTTCATAGACTACGATCACGACGGGGATCTCGACCTTTATGTGACCAGTACCCTGGAAAATGCGCCCGCGCCAGCCCCCGGACAAGACATCAAGTTCCCGAGTGGCCTGGCTTTTCCGGGCAACGTTATGTGGCGTAACAATGGCAATGGCACCTTCACGGATGTCACCCAGGAGCTTGAGATCTATCTCGATCCCAGCATCAGCGCGGTTGGCACCGACTACAACAACGACCGCGCGATCGATCTGGTGGTTACTGACCTCAAGGGCCCCGTCGTTCTTGAAAATCCGCGCGAGGGAAAGTTTCAATCGAATGGGATCGGCTCACCGCCAGCCCCTGATCCAAGCCTGGCAATCTCTGTCCTTGATTTTGATCATGACGGATGGATGGACCTTGCATTCACCCATACTGCTTCCCCTGCGTTGACTCTTTGGCGAAATGACAAGGGGAAGAAGTTCGAACGCATGACTCTGCCAACCATCAATTGGGTCCGCGCTTTCGGCATCGCCGCCTTCGACTACGACAACGACGGCTGGATCGATCTGGTCGCGGTAGGCGAAACGAAAGACGGAAAGGGCGAAGTCCGCCTGTTCCGCAATCTCGGGCCAGACGGCTTCAAAGACGTCACCGCCGACGTTGGCCTCGACAAGATTCAACTCAAAGACCCGCGCGCCATCGTCACCGCCGATTACGACGGCGACGGCGCTACCGATTTACTGATCACTCAGAATCACGGCCCGGCAGTGCTGCTGCGCAACGAGGGCGGCAACAAGAACAACTGGCTGCGGCTTTCCTTCAAGGGCCTGGCCGACAACAAGAGTGCGATCGGTACCAAGGTCGAAGTTTTCTCCGGGGCAAACCGCCAGAAATTTGAAATCGCGGGCTCTTCGGGATATCTGGGGCAGAACTCAACCGACTTCGTGGTCGGACTAGGCCAGTCCAAGGAAGCTGATGTGGTGCGCATGCTCTGGCCTTCCGGAGTCATACAGGATGAAATTCAGATTGCCGGTATGAAAGACCACAGCTTCCTCGAAATGGACCGCCGCGGCAGTTCCTGTCCCACGCTCTTCGTTTGGGATGGCTCCCGCTACGAACTGGTGGG
>JBARIF010000628.1:0-8849 GCA_049799615.1 Terriglobales bacterium
GCGCAAGGCCGCTGCGGCTACGGTCCCCGGCAACCCTTGCTCGTGATCTCTCCCTGGTCCCGGGAAAACTTCGTGGACAACACGGTCACCGACCAGACCTCGGTCTTGCGCTTCATCGAGGACAACTGGCTGGGCGGCCAACGCATTGGCGGAGGCTCCTTCGACTCCTACGCCAACTCGATCACCCAGATGTTTGACTTCAGGCACCACGAAAGAGCCGACCGGCTGTTCCTGGATCCGATCAGCGGGCAGCCGCTCTTCCACTAGGAATCGCCGGATTGTCAGATTCGCGGGTTGCGTCGAATTTGATAATCACCGGATGTGTGCGACAGGCATGGGGATTTACTCCCCATGCCTGTCAGTTTTGTTGGAGCCCTGCCTATCGGAGCCCTCGATTGAGGATACGAAAGATATTTACCCACCCTACGCGCCGCGAGTTTTTACAGCGTTCGGGAATGTTTGTGGCCGGAATGGCGGCCAGCCAGATCAACCCTCACCGCACGGGCACTATCGCCCGGCCGTTGCTGGATGTGAATGCCCTCGAGCGGTTCGTGGATCCGCTTCCGCTTCCGGCTATTCTCAAGCCCAGCGGGACGCGTCCCAGCCCCGAGACTCCAGCCGCGCAAGTTCCTTATTACCGGGTGGAGATGCGGGCGCTCGAAAGTAAAGTCCATCGCGATGTGAAGCCCACGCGCCTTTGGGGCTTTGGTGACAACTCGCCGGGGCCGACTTTTGAAACCCGCAGCGGCGAACCCCTGCTGGTGGAGTGGGTGAACGAATTGCCGGCTGCGCATCTTCTTCCCATCGATCACAGCGTCCATGGCGCGGAAGCCGACAAGCCCAGTGTTCGTGCCGTCACCCACCTGCATGGAGCGAAAGCTCCGGCCAAGAGCGACGGCTATCCGGAAGATTGGTGGGTCCCGGGCAAATCGGCGCTTTACTACTACCCCAATCATCAGGACGCGGCCATGTTGTGGTATCACGACCACGCTCTCGGAATCACCCGCCTGAACATGTATGCCGGGCTCTTTGGTGCCTTCGTTATTCGCGATGAGTACGAAGACGGCTTGAATCTTCCCCGGGGAAAATACGAGATACCTTTGGCGATCTATGATCGGTCGTTCGATCGCGAAGGCCAGCTTTATTATCCCGTATCGCCCGAAGCGGAATCTCCCTGGGTGCCGGAGGTCTTCGGCGACGCGATTTTGGTGAACGGCAAAATGTTTCCCTACCTGGAAGTGGAGCCGCGCAAGTATCGCTTCCGGATTCTCAATGCTGCCAACGGACGCTTCTTTCACCTGGCGCTTTCAAACCGACAGGAGTTCCACCAGATTGGGACGGACCTGGGCTTGCTGCCCGCCCCTGTGCCGTTGACGAGCCTGTTGATCGCGCCCGCCGAACGTGCCGACCTGGTCATTGATTTCTCCGGTCACGGCGGAGAACAGATTGTGGTCACCAACGATGCCCTGACCGTGATGCAATTTCGCGTGGCGAAAACCGGCGCGCCGGACAGCAGCTCGCTGCCGCCGAGTCTGCGGCCAGTCCCCAGAATTCCGGAAGCGGCGGCGGTGCAGAACCGCATTTTGACTCTGGGAGAGAAAGACGACAAGGCAGCGAATCCCATGATGATGCTGCTCAACAACGCCCACTGGGGCATGCCGGTAACGGAGAATCCGGCGCTGGATTCGGTGGAGGTCTGGAATTTCCTGAATTTTACCGACGATTCCCATCCTATCCACCTGCACCTGGTGCGCTTTCAAATCCTGGATCGCCGCGGCTTTGAGCCCTTCAACTACTACACGCAGGGTAAAGTGAAGTACATCGGTCCGGTGATGCCACCCGCCGCCAATGAAGCAGGATGGAAGGACACCGTCCAGGCGCACCCCGGAACGGTGACCCGGATCATTGCTCGCTTCGAAGGCTATCCCGGACGTTACGTGTGGCATTGCCACATTCTGGAGCACGAAGACAACGAAATGATGCGCCCCTACGATGTGGTGGGGTAGGCGCGGGCCGGGTTGCCCATCTGCCCTCTCCATTCACGGAATCGCTTGTGATAGCTTTTTACGCTCTCGGGAGAACCGGGCGCCCCGTCCTCGTCTCTTCGTTTTGTCGGAAGACTGGGCGGGTTAGCGGGCCCCATCAAAAAACCGGAAATGAGGACGGAGTCATGAGCGAAACGCAACCTGCGCGGAGTATCGGTCGCAGCATCGGGGCTTTGCTCGCGGGTTTCGTGGTCGTCGTTATCCTTTCACTCGGCACCGACATGGCGCTGCGCGGGGCTGGCATTTTCCCGCAACTGGGCCGGACGATGTCCAGCGCGCTGTTTTTGCTGGCGACGGTTTATCGCACAGCTTACTCGATCGTAGGCAGCTACATTACGGCGCGGCTCGCGCCCAACCGGCCCATGCAGCACGCGCTGCTGGGAGGCGCTATCGGCCTTATGTTGAGCGTCGTGGGCGCCGTGGTGACGTGGAACAAGGATCTGGGGCCGCACTGGTATCCCCTGGCCCTGGTTGTCACCGCGCTGCCCTGTGCCTGGGTGGGCGGCAAACTCCGCCTCCTGCAATTGAGTGCAGGCCGGCCTTAATCGAATACTACAGTCTTGTTTCCGTAGGTCAGGACGCGGTGGCACAGGTGCAGGCGCACCGCGCGGCCCAGGACGGTGCGTTCCAGATCGCGCCCCTTGCGGATCATATCTTCGATGGAATCACGGTGCGAGACCCGGGCCACTTCCTGTTCGATGATTGGTCCTTCATCCAGATTCATGGTGACGTAGTGTCCCGTGGCCCCGATCAGCTTCACTCCCCGCAAAAAAGCCTGGTGATAGGGCTTTGCGCCCACGAAGGCGGGAAGAAATGAGTGATGGATATTGATAATGCGATTGGGATAGTTGGCAATGAAATCTTCGCTGAGGACCTGCATGTAGCGCGCCAGCACGATCAGCTCCACGCCGCGCGAGCGCAGCTCACGGAGTTCCTCGGCTTCCTGCTGCTTCTTGTTTTCCGGAGTGATGGGAAAGTGCAGGAAGGGCACGCCGTAGCGGTTGGCAATCACGCCGGCGTCGGGATGATTGCTGACCACTACCGCGATTTCGGCGTTAAATTCTCCGGCAAGCTGGCGTTGTAGAAGGTCTTCCAGACAATGCGGCTGGCGGGACGCGAACAGTGCGACCCTGGGTTTGTGGTCGCTGAAATGGAGTTCGAACTGCATGGCGAACTCCTGGGCCAGTGGGCGAAAGTGATCGGCAATCTGGTCGCCGGGAACCTGGAATCCGGCAAGGTTAAATTCGAAGCGGGCCAGGAAGACGCCGGCTTCGATGTCGGTATATTGGTCCGACTGCAGAATATTGCCGCCGTTTTTAGAAATGAAGTTGGAGATTCCTGCGACCAACCCTTTCTGGTCGGGGCAGGAAACCAGCAACGTTGCGGTCTCGGACATAGTTAGTTGGGCGCCTGGATGCCGGCTGTACTTGCCGAGCTTCGCTTGGCCGGGCGGGTGAGGACACCTGCCCCTACGTTACCTGTTTCTTGGGTGGCTATCCAGGCGTTGACCTGCTTCTCCAGGACGGTCAGAGGCAGCGGGCCTTCCAGCAGCAGGGCATCGTGGAAGGCGCGGATGTCGAACTTCGCTCCCAACTCCTTTTCCGCGCGCTGCCGCAGTTCCTTGATCTTGAGTTCGCCCATCTTGTAGGCGAGGGCCTGGCCCGGCCATGAAATGTAGCGGTCAACCTCGCTGGTCGCGTTGTATTCGGTGGTGGCGACGTGGGCCAGGAAATAATCGATGGCCTGCTGGCGAGTCCAGTGTTTGTAGTGCATTCCGGTATCGACAACCAGGCGGACGGCGCGCCACATCTCATTGCTCAGTCGTCCGAAGCGGACGTAGGGATCGCCGTACAATCCGAGTTCGTCTCCCAGCGATTCGCAGTAGAGCGCCCAACCCTCGGCGTAGGCGCTGTATCCGCCGTAGCGGCGGAATTTCGGGAGGTCTTTCAGTTCGACCGCGATGCCGCCCTGGAAAGTGTGGCCAGGGATGGCCTCGTGCAGAATCAGTGAAGTGATTTCATATTCCGGACGGGTCTCCGGCCTGTAGGTGTTGATGTAGAAGTAGCCGGGCCGGGAACCGTCGGGCGCCGCGCCATCCGCGTACGCAGCCGGCATTCCGGGCGCGATCTCAGAGAGCACCGCTTCCACGCCATATGGCAGCCTGGGGAAGGTACGGAAAAGTTTTACCAGCAGCGGATCGATCTCCTTGGCACGGGCGCGGGTGTACTCCAGAAGTTCGGCGGAAGACTTGGCATAGAAACGCGGGTCGGTCCGGAGGAAGTGAAAGAACTCCTGGCTCGTGCCTTTGAATCCGGATTGTTCGCGGACTTTGTCCATTTCCGCGCCGATGCGCTTCACTTCCTGCAAACCGATCTCGTGGATCTGTTCGGGAGTGAAATTGGTGGTGGTGCGGGAGCGGGCCAGGTAGGCATACGTAGCGTCCCCATTGGGGACTTGCCAGGCGCCGACTTGCTCAAATGACGCCGGAACGTACTCCTTCTGCATGAAATCGCGAAAGCATTGGAAGGCAGGTAGAACATCACTCTTGATGGTTTGCCGGGCGGCTGTAGTGAGGCGCTCCTTGTCCGCTTCTGAGAATGACGGCGGCATTTTCAGAAACGGCTTGTAGAAGCCGTGCTTGGCCGGGTCCTTCCAGTCCATACCGTTGAGCTGGGTGAGAACTTTTTCGCCTATGACTTTAGGCAGCAGGATGCGGTCCTTGATGCCTTCGCGCATCAGTCCGATGTTCTGGTCCATATAGGCGGGAAAGTTGTGCATGCGACCGAGCCAGTCGTCGTAGTCCTTGACCGTCTCAAAGCGCAGCGAGTTGACCACGCCTTCGACGGTCTGGATTCCATCGAATGTATCGGTGCGGACGAGATACCACTTGTACTGCTCGCCCTCGAGATAATCATTGGTGTTGTACTCGAAGACGTCGTAGCTGACCTGGTCCTGCGGGGAAAGCTGGGCGCGGTCGATGGCGTGCAACCGGGTGAGCATCTCGCGGGCGTGCTGGAACTGTTCGTGCAATGAACTCAGGCTGAGGTTCCCCCACTGGTCGTTCCAGCGCCGGTCGCCCAGTTCGGAGGCAGTGACCGGATCATGCGCCATCTGGTACTCCCAGTCCTGATCGAAGAGTTGGTGCAGAGACTGGGTGGCGGCGTTATCGGCCGCGTATGAAATGGCGGGGATGACTAGGAGAAGCAGAAAAAACCGGGCGCGGCGGGCCAAATGCATTCGTTCTCCCCGTAAGATGCGAGGGAAAAGTTAACACAAAACCACGTAGGCCCGGACGCCCTCGTCCGGGCGGGCGAGCGAAGCTCGCCTTTGCTTCTTGCAGGGGCTACAGAAAAAAAAGAGCCGGGCTGTGCCCGGCCAGGCGGGCGAGGGCACCCGCCCCTACGTGGGTCGCGTAGGGGACAGTTTCGAAGCGATGCGCTCGCGGACCGCGGAAGTGGCCAGATTGTTGGCCTCGGCGTTGCGTTCACGCGGCACGTGGGTGATGGAGAATTTGAAGGAACGTGCCAGTTTGCGGCAGATCCAGTGCAGGGAATAGAGGCGTGGACTCCGGCAGGCGTACTCGCCCTGCATCTGGCGAACCACCACCTGGGAGTCGGAATAGACGTGCAACGCCCTGGCTTTGAGCCTTTGGGCATATTGCAAGGCCTCGAGCAGGGCAACATATTCGGCGACGTTGTTGTCCTGGCGGCCAATCCAGCGCGCGATGCGGATGGTGCCTCCGTCGCAGCCCTCGATCACAACCCCAATGCCGGACGGCCCCGGGTTTCCCAGAGAACCGCCATCCACGTAGGCTACGAGATCCGACATCCAGCGTTTTCCGTTCTCATCAACATGCGTCAGAACCGATTTTGCGTCAAGTTGTTTATTTGGAGCGCCTGCAACACCGGGCGACGGTTGTGGAATAATCTGTGGAAAACCAGTCGCCAAGAATTGCGAATAGCAATAAGCATCACTGATTCAAGTAAGTACAATTTTTAATTTGCACAGGATGGAAAGTTGTGATTGCACTGAAAAACGGCGTTGACATTTATATGAGAAGCATTTAACTTCGCGAACGTCGACGGCCGAAAGGGCTGGCTCAAATTAAAACTTAGCCAGTGCGAAGTAGGCCGGGTGATCCGCTGGAAGGGGCAACCTGGAAGGCGACCGGACCCGAAAAAACCGACGGCCCTGCGAGGGGCAGTTGGGGTCAGGGACTGCGAAAGCAGCGATCACATCAAGGGCCGTGATGGTGCATGCGTCCACGCCGTTATGCTTCCTCGCAGGAGCTGGCGGCTAGAGCATAACCAATGTCACGGCCTTTTCTATTTCTCCTTTAAATTCCTTCTGTCCAGTATCGAGTTCCTTCCGCTTGGCCAAGTTCACTGGTAGATCACTTTTCTTCTAATTTCCTGCTGCATTGTCCCGTTGATCTTCATAAGGCCGTTTACAGAGACTCTCTTGCCGGCCGCAAGGTCCAATGCTCCGTGATCAGTTTCCGGTTCCCGGTTCTCAGATAGTTCTCCATAATGTCTGCATGCGCACACGCTGTTGTATCGCGGGGGGCGGCCCTGCCGGCATGATGCTGGGCTTCCTCCTGGCCCGTATGGGCGTGGACGTGATGGTGCTGGAGAAGCATGCCGACTTTCTCCGCGACTTTCGTGGGGACACGATTCACCCTTCCACCCTTGAAGTGATGTACGAACTGGGCATTGTGGACGATTTTCTCCGGCGTCCACACCAGGAAGTCCGCCAACTCAAGGGACAGATCGGGAACGAGACCCTCGCGGTGGCTGATTTCACACACCTGCCGACGCACTGCAAATTCCTTGGGTTAATGCCGCAGTGGGATTTTCTGGATTTCATGGTTGAGCAGGCGCGGCGCTATCCGTCATTCCACTTGAAGATGCAGGCAGAGGTCACCGACCTCATCGAAGAAGTCGGCAGGGTGGTGGGTGTACGGGCGCGGAGTCCGGAAGGAATGCTGGAAGTCCGTGCTGACTTGACCATTGGCGCCGACGGAAGGCACTCCGTGGTGCGTGAGCGTGCCGGCCTCGCCGTGCTCAACCTGGGCGCCCCCATGGATGTGCTGTGGATGCGGGTCAGCCACCAACCGACCGATCCCGGACAAACCTTCGGCCGCTTCGATACCGGAAGGATCCTGGTCTTCCTCGACCGGGAGGATTATTGGCAGGTTGCCTACGTCATCCCAAAAGGCAAGGCGGATGAACTGCGGCAACAGGGGCTGCCGGCGTTCCGCCAGGAACTGGTCCGGCTGGCGCCTTTTCTCGAGAACCGCGTAGAGGAACTGCGCGACTGGGAGGATATCAAGTTGCTCACGGTCGTGGTCGATCGCCTGAGGCGATGGTTCCGGTCCGGATTGCTATGCATCGGAGATGCAGCGCACGCTATGTCGCCCATCGGTGGTGTAGGAATCAACCTGGCGATTCAGGATGCGGTGGCGACAGCGAATATTCTGGGGGAAAGGCTGCGGCTGGGAACGGTGAACGAAGGCGACCTGGAGGCGGTGCAGCAACGAAGGATGTTGCCCACGCGCGCCACCCAGCGGCTGCAGTTAATTGTGCAGAACAATGTGATCCGCAGAGTGCTGAGCACTAACCGGCCGCTTCGGCCGCCATGGCCCGTAAGGCGTCTGGGGCGGTGGAAGTTCCTGCAGCGCATTCCGGCGCGGGTGGTTGGGCTGGGATTTCGTCCCGAACATGTGAAGACGCCCGCAGCCCGGCAAGCGTAGTCGAGATCCTACGGGACCCTCCTGGGCACCTGCTTTTCCATGTGCACAATGGGCAGAGACTCCCCGTTTGCCAGCGGGACTTCGAGATTTTCCAACGCGACGTAGCCGCGAGCCTGGTAGAGCGGCACTCCGGTGAGCGTGGCCCCCATTTCGAGGCGGGTGAAGCCGGCCGCGATGGCGGCGTTTTCGCAGGCTTGGAGAATCATGCTCCCGATGCCCCGCCGGGCCCATGACGGATGGACAAAGAACGCACGAATCTTGGCGGCGTCGTGCTGCGGATCGAGCAGGGCGGCCTCGCGCCCCGTCCACTGGTCGCCACCGTAAAGGGTCTTCCGCTTGCTCCAGCCGCCGCAACCGACGATGAGCGGAGCTGCGTCCGCGCCGGATTCAGTTTCGGCAACAAGATACGTTCCGTCGGCGATAAGCTGCGTGTCCACGCCATAGACGGTCGCCAGCGCGCTTTCGATCTGGGACGGAGTGTACTCCCGGGTCTGCAATCCGCGCACCGAGGCATCGATCAGATCGCGCAGGATGGGGATGTCGTCCGTAACAGCCTGGCGAATGTGAATCTTCATGGATGCAACCGGCAGCCAGACAGAATTCTACGGCTTTCAGCCCAAAATTGGGGCTCGGCGACCACCCGCCCGCGAGGTTTCGCATCTACCAAGCGCATGTCAACGGAGCATGGAGCAAAGACCATCCGGAGATGAACAGCGTCAGGGACGCTTGCAGAGGCTGTAAGACAGGGAAGCCAATCTTTTTGCTGTTTCGATTGGTGGAGTCAACGCTTGAGGGCCCGCCCGGGCCGCATTCGAGTCAGTCATGCGAGCGTCGCGGTCTGGACTGTAGATGTCAGATTGCGGATTGGACTGATCCAGAGACTGAATCTGCAACTGAAATCTGCAGTCTAAAATCTAAAATCTAAAATCCGCCATGCGCTCATGATCGGTCCGGGGGCGGTCCACCGTCAAGGCCTGCGCCTTTGACCCTTGGAATGACCGTGACGTGTGTGGGCCGGACAGGAGTGTCCGACCCACACGCTTGTCTTGATG
>JBARIF010000629.1:0-1869 GCA_049799615.1 Terriglobales bacterium
GTTAAAAACGGCCCAGAAAGGATGTATGAGGAAACAGTACAACGACGCAGTGTCCGATGAGGCACAGGACGCCCCCTGTCGCCAAGACAGCTGGTCTGGAAGGGCTGTACTTCGATTCCCTTTACGGGCGATTCGAGCTTCGACTCGAAGCGACGCAAGCGTACCAGTGCGGGGGTGACTCTCCCGATGAAGTTCACATGGGGGCGACCGATGCAAGGTGTTCTTAGAGAGTGCTGCGATTCGAGCGAAAAAGATGTACCCGGACGACAAACCGAATTCGTATCGCGTATCCGAGCAAGGCCGACGGATGGAACACGACGCCGGGTTATGAAGTAAAGAAAATCCATGCCTGTTGTTTGGGCACGGTGCTTAACGGGGTCTGAGCGATATGCTCTTGACTGGCGTTAGGTTCAGCCTTCGTGGCTGACTGGAGGGTCATCATGTGGCTCTTACACAACCGCAAGTCCAGTCGTTTGAAGGCGTAGCTCCTGCTGCGTCTGTACATGCGCCTAAATCGCCCCAAAACAGGTGGGCTTCTGATAAAGTCTTCCCGATTGATTCGACGGCACGGAATGGAGATTCTGTGTCGCGTAGAAGATTTCAGAAAGGCAGTGTGTTTCTCAACAAGTCCAAAACGTTGTGGCTCGGATCGTACGCAGAGTACGTTCTTGATTCCCACGGCGTTGAAAGACGTAACCGCAAACAGCCCGTTCTATGCCCGGTGAAGATGGGAGAGACGATCACGCGAAAGAGGGATGCTCAGAAGCTGTTGCAACCCTATCTTGACCGTGTGAACTCTTCCCTTTCGGCACCAGTCAGGGAACGAAAAAATACAAGCTTTGAAGGCTTCGCAAAGATTTGGGAACGAGACTACTTGTCTTTGTCGAAGCCCTCAACCCAATCCAGCATCACAGGCCATTTGAGGCGGCTAGAAAAGGCACTCGGGCCAAAGGACATGCGGAAGATAGACGCTGGCGATATTCAGCGGATCATTTCCGCAATGGACTCCGAGGGTCTAGACCCGAAGACGATTCGTAATCTGTGGGGGATTATCAGCCTGATATGGGCTGCTGCTCTTTCACAGAAATACGTTGATTCTGCGCTCCCTAAACCAAAACTCCCGCGCAAGGCGAAAAAGAAACCTAAATTCTTCACTCTGACCGAAGTTGCAGCGATAGTTGCGGCTTCGCGGGATGAACAAAGGGTTTTCTATTGGCTTGCCGCTGAAACTGGTTTGAGAGCAGGGGAACTTGCAGGGATCAGGCTGATTGATATTGCCGACGAACGTCTGACGGTCAATCAATCGGTTTGGCACGGCAAGGTGCAAGACCCGAAAACCGACAATGCAGTGAGAACCCTTGCGCTCTCGCCCCAGCTCATCACACTACTTTGGGAACAGATCGCACGGCAGAAGGCAAAGCAGCACGAATTCTTGTTTTCTGCCTCCACAGGGACTCCGTGGGACATGAACGTATTCCGTCGTCGCAAGATGCGGATGTTGCTCAAGTCTCTCGGGATTCGGCAGGCAGGGTTCCACGCCTTCCGACACTTCAACGTCGCGTTGCTTGACTCACTCTGCGTCCCTCTGAAGGTCATTCAGGAAAGAGCAGGCCATGCATTGACTGGCTCTTTCACGCTTGACGTTTATGGTGGAAAGCCTGAGTGGGTGGGCAATGTCGAAGCCGCACGAAAAGCAGGTCTAGCAATCGAGCAGTCCGTAGCAAAGGCTCAACAAACCGAGCCATTTGGCGGCTTAACTGCAATCAAAGAAGAAAAGCTCCCGACGTTGAAATCGGAAGCCCTTATGAATCAATAAGTTCTTTGGTTGCGGGGGGTGGATTTGAACCACCGACCTTTGGGTTATGAGTT